>JBGSIX010000148.1:0-6089 GCA_041742315.1 Phycisphaerales bacterium | reverse complement strand
GTCGGCGGTTTCGAGCGGGCCGGCGACCTCGACCTGCGTCGCGTCCAGGACCTCGAGCACGGGCACCGGGAGCACGGCCCGGACTTCCTTGCCGAGCGCCGCCGCGTCGAAGTCGAACGTGACGTCGGCGATCGTCCCGCCCGAGCCGTCGGGCGTGGCGCCGCCCGAGATCGAGACACTGAGCTTCTCCGAAGAGCCCGCGATGCTCTCGATCCGCGCGTTCTGCTTGCTGGCGATGAGCTTGCCCGACATGTTGCCCAGCGCCACCGTCGTGCCCATCCGCGTGAGCTCGGCCCACTTGGGCTCGATGGTCGTCTCGACGAACGCGATCCGCGCCACGCCCGTGGCGGGCTCGTCGCCGAGGTGGGGCCTTGGTTTGGTCATCGAGACGACGGCATCGAAGCCGCCTCGCACGCTGTGCTCGAGGTATTCCTTCGCGACCGCGCCGCCCACGACGTCGCGTACGATGCGCCTGGCGAGGATCGAATCGAACGCGCCACCGTCGAGCGCGATCGCCAGCTCCCGGCCCGGGTCCTCGCCCACCTCGTCGATCCCGAGCGTGCCCGCGATCGCGGCGTGCCCGGCGCGCTCGCCCTCGTAGTAGAGCTCGCCCGTCAGTCCGTCCGTTGAGAGCGTGCGGTATTCGCCGAGCAGCGCCCGCGCCTCGCCCTGCGCGTCACGCAGCTCGATGCGCCCGCCCAGGTAATCCGCCTGCGCCGATTCGATGTTCGTCACGCGGATGTCCGAGACGGGGCGGTTGCCGTCGGAGGTGAGCCTGGCGTGGATGTCCGCCTTGCCCGAGGGGCGAAACGTCTGGCGGATCCAGACGAGCGAATCGCCACCCGGTTTGGAGAGCGCCGCGACGACCTGCTCGGCGGGGAGCTCAAGCAGCGCGCCGTCCGCCTCGACACTCGCGTCGTAGCGCAGCCCCTGATCGCCCGACCAGTCGAGATCCGCGCCGACGCGCACCGCGACGGGCGATTCGAGCGAGGCGTCGTCGTCCACGCCGTAGGCGCGGCCCGTCGCGTTCAGACTCAGCCCCTGCTCGGTGAGCCGAAGATCGCCCGCGAGATCGCCCACGAGCATCGGCGGGCGGTCGCGCAGGGGCTCGCTGGCCAGCACCACGTTGTCGGGCGTGATCTGGATATCAAAGCCCATCTTGCCGTTGGGTCTTGTCAGCACCAGCCCGTCGGCGGCGAACGTCCCGCTCACGCCCAGGCGCTCGACGATGTCCGCCGCGGCCTTGCGGTCCGCGTTGTGCTTGGCGTTCTCGCCCTCGACCAGAGGCGGCGCGATCGCGAAGCTCAGAAGATTCCCGAGCGGCACGCGGTCCGCCTGCACGCGGAACGAGGGACGGAACGCGGGCTTGCCCTGAGCGTCGTGCAGATCCGCCATGCCCGTCAGCCCCGCGCCGCCGCCGCCCAGGGGCCTGAACGAGCCGCGCAGGATGTTGGCGGTCTCTTCGGTCACGACGACGACCACGTCGCGCGCGTCGATGGGGAGCGGGAACTCACGGAGCACCACGCCCGCGCGGGGCAGACGCACCTCGATGTGCCTGGTCCAGTGCGAGACCTCGCCCTCCTCGCGGCGGAGCCTGATGCCAAGGTCCGCCTTGCCCCGGTACTCGAACACGGGCGTGCGGAGCTGATCGCGGACGCTCTCGAGCTGGGCGCTCAGCTGATCGACTCGGCCCTCGCTTGCGCTGTCGCGCTTGGCACGCGTGAGATCGAGTTCGAGCCGATCGCGCTGGTCGGCCAGCACCTTGGCGCGCTCGGGCGTCAGGATCAGGCCCCGCTCGACGAGCTGCGCGTAGCGCCGGTCGTCGAAGAGCTCGTCCACGATCCCGCCGCGGTTGGGGCCCAGCGCCTCTTCGAGCACGTCGTCGAGCGGCACATTGACCGTGTCGATCTGCAGGTTCACGCTCGCGGTCGGGCCGATGGGTTCGATGAGCCCCGAGGCGCTGATCGTCGCGCCGGTGTGCGAGACGCCGCGGATCTCTTCGATGCGGATGCGCCGGCGGTCGAACTGCACGCTGCCGGCCATGTTCTGGAAGGGATACGGGAAGACCTCGTACGCGGCGGTGCCGTTGGTGAACGAGAGATTGCCGCGGAAGTCGAGCTCGGCGGGTCCGTCGGGCGTGGGCGCCTCGCGCCAGAGCGAGACGCTTGCGTCGACGATCGCCGTCGGGCTGATCGGGTGATCCTGTGTGGACTGGGCCATGAGCGAGGAGCCTGCGAACTGCTGGAGCCGGTGCCCAACCTCTTCGGGGAGGAAGGGCACGATGTCGGGGTTGGTCGCCATGTTGTAGCCGCGGACCTTGAAGTTGCCCCGGAAGGGCGCGTCGGCGGTGAGGCCGTCGTAGGTCAGCGCGACCTCGTAGGGCACGTCCTCGAGCAGGCCCGAGATCTCGGCTGTGAACTCGTTGTCGCGGAGGCTGATCGCGCCGGAGACGTCGGTCATCCGCATGCGCCCGGCACCGGAGGTCTCGTTCATGTCGATCGGGAGCGTGATCGCCACGCCGTTGAGGTGCACCGCGGCTGTCACCGTGCCCGTCGAGCTCATGCTGAAGGTCGTGTTGCTGATCTCGCCCTTGACGTCGAGCATCTCCACGAACGGGCGGAGCCTGCCCGGCACGCTCGCGGGCCCCCACTCGTCGAGCGAGAGCCCCGAGAGCATCACCTCCACACCCAGGCGGTCGATCGTGCCCGAGAGATCGATGCCGGCCCGGGTGCCCGTTTGCGTGAGCGCGATTTTGTACGCATCGTCGCCGTCGGGCAGGAGGGCGCCGTCGATGTTCATGCGTTTGAGCACGCGGATCGAGGAGCCGTAGTGCTCGCAGAGCTCGATGCTGCCCTCTTCGACCCGGACGCTCGGGAGCGAGACGCGGCCGCTGACGCCCGAGGTCTCGGGGAGCTTGAAGGAGGCGAAGTTCACCACGCCCGTCTGGGCGTCCTCGCTCAGTCTGACGCTCGGCGACTGGAGCGTGATCGACTTCACCGAGGCGTTGCCCGAGATCGAGCCGCCCCAGTCGACATCGGCGGTGATGCGGCGGACGCGCCCCAGTTCGCCGCCCGGGCCGTCGATGCCCGGGGCGCGGATCTGCACGTTGTCGAGCACGAGGAGGCCCGAGCTGTTGATCGAGACGGAGCCCGCGTGGATCTCCACGCCCAGTTCCTTCTCGAGCGCCGGCAGGATCAGCACGCCCGCCAGCCCGGTCTGCGCGACCACAACCAGCAACAGCACAAGCACGAGCGGCACGATGAACAGGAGCCGAAGGCAGAGCAGCTTCTTGTTGCCCATCGTCTTGCAGACAAACCGCCGACGGATCGGGTGGCGGACTTTGTCTGTGACTGACTCTGGCATCGCCGCTCCGCTGGTTTGACTTCAATCAGACCGCCTGGTGCCTGTCCTGACAGAATATGCGTTCCACGCGAACGCTTGGCCTCATTCCTCGGCGGGCACGAGCCACTCGGGCAGGGCCCCGGGCCTCCCATCCCGCCCCACGCACGCCAGTTCGCTCGTGGCGACCGCGCACACGCCGTCGATCGGGACCCTGGGGTCCTTCGACGGATCGGGCGTTTGGCCCATCCGCTCCACCAGGACCAGCTCGTACGAGTGGCGGATCTTGATCCGTCCCGACTCGTGGGCCTTGGTCCGCACCTCGATCACGTCGTCGTACAGAAGGGGCCTGCGGTACTTGAGTTCGAGCTTGGTCACGACTAGGAACACGCCGGCCTGCTCGAGTTGGGCGTAGCTCACGCCGCCTTCGCGGAGGAGCTCGGTCCGGCCCATCTCGAGCCAGGGCGCGTAGCTGGCGTGGTGCGCGACGTTCATCGGGTCGCACTCGGCGTACCGCACACGGACTCGGAACGCTCCCTGCGTGGGGATGGCTTTCGTCGGAACGGGCCCGGTATTCACGCCGTATTCATCGCGGACATTCATCGTCCTCAAGTCTATCGTTTGGGTCATGGATCAGCCCAAACCGAGCCGGATGCCCACCGCCAGCGAATCCTCACCCGAGCACCCCGCCGCTCCGGTCACGATCCGCCGATTCCTGACGGGCGACTCGATCGAGGAGATCACGCACCTGCTTCACCGGGCCTACGCCCGCCAGCGCGCCATCGGGCTCGACCCGCTCGCGGGGCGCCAGGACTACGCCCGCACGCTCGACCGCGTCCTCAACAGCGAGTGCTACCTCGCCTTCATGGACCACGAACAGGACACCCAGCGCATCGTGGGCGTCGTCCTGCTCAACGAGCACGAACGCGTCACCTTCCCCGAGTACTTCCTCCGCGAGGGCGTGGCGCACTTTGCCATGTTCGGCGTCGACCCGCAGCTCCAGGCCATCGGCGTCGGGCAACGCCTCCTGGACACCTGTGTCAGACGCGCCAAGGAGCTCGGCAACACGCAGATGGCGCTGAGCATGGCACGCCCCGACTCGGCGCTCCTGCGCTACTACCAGCGCCGGGGCTACGAGGAAGTCCAGGAGTGGCAGTGGCCCTACACGAACTACGTCTCGCTCATCCTCGCCAAGGACATCTGACACGCTCTTGCGAGCCGCCCCCGTGAGTGGGCGGTCTTCCCCTTTCACAACACAAGAAAACCGACACCGCCCGGGAGTGATGGGCGGCGTCGGCTCTCTTGACTGGCTGTGCGTGTGTGCTCGCTCAGCAGCCGGCGTTGAAATTGGCGACCCAGGCGGTGAAGTCCGCGGGGGTGCAGGAGCCGTCGCCGTTCTGATCGCATTCGGGGGCCTGCGCGTTGAACGCGGCGACCCAGGCGGTGAAGTCGGCGGGTGTCACCGCGCCGTCGCCATTGACATCCGCGGCGCAATCGCTGCCAGCGGGCGTGAGCGTGATGTTGTCGATCTGGAGCGCAAAGTTGGTGAACCCGAAGAAGAAGCCCGGCACGAAGGTCGTAAACGCGATCTCGTCCACGCTCGCCAGCACGCTCTCGAACGTCCGGCCCGGGGGCAGGATGGGCTCGAAGGTCACCGGGTCCTCGTAGCCGTACCCGCCCCAGCCCGCGGGCAGGTCGGCGGCATTGGGATCCTCAACGGTGAAGGTGTAGGTCACCCAGCCGTCGCCGTTGTCGCCCGATGCGGACGCGTCGAGGAGCCCGAGGTTGAGCCAGACGCTCGTCCACGGGTAGCCCTGGTCGTTGGTGTAGTCGCGGAACTCGACGACGAGGTCGCGGGTGACCTGCTGGCCGAAGAAATCGATGTTGTTGGTGCGGATGTCGATGGACATCGTGAACGAGCCGTGGGCGGTGTAGTCGCCCAGGAAGTCGGCGTGGGTGTTGTTGCGGATGTCGGCTCCGAAGACGTCGATGAGGAGGACGTCCATGTTCGCGCCCGGGTTGCCGCCCGAGCCCGAGATGTCGTCGCGGCCGCTGACGGACCAGCCCTCGGTGCCGTTGTCGAACGTGGTCACCACCTGGCCCGCCGCGGACAGGGCCAGCCCCGCCGACGCCAGGCACCCCAGCCATGCGATTCTGCTTTTCATTGTGATCATCCTTCCAGTCTGTCTCATGGGACTTGGGTCCGTTCCAAATCGGGCCCCGAAATTCCATGCTGAGCTTGTGCTGAGCACAGTTTGGGCATAAACTCCGGTCGTGTCAACCCCAAAGTTTCAACATCCGCCGATCGCTGACAAAACTTCCCCGATCGAGGGGGACGGGCACCCGATCCCTGAAATCCGTACCATGCCCGCCGCCATGTCCGCCTCACTCGCCGCAACCCGGGGCTCCACCCCACTCCGCACCGAGGATCTCCAGGATCTGGAGCGATCGCTCCGATCGATCCGGTCCGAGCTCCTGGCGTTTCTCGCCGCGATGCCAGTCTCGGCTCAGAACGCCAGCGGCCTGTCGCGCCTGCTCGAGGTCGAACGCACCACCTGCCAGCGCACGGTTTCCGCGATCACCGCCCCCTTCCCGGGTGTGGCGCTGGCGGGGCAGCTCCCGGGGACGCGGGGGATTCGGCTGCTCGTTGAGGCCGCCAGCGAGCACGGCATCCAGATCGACCCCGAGAGCCTGAGGCGTCTCGACAGATCTCTGGCCACGTACGACGAGGCGACGAAGCGGCTCGCGGG
>JBGSIX010000147.1:0-19577 GCA_041742315.1 Phycisphaerales bacterium | reverse complement strand
CGAGGCGCGGCTCGAATCGGCGCGGGACCGGGCGGAATCGGAGCTCGGACGCGCGGGCGAGGCCGCGAAGGAAAGAGCCCGGGAGATCGAGTCGGCCTTGGGCGCGCGGCTCGCCGAGGCGAAACAGGCGGGCGAGGCGCTGGATCGGCTCGAACGCACGATCGCGGAAGCGGACCGGCTCCGGGGCGAGATCGGGGGCACGAACGAGGCGCTTCAAGCGCGGATCGCCGAGCTGATCGAGCGGGCGTGCGAGGCTCGGGTGACGAAGCTTGAGCGCGAGAACGCGAAGCTCCGCAACGAGCTGGAGTGTGCACGCACGCGACAGGCGGAGATGCAGGTTGCCGCCGAGCAGCGGGACGTGCGTCTGTCGGCGCTGGAAGCGAAGCTTGCAGATGCGCTTGCGGTGAAGGGAACGGAAGAAGCCGAGATCGAAGCCGATCCTGAGCCGGAGCCGCTGATCCCGGTGGTTGTCAAACCCAGGCCCGCGCGCCAGCCATCGGCGAAGAAGACGACCACCAAGAAGGCCGCTGCCAAGAAGGCGCCCGCCAAGCAGGCCGATGCCAAGGCGAAACCGGCGCCGCGGGCTCGCAACAAGGCGTCGCCGAAGAAGCCCGCTGCTGAGCCCTCGCTCGTTTCCAGCGAATCCGACTGACCCCTCCCTTCCGGAATGAAACAGGCCCCGCCCGTTTGGGCGAGGCCTGCTTCGTGCAAGGTGTGGCCTTGATTGGATTTAGTTGGCGAGGATCCGGTCGAGCAGCGAAGCCGCATCCTGCTGACCGAGGAAGAAGCCGGTTTCGTCGAGCGACGAGAGGTGGCTTGCGAGTCGGCGGCTGTCGGTCGGGATGATGTAGTCCCCGAAGAACGAACCGAAATCGACCGAGAACTCGTTGAAGATGTCGATGTCGGTCGCGGCGATCTGTGGGGCGGTCAACCGCAGACCGACCAACTCGCCGACGCGCCGGCCGGTCGAGGCGGTGAGCGAGTCGATAAAGCGATCCAGATCGGTCGCCGACGGGGTCAGCCCCAGGAGTGAGAGGTCCGGGGTGAACACGACTGCCTCGTCCTCGATGTCGGTGTTGAAGGGGTCCGAGTGCTCGGAGTAGCCGTAGTCCGTGAGCAGGATCAGCCCTGTTGGGTCCTGATCGCTGGAGAGGAAGACGGTCGAGAAATCCTGGAACTCGAAGTCCGCGGGGTTGGTTGAGAACGTGACGTCGAAGCCCGCGGCGGCGTAGACGCTGTTGAGCCGGTCGACGAGTTGGCTCAGGACGTAGGTGTTGATTGGCACGTTGTTCACGCGGCCTGTAAAGCCGAGCGAACGGGCGTCGAAGCCGCCAATGTCGATTGGCGATCCATCAACGGTGAGCCAGTCGATCGAGCCTCCACCGGTTTCGATGAGGACGTTCTGGCTCCTGCGAGTGAAGGAGCCGGTGCCCTGAGTGACAACCTCGAGCTCGTAGTCGCCGCGGAAGGCGCCCTGGAGGTAGACGGCAAAGGTTCCCGAGGCGTTGGAGGCGCCGCCGATGGCGGGCGGAACGACGAAGGTGATGTAGAAGTCGCCGTTTGCGTCGAAGCCGTAGCGGGTCGCTCCGTTCTCAGCGATGATGGTGTTTGGTTCGCCGGCCCTCGAGGCGAAGTCGGTGGGGCTGAAGACGATGTTGGCGTCGCCGATCTCGAAGGAGTTGGTGGTGTCGAAGAGGCCGAACTGAACGCTCTGGGCGAAGTCGGCGAAATCGGCCAGCGAATCGAAGGTGTCATTCGTGGTGGTGATCGTGGAGCCCAGGTCGGTGCCGATGTCGGCGAGCTTGACCTTGATGGTCATCACGGTGCCGGGCGCGATGGGCTGGCGGTTGTTGAGGTGCCAGATATCAACGTCGGACTGGACCTCGCCCGGCAGACCGGTGACCCCGGTGTTGCCGATCGAGCTTGTGATGGTGTTCGTGAGCTTCGTGCCCTGGCGTGTGGAAGTGCGTTCGCCGTCGGCTGAGGTGCCCGTGACGATGTCGTCGCCGTTGCCGAAGACACCGTCCGCGCCGGCCATGCGGAAGAATGTGTAGTCCCCGATCACGACGGAGTCGTCGGGATCGGCAAAGACCGAGAGGGGCGGCGCCTGCACAACGAGCGTGCCGTTGCCCGCGTCGTTGCCCGTCGAGAAGCCCGAGTTCCCGTCGTCGAAGACATTGACCGCGAACTCATAGTTCCCGATCTGGTTGGGCTGGACGGTGACGTTGTTGACGTCGCCGGGCGTGTACCAGGAGTTGCTGGGAGTGGCGCCGGCTTCGACCACGATGTAGAAGGTTCCGGATTCCTTGATCAGGATCGCGGCCCCGTCTGAGCGGTCGGTGATCGTGGCGGGCTGGACGGGCAGGGGCAGGGCCTGGTCGGTCTCGGCTCCGAAGTTGCTGAAGAAGTTGTTGAGGATGAACGACGAGCCCTGCTGCGTAAAGAGCCGCTCGGGCGTGCCGTTGCCCGTGGGCTGGAAGTAGAGGCTGCGCTGGGCCTGGAACGCGGGACCGGTCAGCTCGCCGAGCTGGAGGATCTGCCCGGCCTGGAGCGTGATCTGGTAGACGTCGATGTCGCTGCCGAAACCGAAGTTGTTCAGATCGCGATCCGGGTGATCGCCCAGTGCGCCGCGGAGGCTGAAGGGCTTGTTGGGATCGGGCAGGCTGTCGGGGTTGGTGTTGGAATCGAAGATCTGATCGAGGTCGATCGGGCCGAAGTAGTTGACGATGAGCGAGCCATCCGAGAGTACGTCGACCTGCTCGGGATCCCTCGGGCCGGCGGCATCGCCCGCGTCGCCGACGATGTCATCGACGCTGAAAGTATCGTTCGCTTCGGCGAAGCCATCTCCGTCGCCGTCGAGCCGTGCCTGGCTGACACGGGCCCGGAGGATGTTGGCATCGAGCTCGAACCGGTAGACGCCCGCGGTCGGATCGGGCGGGAGGGAGTAGGTGCCGTCGCCGTTGTCGAGGAGTTCCGCATCGGTGATTTCACGATCGATCGTGACGAAGACCATGCGGGTGGCCTCATCGAACTCGATGGAGTAATCGCCCGAGCCGGGTGTGGCGTTCGGCTTGTCGAGGGGAATCAGTGTCCCGCCGTCTCTGACCTGGCTGACCGTGAGCGCGTCGCTGAAGGTGCTGGTGTCGATGTCCTGGTTGAAGCTGAAGATCGCGGTGTAGACGCGAGCGTCCTGATTGATCTTGAAGCTGGTCACCGTGATCGGCAGGGGCAGACCCGAGAACTCATCGATCGAGAAGTTGCCGATGGAATTGCCGTTGGAGCCGTTGACGGAAACGAGCGTGAGCGTGCCCGCCGAAGCGATGGCGTAGGACTCGCTGTTGGCGTTGGACCCGGTCGCGGTGCCCGCGATTGTGACGACGCCGAGCGAGGAGATGCCGCTGGCGGCGATGTCGTCGTCGGTGCCGAAGAAACCGTCCGGGCCGCGGAGGAATCCCGCGACGATGTCCGACTCGGTGAAGTTTCCACCGATGTTGACGGCGCCGATATTGCCGCTGGTGGCACGGTCGACCGAGGCGGAGTCGCCGTCGGCGCCGATCTGTGCGTCGCTGCCCAGGTCGCCGCCGGCGAGGATCGCCGAATCGAAGACGTTGCCGGTGACATTGATGGTGTTGATGGTGTTGGCGACGCTGATGCGTGTGCGGGAGATGGAGTTGGCGTTGATGGATGTCACGGATCCGCCGGAGCGGACGAGCGACTGGACCATGCTGCCGCCGACGGTCAGGTTCTGAGAGATCGAACGATCGATGTTGACGATGGCCGTGAGGTTCTGCGTGACGTTGAACGAACGGACGCCCGAGAAGTCGATCGTCGGGACGAGGCCGCTGGCAGCCACAACGCTGCGTGTGGATGTGAAGGTGTCAACGAAGTTGGCGGTGATGCTGCCGCCGGCGAAGCGGGCCACGGTGAGCGATCCGATGTCGGCGCCGACGATGAACTGGCCGTCACCCTCGAAGTTGTCGACGTCGATGGTGCGGGCGTAGTTGTCGATGATGATGTCGGAGTTGCCGCGGAGATCTCCGATGACTCTGATCAGCCCGATCGAGGCCTCGTCGTTGGAAACGATGTCGAAGTCGATGAGTTCGGGCAGGGGCGTGCTCGAGTCGTTGTCGTTGTCGAGCACGGTGATGATCACGCCATCGGCCAGGCGTGTGTTGGCCAGGATCAATCGGCCGCGGGCGAAGTCCCAGACGATGCCGCGCGAGGCGTCGGCGTTGGCGGCGGATTGCTGGGTCGAGGTGGCCTCGACGGTGAACGTCGTGCCGTTCCAGGAGAAGGTGCTCGTGGTGCCGAAGTCGACGACGACACCCAGGTTCCCCAGGTTGATGCCGCCGCCCGAGAAGGCGCCGGTCAGCGGCTCGATCAGTCCGCTCTCGTTGGGTGCGTTCCGACCGGCGTTGTTGAGCGAGGGCGTGGCGTTCTGGATGGCCGGCGTGATGACCTGCCCGTTGAGTGTGTACCACTTGCGGTCGGCGCTGACGGTGACGTTGGTGCGTGTGCCGCCGATGGTGAGATCGTTGACGGAGCTCAGGCCGATGACGACGGATTCGTCGCCCGTGCCGTACTGGCCGTCCACGCCGGCGACCATGCCCGCGCTGAAGGTGACGTCGAAGGCGTTGCCACCGATGCTGACGTTCTGGATGCGTCCGGACTTGATGGTGTCGGCCGCGGCGCCGGTGCCGCCGGCGCGATCTGTGTACGTGGGATCAAGGACGTTGAAGATGGGCGACGAGCCGAAGCTCGTGACGCCGGCGAGGAAGAGCGTGTCGCTCACGCCGCCGGAGATCTGGACGTTCTGGATCTGATCACCCGCGGCGATCGTGACGGAGGCATCGTCGGCCTGCTGCCCGTCGGATTGAACATTCCCGGTGACACTCAGGAGCCCGAGATTCGTGCCGGCGTAGATGGTGGCGTCGAAGATCGAGCCGCCGGTGACGATGAATTGGTTGATGCCACGGAGCGAAACGATCACGGGCCCGTCGATGGCGCTGGTGGCGACCACTCCGGGTGGGAGCTGGTTGCGGCTGGAATCGCTCGTCGCGGTGCCCGAGGAGAGGTTGGGGTTGATGCCCACGTCTCCGAAGACGCCGTCGGAAGAGGCGACCACACGGATGAGGTTGATCGACTGGTCGGAGAAGATGTCGCCCATGAGGTGGCCGGCGACGATGATGATGCTGCCGATGCCGCCGTCGCGAGCGATGATCGCCGCGTCGGGCAGGAACGAGCCGTTGGTGATGGTGATGCTGCCGATGCCACCGGATTCGGATTTAATCGTGCCGTCGTAGTCACCCGTGATGGTGATGGATTGGATGCGACCGAATGCCTCGATATCGCCGTCGGGGCTCTTGGGGTCGGAGGGGAGGTTGTTGGCCGCGCCGATGGTGACGGCGGTGATGCCCTCGCCAACGCGAAGGTCGGAGAAGATGCGACCGCCGGCGACGTTGAGCGTTCCGACCTGGCCTCGAACGAGGATGACGCTGGGGTCATCGGCGATGCCGATGTTGCGTCCGACGACGAGTTGGCTGAGGTTGCCCCCGATGTCGGTCTCGACCGCGAGATCGCGGAAGGCCGAGATGAGCCCGATGTTGGCGCGCTCCGTGGTGGTGGTGATCGAGCCCTTGATATCGCCCGCGGTGGAGGTGATTGTGCCGACGCGTCCGGAGGAAGTGATGTTGGCGTCGAGGTTGTTGGTGACGCTGATGAGGTCGATCCGGCCGTCGGGGCCGCTGACGGTGATGTCGGTCCGGTTGATCTGGTTGCCCGCGGTCAGGCTGATGAGCGGGCCGCTGACGGTGATCGAAGACGTGCGGATGCTGTTGCCCACGGTGAGCGTGCGAAGCTGACCGGTGCTGATCGTGCTGGCGAGCATGTCGCTGGCCAGCGTGATCGCGTTGATGGTGGTGCTGACGGCGATGTTGGTGCGGATGAGGTTGTTGGCGGTGATGGACTTGACGACCGACCCGGTGACGAAGATCGAAGTGTCGACGATGTCGCCGTTGACGGCCCGCAGACGCTCGAGATCCTCGGCCACGACGATGCGGCTCACCCGGAACTCGAGCGTGTCTCCGCCAAGCGTGGAGTTTCGGTATCCCGCGGCGTCGATGGAGTTGGTGACCTCGGACCGGACCGCCAGATCGGTGGCGTCGAAGAAGCCGTTGGTGATCGTGAGCGTGTCCAGATTCGAGAGTTCGATGACAGACCTGAAAATATCGCCCTGCGAGACCGTGAGCTCGTCGAGCGTGCCGAAGTACACGCCGTCGATCCCGTAGCCGTTGCTGACCCAGAACTGTTCGATGCGGGCCGCAGTGGAGATGTAGGCGTCGCGGATGCTGCCGCCCCGGGTGAGGCGGATGTTGTCGATACCAGCGACCGTCACAACCCGGGGGTTGGTGATGAGATCGCGGTCGAACCCGGCCGAGATGATGATGCCTTCGATGTTCGCGTTGGCCACGTTGTCGTTGACGGTGTCGATAAAGCTGGTGGCGAAGATGCCCGCGGAAGCGAGCGGGCCGGCGCCGCCGCCGATGAGGCCGTCACCGATCTCGACGCGATCGATGTCGCGTCCCGAGAAGATGGTGCCGAAGATGCCGTCGAATTCGCCGGCTTCGGTGATGCCGTCGCTGTTGGCGCGGACGGTGATGATGTCGCCCTGGAGGTTGACGGAGATGACGTCGCCGATACCCCCGGTGGCTTCGACCAGGTTGACGGTGCCCGTGCGGACGATCACGCCGTTGAGGTAGCCGTCCACGGGTGAGCCGGTGTCGTCGAGGAAGGCGTTGGCCGCGTCGTAGTTGGCGTTGTTGGTGGGCCTGAACGTCTGCCCGTTCCAGTCGCCGTCCATCACCGTTGGCTCGATGCCGATCGCCGCGGCAACCACGCCGCCTGCGCCGGTGGCGATGCCGAGGAACGGCCCGATCTCCGAGGGGCCCCACTGGAGCAACTCGGTCCGGCCCAGATCGCCCTGGCGGATGCGGAGACTGTTCAGCGTGTTCGTGTCGATCGCGACGATGTCGCCCCGGGGGGTGTTCTGCGTGATGCTCTGGAGGCCCTGGACCGCGTCGATCCGCCAGACGTCGATCTGCGCCGAGCCCTCGATCACGATGTCGCTGAAGGCGTCGGACTGGCGGATCAGGATGCGGCCGATGGAGATGATGTCGTTGACGGTTTGGCCGTTCTCGCCGCGGATGCGGAGCGTGCGACCGCCGGCGAGTGTGCCGGTGCCGGAAAGGTCGTCGATCTCGATGCGTGCGATCGCCACGCCCTGCGAGCCGTCGACGGGCACGACGTAGACGCGACCGACCGTGATGCCAAAGACCTCGCGCTGCGTGACCGAGATATCGACCCGGCCGCCGGCGTCGTCGACGAGAGAGAGCGTCTGGCCCGAGATGATCGGGATCGCAAACTCGGCGGAGCTGAGCAGGTCGATCGTGGGCGTGTCGACGAAGCGGATGTCGGAATCGAGGCCGAGGTTGAGATTGACGCCGTTGAACCCGCTGAAAATACCGAAGTCGCCGTTGTACGGCATGGCGTTGCCGAAGTCACCGACATCCTGCGAAACGAGCAGACCCCCGACGATCGAGCCGGGCGATGCGGAGGTGTCGATGGTCATCGTGTCGCCCGCCAGGTGCGAGCCGAGACGGATCAGCCCGATATTGCCCGACAGGTCCGGGTCGAGGCCCGTGCGGATCACCACCGGCTCACTGCTGAGAACGGGCAGCCCGCCGGCGGCGTTATCCTGATCGATTCCAACACCGCCGCCGATGTTGAGCAGGGCGATCTGCCCGCCGACGTTGAGGGCGAAGTTGGTGACGTCACCGTTGATGGGGCGAGCGCCGACGGCGCCGAGGCGGCCGGTGTAGAGCGTGCCGAAGTTGCCGCCCACGGTGAAATCGTTGGGAGCCGTAAGACCGGTGGAGACGCTGCCGATGTCGCCGCCGGTGGTGATGTTGTAGAGGTTCCCCGGCGCCGAGAAGGAGAAGCCGCTCATGGTGGCGTTCAGGTCGGCCCCGTCGAGTGTGTTCACGAGTGCGTCGGCCGTGACCTCGGCGCCGGCGCCGTTGACGAAGCCGGTACCCACGCGGATCGACCCCGCGCTGCCGGAATTGAGCACCACGACCGGGCGGGCAAGCTCGCTATCCGATGCGACGGGCCGGGTGTCGTTGAAGGAACCAAAGCCAAGCGCGGTCCGGTACGAGCCGAGCGTGGTCGGAGCCATGCCGCTGACGAGCAGCGAGTACGTCAGATTGATGCCCGAGCCGATCGTGGCTCCACCGATGTAATTGATCGCAAGGTAGTAGACACCCGGGGCGGTCGGGGTGTACCGGATCACACTGCCGAAGGCGGTGTTGACGTCGGCTGTGGTCGAGGCGACGGTGCGTCCGTCGGAATCGATGATGCGGATCTGGCCCGCAAACGCGGTCGCGAACGAGAGCGTCTCGATGGAGATCTCGCGCGAGCCGTCGACGGCAAACCCGTACACGTCGCCCGCGTCCTCACCCGTGTTGATCGGGTCCTGCCCGCCCACGGAACCGGTGACGATCGCGGCCGTGCCCGGAGAATTGAGGAACTCGGCGCTGAGCAGGGTGTCGTTGCGGCTGGTGCCCGTGCCGAAGAGCACGGCGTAATTCCCGAACAGGCTGTTGCCCTCGCGGTTGTTGCGGAGGAAGGTGCGCACGCCGTCGGGCGTGGCCGGGTCATACCCGAAGACAACCTCGCGTTCGGTATAGTTGAGGACGTCGTTGGGCGGCGCGGTCGCGGGCGAGCTGACGTCGCCATCAACAACGAGCGAGGACAGGTTCTTGCCACCGACGACGAACTCGCGCAGCGATCGACCCACAAGGATCTGCGAACCTGTGATTTCATTATCGTTCTGCGTCTGTGTGTCGAAGTCTTCGGGGTCGACCGACCACGCACCCGAATCACCCGCGACGACGAACGCGGCGAGATCGCCCGCGACGGAGAGGCTGCCGTAGTTCACGCCCGCCGAGAAGACACCGACGGATCCGTCGAACCGGCTCGAACCGAAGAGAACCGCGTTGGTGACGACATCGCCGATGGACGAGCCATCGGTCAGGAAGATGCCCTGCTCGGGATTGGTGTAGAAGAAGTTTCCGCCGTTGCCGAGCGGGAGATCGCCCGGGTTGTACCCGAGCAGAGGTCGCTCGAAGGGCGAGCCGATGACCACCTGCGCCGACTGATTCGGAAGACCCGTCGAGCCCCGCTCGGTACCGGTCAGGGTGTCGAAGCCAAGGCCGGCGTTGTTCTCGAATTGGTCGATGAGATTCAGGCCGCCAAAGTCCCAGGCGAAGCCGTTCTCGACAAGTTCAGCAGTGGCGGGCGGCTGGCCCGTGCCGAACGCCACGATATTGGCGCCGGTGACATAGAGCGACGTATCTTCGGTGGAGTTCGAGAGATCGATGCGCCCGATCCCGTCGTTGTACTCGGGGACGCCGTCACCGTTGAACTCACCCCAGACGAAATTCGTGCCGGCCTGCTGCCCGAGCATGATCGTCTGCCGCATGTCGCGCCCGTACAGGTCGGTCAGCTCGACCGTGGCCCCGAGATCGCCCGTGATGCGGACGTACGCGCCCTGGATGCGGCTCGTCACGATCGCCTGGAACGATGTGCCCGGCGGAATGTAGGTGAAATCGTCGAGCGTGAAATCCGCGGCGAAGACGTCAATGCTGTCGATGGTCTCCGTCTGGAGGAACTTGATCTCGTCGAACACACCGATCTCACCGCCCTGGGCGTTGAGGGTGAAGAATCCTCGGCCGTCGGCGTCGAGATTGGCCAGATCCGTCTGGGTGTAGGTGCGCTGCACCTCCCCGTTGAACAGCGTCTGGATCTGCAGCGAGCCGTTGAGCAGGCCGCGGCCGGTGTTGGGGGCTCCACCAAAGCCCGTCTCGACGTTGAACGTGACGCTCGTGTAGACATTGCGGAGGCCGCCGGGCTGGTTTGTGGCCAGCGTGATGAGCGAGAAGTTGTCGTTCGCCTGAGCCATGTTCACATCGAGCCTGGTGAGTTCGGTGATTGGCTGGCCTTGATCATCGACCGGCGCCACGATCGCGATGTCCGCCTGATTGCCCAGGCCCGCGGGGTTGCGCACAAGGATGTTCGAGCCGTTGAGGACCTGCTGCTGCCCCGGGATGATCGCCCGGGTCGTCTCGTCGTTGAGGTCCTCGAAGAGCGTGTTGTCCTCCGGGTCTTCGACTTCATTGGGGTTCTGGTAGTAGGGCACGAAGTAGGCGAAGTACGCGTCGGCATAGAAGTTGCCCGCGTTGTCCACCTGCGACCCGTCGATCGTCAGCGCGAACAGCAGCTTGCGCGGCTCGAGCTGCTCGACCATCGGTCGATCAATGGGAGCCTGTCCCGCCCTGCTCACCAGATCCTGGCTCGCCCGGCGTGTGATGGACTTGGTCTGGCGGACATACGGACGACGCGCATTGAATGAACGACTCATGGCTGCTTCCTGTCCCCGATGGGTGTCCCGCTTCGCTTTGGGCTCGCATCCGTGACGCGCCCGCTGCGTGCATTGCTCGATCCCGTCCGGAGCACAGCCCCGGCAAAGACGACGCCAGCCGACCGCCCGGGACGGCTTGGCATCGCTCGGAATTCGCATGTCTGCCGGGCGCCTGCCGTATCCGTCCGACACGGGGCCCGACCTGGGTGCCGCGTACGCTACCGGACCCACGCCCGAAGCTCAACCGGCCCTGAGAGTTTCATTGAGCCCCGGCTACAACCGACACCCAATCAAACCCCTGCCCACATCCGCCCTGTTCCGGCGCGGATGAAGTGCGGTCATTATCACTCAGTTCCGGCCCGTCTGCACGCGCTGATCCGCCGATCCACGACGAATCGACCGCTATCGCCCGAAACCGAGCGTTGCGACAACCAGATAGTCAGACTTGGAAGTGCAGAGACCCCGCTCAGAGGATCCGGCGCGAACGGGGATAGCTCCCGAGAACGCTCAGATCCTTGCAGTGCCCGCTCGCCTCCTCGATCGCCCTCGCCAGGCCCGCATCGTCGCGATGGCCCTCGGCATCGATGAAGAACGTGTACTGCCAGTTCTTGACCCGGCTTGGCCTCTTGTCGATGTGCGTCAGGTTCACGCCCGCCGACTCGAACACCTGCAGCACCCGCACCAGCGCGCCGGGTTTGTCCGCCGTGTTGAACATGATCGAGGTCTTGTCATCCCCCGATTTGCGGGCCTTCTGCCGCCCGAGCACCAGGAACCGGGTGATGTTGCCCGGCCGATCCTCGATATTCTCAAAGAGCGTGCTGAGCCCATAAATCGAGCCCGCCAAAGAGTTTCCGATCGCGGCAGCGACCGGGCTCGCCCCGATGGATTCCGCCTGGGCACATTCCTCGGACGCCGTGATCGCCGCGCGGCTGCTGCTGGCCGCGGGCACCTGCTCGGCGTGGGGATACTGCGTCGCCAGCCACGTCTTGCACTGGGTGAAGATCTCGGGCTTGGAGTGGATCCGCCTGATCTGCCCCGGCTCGCAGTTGGCCAGCAGCGCGTGGTGGATCTCGATCTGCGCCTCGGCGTACACCGTCACCTTGCTGGCGTGCTCGGTGAACGCGTCGAGCGCCTCGACGATGCCCCCCCCGATCGAGTTCTCGATGGGGACAAGCCCGTAGTCCACATGCCCCCGGCTGACCTCGGTGAACACGCCGTCGATCGAGTGTAGGTCCTCGAAATCCACGCTCTGCCCGAAGTGCTTGGACGAGGCCAGATGGCTAAACGAGCCTTTGGGCCCGAGGAAACCGATCCGAAGCGGTCTTTCCAAGGCGAAGCTCCCGGACATCAGCTCGCGGTACACAGCCTCCACCGTTTTATCCGGGAGCGGGCCGCGGTTGCTCCTGATCACCTTGTCGAGCACCGCGCTCTCGCGGTGGGGCGCATAGATCGGGATGCCCGTCTTCTGCTTGAGCTTGCCCACGCGGACGACCGTCTTGGCCCGCTCGTTGAGGAGCTTGACCAGATCCGCGTCCAGGTCGTTGATCCGGGCACGCAGCTTCTCGAGGTGCTGACGCTCGGCGGCGGACGAGCCGGCCTCCGTCCCCGAATCGACAGCGGAATCGGCCTTGGGCTTGGCGCCCGCCTTGGGGCGCGATGGAGACTTGGCCCCGGGTTTCTTCCCGGCGGGCTTCGTCGCGGCGGCTTTGCGGGCGGGTGCTTTTTTGCGCGTCTTCTTGGCCATAGATCCCCTTTGGCGGGCGAGTTATCGACGATTTATGGCCTTCGATCAAGCCCGGGTGACACCGGGGCCACGGATTTCCGAAGGAATTCACACCAACGGGCCGTACAGTTGGGCGGAGCGAGCATGAACCCCGAGACTCTCGACCAGGTCAACCAGATCGTGGCAGCGATCCAGGAGCACAAGCTCTGGGCCCATTCTGGGCTCATTGCCCTCCTGATCGCGGGGGCGATGCTGTGGATCTCGGGCCGGCGCGTGCTCAAGCCGACCTTCGCGGTTCTGGGCGCCCTGGCGGGCGGGTTTCTCGGCAACGCGATCGTCCCGGGCATGGGCATCGACTCAATGTTCGGGCTCTCGGGCGGGATGGCCGGGGCCGCGGTCGGCGGGGCCTTGGGTGCCCTGGCGGCGATTCTGATTTTCCGCGTCGCCATCGGTGTCCTGGCGGCGACCGTCGTCGGCGGGCTGGCGATCTTGGCCGCGTCGATCTTCATCCAGTCGAGCGAGCCGCCACCCGAATCGATCACCGATCCTTCCGAGTCGGCGTTCATCGAACCCGAGAACTCGCTCGACGAGGACAGCGCCGCCTGGCGCGATCAGCTCACGCTCGAGAACGCGCAGAAAGCCACCGAGGAGCCCAAGCAGTTCTTCGGCGACATCTACCGCGGCTTCAAGGCCGAGCTCTGGGACCCGCTCGATGGCGGCGACAAGATGCTCCTGACCTCCTCGGGCCTGGCCGGCTTCGTCGCGGGGCTGGCGCTCGGTGTCTTTGCGCCCAAGAAAACGACCGCGCTCGTGACGGCCTTCGCCGGCGCGGGCATGTGGCTCCCGGCGCTTTACTTCCTGAGCCAGTCGCTCGACCTGCCCGGTAAGGCAATGTTTGAGCGCACGCCGATCGAGTGGCTCGCCATCTGGCTCGTGATCTCGATGACGGGCCTGTTCATCCAGTGGCAGGGGCTCAAGAAGAAGGACGAGAGCCGGTCGCGTCGTGAGCGGGATGACGGCGACGAAGAGGATGACGACGAAGACGAGGACTGAGCCTCGCTCTTCTCATCAGTGGCGGAGGCTTCCAGCCTCCGATGTCATCTGTATCTTCAGTCTTGTTGTTGATCAGAATGCAGCGCCACGGATTCGCGGAGGCTGGAAGCCTCCGCCACGGGGTCGGTGTGCGGCGCCGGGCGCACCGCGTGGTGCGCCAGCTTCATGATCGGGCCCGCAAAGACCGTCATGAGCACGACGCCCGCCGCGCCCAGCGCCCCCACCGCGGGTCTTGTCCGCATGGGAGTAAAGCCGAACGCCTTGGCCTCGTCGCCCGCGTCGTCGAAGAGCGGGTACGCGACGAGGCGCAGGTAGTAGAACGCCGCGATCGCGGAGTTGATGCCCAGGATCACGACCAGCCCGATCTCACCCACTGAGATACCAGCGGTAAAGAGCGGCAGCTTGCCGAAGAACCCGATTGTCAGCGGGAACCCGAGCAGGCTCAGGGCGCAGATGACGAGGCTCCAGCCCAGCAGGGGCTTGGTGCGCGCCAGGCCCCGGATCGCCTCGATGCTGTCGGCCTCGTCGTAGGCGAGTTCGCCCGACTGCGTGCGCTGGGGCTTGCGCTCGAGCGAAGCGATGACGGCGAACGCGCCGGTGCTCATCACGCCATAGGAGAGCAGGTAGAAGAGCACCGCCGAGAGACCACTTTCGGTAAAGGTGTCGCCCGGGCCCGCGATGACGCCCACGAGCATGTAGCCCGAGTGCGCGATCGAGGAGTAGGCGAGCATGCGCTTCATGGAGGTCTGCAGGAGCGCGAGCACATTGCCCAGCGTCATGGACATGACCGCCATGACCCAGAGCAGGAGCCGCACGGGGTCGGGCAATGCGTGGCCCGCGTCGCCGTAGTGCCAGCCGACGGCCGAGCAGAGCAGGATCAGCGCGAGGAAGCCCGCGGTCTTGGGAACAAAGGCGAGCATCGCCGTGACGGGGGTCGCCGCGCCCTGGTAGACGTCAGCGGTGTAGTAGTGCATGGGGACCGCGGCAATCTTGAACCCGACGCCCACGATCGCGAGCATCAGGCCCGCCAGGGTGATCGGGTTGAGCCCGCCCTCGGCCATCTGCAGCGTGATGGCGTGCCGGATCTCGGTGAGGTGGACGGTGCCCGTACCGCCGTAGATGAGCGTGAACCCGTAGAGGAAAATCGCCGCGCCCATCGCGCCCAGGAAGAAGTACTTGACGCCCGCCTCGCGCCCCTTGGATCGCGCGGTGCTGATGGTGACCATCACGTACGTCGGCAGGCTCGTCAGTTCGAGCGCCAGGAAGAGCCAGATGAGGGTATCGGCGCTGGCGGTCAGCATCAGTCCCGTCAGACTGAACAGGAAGAACGAGTAGAACTCGGCGCTGTTGAGGCGCAGCGGATCGAACTTTCGCCCCGCCTCGATATTGGCTTCCTCTTCGCGGTCGACCGTGCCCGCCAGGAGCATGACCAGCAGGATCCCGACCGCGGCGATGATCGCCTTGGCGTAGGGCAGCATCGAGGGCATGAGGCCCCTGCTGTGCTCGGCGAGGGTGGGCGTCGTGCCGATGGCGAAGATCCCCGCCGCCGCCAGCGCGAGCCCGCAGATGAGCGGGCAGAGCCGGCGCACCGCGGCGCTGGGCGAGAGCCCGATGACCATGACGACGCACGTCGCCAGGAAGAGCGTGACTTCGGGCCACAGATAGGCGAGTGTCTCGGCCATCGGTCAGTGTCCCTCTCCGCTGTGCTCGTCTGCGTTGTGGTCGGCTTCGCCGTGCGCTGCGTCGGTATGAGTGCCTTCGTCGTGGGCCGCGGTCCAGACCATGACGCGCCCGGTCTCGCCCGTGTTGAGCGACTGCACATAGGCGACGGTGTCGTTGACCGGCGCCTCGATCGCCTTCATCAGGGGCAGCGGGTAGAGCCCGAAGATCAGGCAGCCCGCCGCCAGCGGCAGGAGCACGCCGATCTCGCGCACCGACAGGTCGGTCGGGAGCACGTCGTGGTGATGATGCCCGTCGGGCTCGCGGAGCGGCCCCCAGACGATCTTGCCCGTCATGTAGAGCAGGTAGATCGCGGCGACCACCATGCCCGTGCCCGCGATCGCCGCGAAGACCGGCCCGAGCATGCCGAACGTCGCGCCCGGGGTGATGCCCGCCTCGCCCGTCCAGGGTCCGGACTGGAACGTGCCGAAGAGGCACATGATCTCACTGACGAACCCGTTGAGCCCGGGCAGGCCGACGGACGCCATGACGAAGAAGACCATGAACGTGGACCAGACGGGCATCTTGGAGCCGAGGCCCGAGACTTCCTTCATGGACCGCGTGTGGTAGCGTTCGTACATCATGCCGATCATGAGGAAGAGCGCACCGGTCGAGAGGCCGTGGCTGATCATGTAGAGCACCGAGCCCGACACGCCGACCGCGTTGACCGCAAAGAGCCCCAGCATGCAGAAGCCCAGGTGGCTGACCGACGAGTACGCGACGAGCTTCTTGATGTCCGTCTGCACCCAGCAGATCAGGCCCGCGTAGACGATGCCGATGATCGCCAGCACCGCCATGAGCGGCGCGTAGTTCAGCACGGCTTCGGGCGCGAAGGGCAGCACAAACTTGTACACGCCGTAGGTGCCCAGCTTGAGCAGCACGCCCGCCAGGATGACCGAGCCCGCCGTCGGCGCCTCGGTGTGCGCGAGCGGGAGCCAGGTGTGCACGGGGAACAGCGGCACCTTGACCGCAAAGCCCGCCATGAGCGCCAGGAGCACCCACGCCTGCTGGATCGCGGTCAAGCCCCGGGCCGTCTCGCCAAGGGCGGCCATGTCGAAGGACCACGCGCCGGTCTGGGCCGCGTGCTGCCAGGCGACGTACGCAAAGCCCGCCAGCGCGACCACCGAGCCGGTGAACGTGTACAGGAAGAACTTCGTCGAAGCGCGGCGGCGATTCGACGAGCCGAACATCGCGATCAGCACGTACATCGGTACGAGTGTGAACTCGAAGCAGATGTAGAACAGGACCAGATCACGGGCGCAGAAGACGCCCACCATCGCCGATTGCAGGATCAGCAGCCACGCGTAGAAGGTCTTCTGGTTCTCGGTGATCGCCGTGAACGAGCCGATCACGCAGATCGGCCCGAGCAGGATCGTCAGCGCGATAAGCAGCAGCGAGACCGAATCGACCCCCAGCGCCAGGTTGAGCCCCAGCGCCGGCGCCCACTCGATCGAGACAAGCATCTGATCGACGTTGCCCCGGCTCCAGTCAAAGCCCGCCAGCGCGACGACGCCGAAGACCACCGACACGAGCGAGCCGCCCGCAGCGATGTACTTCGCCTGCTCGCGCGGGTTGAACACGATCAGCCCGGCACAGATCAGCGGGATCACGATGAGCAGCAAGAGCACCATCAGAGCGTCACCAGTACCACGATGAAGAGGATCACACCCACGCCCCCGGCCATCGAGAGCGCGTACCCGTTGAGAACGCCGCTCTGCCCGGGCTGAGCCCCGCGACCGAGCAGCCGGGGCAGATATCCGAACAGATTCACGAGACCATCGACGAAGAGCTTGTCGATCGCGTGGAAGACGTGCGCGACCACCCAGAGCGGCCTGACGAACAGGAAGTGGTAGAGCTCATCGACGTACCACTTGTTCTCCGCCCAGCGCGGGATCGGGTCGAAGGCCTTGGCGACCGCGTCCATCCGGCACCTGCCCGCCTCGACGCGGTTGCCCAGGAAGCCGCTGACCAGACCCTTGGGCCCGTGGAGATAAGCCGCCAGCCCGATGCCCGTGAGCCCGAAGATCGCGGAGATGTAGTACATCACCTTGTGCGGGTCGAAGCCCAGGATCGAGCCGTGAGCAGCGTGGTCGCCGTGCGAAGCGTCGGCGTGCGTGTCGTGAGCCGCGTGGGCGTCTTCGTCGATCAGGAACATCGCGGCCGCCGAGTGGTCGGCGGTATAAACGTTGTGCGCGGTCGTGCTCTCGAGCATCGAGCCCACCCAGCCGTGCTTCTCGGGGGTCACGAAGTAGAGCCCCGCCGCCAGGATCGCCAGCACGCTCAGCGTGGCGAGCACGAAGTTGATCGCAAAGCGAGGCGGGTGCGGGTGGAAGTGGTCGTGGCCGTGGTCTTGGTGGCCCAAGCTCTCCGAGCTTGGGTGCCCATGATCGTCGTGGGCATGATCGCCATGTCCGTGATCATGTCCGTGATCGTTGTCATGCCCGTGGTGCTCATCGCCCGGCTCGTACTGCACGGGCCCGGTGAAGACGCGGAAGAAGACGCGGAACGTGTAGTACGCGGTCAGACCCGCCGTAAAGAGCAGCGTCCAGCCCAGGAAGCTAAACCCGTAGCCCGGCGTCACGAACGCCTCGGCGATGATCATGTCCTTGGAAAAGAAGCCCGCGGTGAAGGGCACGCCCGCCAGATTCAGGCAGCCGATGAGCATGCCCACGCTCACCACGCGCCAGCCCTTCATGTGCCAGAGGCCCGAGAGCTTGCGGAGGTCGAGCTGGCCCGCAAAGCCGTGCATCACCGCGCCGCAGCAGAGGAAGAGCAGCGCCTTGAAGAAGGCATGCGTCACGACGTGGTACACGCCGCCAACGGACGAAAGCATCGCCACGCCCGCGAACATATACCCGAGCTGCGAGACCGTCGAGTACGCCATGATGCGCTTGATATCGAACTGCGCCATGCCGATCGTCGCCGCCAGCAGCGCCGTGAACGTGCCCACCCAGGCCACCACGGGCAGGGCCCACTCGCTGACAAGGAACACGGGCAGCATGCGTGCGATCAGGTACACGCCCGCCGTCACCATCGTCGCCGCGTGGATCAGCGCCGACACGGGCGTCGGGCCCTCCATCGCGTCGGGGAGCCAGACATAGAGCGGGAACTGGGCGCTCTTGCCGAACGCGCCGATCATCAGGAAGACCGCGATGAGCTGGGCCATCAGCGGCACGTCGCCCGCCCGGCCCTCCTGCACCGCCGCGATATAGCCCTGCAATTGCTCCGACTGGAACAGCTGGGCATACTCGAGCGTGCCAAAGTGCACGAACGTCAGCATCACGCCGATCGCAAGGCCCAGGTCACCGATGCGGTTGACGATGAACGCCTTCTTGGCCGCCGCGACCGCCGAGGGCTTCTTGTAGAAGTACCCGATGAGCAGGTACGAGCAGAGACCCACGCCCTCCCAGCCCAGATAGAGCATGAGCATGTTGTCGCCCATGACCAAGCAGGTCATGCTGAACACGAAGAGTGCGAAGGCGACGAAGAACCGCGTGTAGCCCTTGCCGACGTCGTGCTCCATGTACTCGCTGGCGTAAACCGCGATCAGCGTCGCCAGCCCCGTCACGAAGAGCATCCAGAGCAGCGTCAGGTTGTCGATGTAGAACCCGAAGTCCGCGACGAACCGCTGGCCCTGGCCCGTGCCCCAGGAGAGGTCGAACCAGCTCCACGCCGTCACGACGCTCGTCTGGCCCGAGAGCGCCATGAACGCAAAGAGCGTCGCCACGAAGCTGCCGGCGAGGCATGCGATCGTGGTCCACGCGGGGAGCTTCGTCCTGACGCGAAACACCGCGGCGAGCGTGTTGAGAACGACCGCCAGCATCGGCAGCATCGGGATCAGGAGCACCCAGCCCGGCGCGGAGCCGACGGCGTGCGCACCGTCCGCAGCGGCGGCGAGCGTCGGGCTGATCAGCATCGATTCCAGCACAGACAACCCCCCGCTTAGCCCTTGAGCAGCGACCACACCGAGCCGTCGAGCGTCTCATGACGCCGAAACAGAAGCACCACGAGCGCCAGAGCCATCGCCGCTTCCGCGGCCGCGACCGTCAGCACGAAAATCACGAACACCTGCCCGGTGTACTCCAGGTAGAACCGGCTGAACGCGACCAGCGCGATCCCCGACGCCTGGAACATCATCTCCGTGCACAGAAACATCACGATCAGGTTCCGACGCGTCACGAACCCGATCAGCCCGAGCGTGAACATCACCGCCGAGATGAAGAGGTAGTGGTAGAGCGTCAGGCTCGTCATCGCCTCGGGGAACCCGCTCTGGGCCAGCAACGCCGTCATGAGGCCGCTCCTTCGCCCGCCGACGCAAGCCCCTCGGCCTGCACGCGCTTGGCGTCCTCGTCGATCTGCATCTGCTTGCGCGCCAGCACCACCGCGCCCAGCATCGCCATCAGCAGGATCACGCCCGCGATCTCGATCGCACCGGGGTGCGCCCGGATCAGCTCGTACCCCACGCCCTCGACGTTGGAGAGCGACAGATCCTCGGGCCAGGCGACCGTCCGCGACGCGCCGCCCTCTTCGTCCACACGCACGACCGCGGTCCGCTCGCGGAAATCGATCAGGTAGGGCCCGGGCGAGCCGTCGGCGTTGGTCGAA
>JBGSIX010000146.1:0-2469 GCA_041742315.1 Phycisphaerales bacterium | reverse complement strand
CGGACGTGAACTCGCCCGTGGCGAGCAGTAGCGCCAGCGCCGATTCCTCGGGCTCGTCCTGGACCGAGCGGGCCTGCGCGAGCAGATCGTCGGTCGTGCCCTCGAGCGCCGAGACCACCGCGATCACGCGCAGGCCCTGGGCGATGAACCGCTCGATCTCATCCGCGACGGGCGCGAGGCTTGCGCGGGAGCGCAACACCGAGCCGCCAAACTTCAGGACGATGGTCTGCTCAGACATGGGCCACCTCTCCACCCACGGGCCCGCCCACGGCCCCACTCACGGCGAGCCCGGCTTGGATGGCGCTGGCAAGGTCGGCGATGATGTCGCCCACGTCTTCGAGCCCGACGGAGAGGCGCACGAGCCCGTCGGTGAGCCCGAAGCGCTCGCGCTGGGCGCGCGGGACGTCGGCGTGCGTCATGGTCGCCGGGTGCGTGACGAGGGTTTCGACGCTGCCCACGTGCTCGACGAGCCGGCAGAGCGAGAGCTCGCGCAGGAAGACGCGGCCCGCCTCGATGCCGCCCACGAGTTCGAAGGCGACGACCCCGCCGTGCAGACGCTCGCCCCGGATGGACTCGTGCTGGGCTTCGGCGAGCTTTTTCTGCGGGAAATCGGGCAACCCCGGGTAGCACACACGCTCGACGCCCGCCTGCTCGCAGAGCCACTGGGCGACGATCTGCGCGCTCTGCGACTGGCGTTCAAGGCGCAGGGGGAGTGTCTTGAGCCCCTGGAGCGTGAGCCAGGCGTTGAACGGGGCGATGATGCCCCCGGTGCACTTGCGGACCCAGCGCAGGCGCTCGATGAGCGCGGCGTCGCGCGTGGTGATCGCGCCGCCCAGGGCCGCCGAGTGACCCTCGATGTGCTTGGTGGTGCTGTAGACGCTGATGTCGGCGCCGAGTTCGAGCGGCTGCTGGAGCACGGGCGTCAGGAAGGTGTTGTCCACCGCGCAGATCGCCCCGGCCTTGTGCGCCAGCGCGCTGATGGCGCGGATGTCCGTCACCGAGAGCGTCGGGTTCGCGGGCGATTCGATGAAGATCAGCTTCGTATCGGGCCGGATCGCCCGCTCGACGGCGTCCAGATCGGTCGTGTCGACGAACGTCGCCTGGATCCCGAGTCCGGGCAGGAGCTGCTGGAAGAGACGGGTGGTGCCGCCGTAGACGGCTTCGCCCACGACCGCGTGGTCGCCCGCTTTGAGCGCAGCGAGGAAGAGCGCGGTCTCGGCGGCGAGCCCGGTGCCGAAGGTCACGCAGGGCGGGGCGTTCTCGAGCCCGCCCAGCACGCGTTCGAGCTCGTCGACGGTTGGGTTGGCAACGCGCGAATAGGTGGGGCCTTCGTAGCCCTCCAGCGCGGGCTGGATGTAGGTCGTGGACTGGACGATGGGCGTGACCAGCGGGCCCGAGGCGCGCCGGGACTCGGGCGGGCCGTGCAGAGCGAAGGTGGCGCTGGGTCTGCTGGCGGTGTAGGACTGCTGGAAACGGGCGGATGACGTGGACATATCCGTGAACTCCTCACGGCATCAGTCGGGCCAGCCTGCAAGCGGGGACCGCACCGAACGTCGGTGCATTTTTGCTGAGAAACCCGCAGGTTCTGAGCCGCATCGCTCCCCCGCTGGGGGCTGGCCTCGGCACCGCGACCTGTCAGAACAGGCTCGGTTGCCGCCCGGGAGATGGCCTCCCCGGGTCTCTTGATGCTGAGGGGAATGTAGCAGGTCTCGATCCGGTGTCAAGCCACGGTGCGTGAAGTCCCGCCGAACTCTGGGCGAGTCAGCGAGCGGCTCTCCCCCACAACGCCCTATCTCTCTCATCGGTGATCCGTTAGACTCTGGGTTCTGAACTCCATCGAAAGGGCCGACTGTGCGGACTCACATGCGCGTGTACTCACTTGTCCTGCTCGCGATGCTCGTGACAGCGCACCCGGCGCGTGCGCAGACGTCCGCACCGCCCATCGTGCTTGCCGACATGCCCGATCGGCAGCTCGATCAATCGCTCGCGCCCGCGTGGAGCGTCGAGGGACCCAGGCCGACACGGGGCACGTTTGCATACGTCGCCCCCGACGCGCTGCAGGCACGGCTCGCTCGGGCGCCCGAGTTCCGTGACGGCGTCGCGCTCGAAACCTATGCAATCACCGTCGAATTGCCCCACCCCTCGGGCGTGATGATGCCCTGCTTCGTCGCCGAGTCCCCGGTGATGCAGCCGGCGCTTGCGGCGAAGTTCCCGGGCATGAAGACGTACATCGCTCAGTCGCACGACGGGCTCGCCTCGGGGCGCATCGAGGTCACCCGGCGCGGGCTGACGGGCATGCTCCGCGAGGGGGCCGATGTGGGCGGCTCGGGCGGGGCGTGGATGATCGACCGCTGGCGCTCGGGCGATGACGCCTCGGTCATCGCGTACTGGCTCCGCGATCTGGACGCGTCGGCCGACTGGGTGTGCCAAACCCTCGAAGCCCCTGACGCGATCGAGCAGAAACATCAG
>JBGSIX010000145.1:0-11912 GCA_041742315.1 Phycisphaerales bacterium | reverse complement strand
CGCGCCCGCGATCGCCGCACACAGCACACCCACACACGCACGCGTTCCGCTCATGTCGCAGCCCTCCGGCGAGATCCTACCCGATCGCCCCGTCCGCTCAGTGGCCCGGGAGCGGGAACCGGGCGCACAGATCACGCACCTCGCCCCGCACCTGTTCCGTCACACGCGAGAGTTCGTCCTCGCCCGCCAGCCCGGCGCTCAGAACGCGGTCGATGAAGGCCGCGACGAGTTTCATCTCGGCTTCCTTGAACCCGCGCGTCGTCGTCGCGGGCGTGCCCAGCCGGATGCCGCTGGTCACCATCGGTTTGCGCTGATCGCCCGGGATGCCGTTCTTGTTGCAGATGAGCCCCGCGCCCTCGAGCCACTTCTCCGCAGCCTTGCCCGTCAGCACACCCTGGGCCCCCTGCGGGTCCTTGGCCGTCAGGTCCACGAGCATCAGGTGGTTGTCCGTCCCGCCCGAGGTGATGCGGTAGCCGTGCTCGACGAGCGCGCCCGCCAGCGCCTTGGCGTTGGCGACGATCTGCGTCTGATACGACTTGTACTCGGGCCGGAGCGCCTCACCGAACGCGACGGCCTTGGCGCTGATGATGTGCATCAAGGGCCCGCCCTGCATCCCCGGGAACAGCGCCCGGTCGACCTTCTTGGCGATCTCTTCATCATTCGTCATGATGAGTCCGCCGCGAGGGCCGCGCAGGCTCTTGTGCGTCGTCGTCGTGACGACGTGCGCGTGCGGGAAGGGGCTCGGGTGCTGCCCGCCCACGATCAGCCCCGAGATGTGCGCCACATCCGCCATGAGCAGCGCCCCGACCTCGTCGGCGATCGCGCGGAATTTGGCGAAGTCGATCGTCCGCGGGTACGCGCTGTAGCCGCAGAGCAGCATCGCGGGCTTGTGCTCCAGGCACACCGCCCGCACCGCGTCGTAATCGATCCGCTCGAAGTCTTTGTGCTTCTCGTCGCGGACGAGCGGGTAGTGGACCGGCTTGTAGTAGTGCCCGCTGAAGTTGATCGGCAAACCGTGCGACAAGTGCCCGCCGTCGGCGAGCACGAGGCTGGCGAACGTCGCGCCGGGCTCCATGAGCGCCATGAAGACCGCCGCGTTCGCCTGAGCGCCCGAGTGAGGCTGGACGTTCGCATACGCGCACCCGAACATTTGTTTGGCGCGTTCCTGGGCGAGCCGTTCGATCGCGTCGTGGTGCTCGCACCCGCCGTAGTACCGCCGCCCGGGGTACCCCTCGGCGTACTTGTTGGTCATGCAAGTGCCCGCGGCGTGCATGACCGCCGGGCTCGCGTGGTTCTCGCTGGCAATCAGCTCGATCGTCGAGGCCTGGCGGTCCGCCTCGGCCTGGATGATGGAAGCCGCCTCCGGGTCCTGCTGCTTGATCAGCCCGACGATCTGGTCGTGGATACTCATGGGCCGATCCTAGCGGGCCAGGGCCCCGGTTCTCCAAAGTCGAATTGGCCTCAATACCCACATCTGCTTCGCCTCCCGCAGACCATACAGATACTAAAACTCGCGATGAATGGAACCGATGGGGATGGAACGGCCGAGGCAACTCGAAACATGCTCGGGAAGTCCGTGTTCGGATCGGGAGAGAGCGTAAACCCTCCAATGATGTCGTAGGCGTCATATAGGGTGGACGTGTTGGAGCCCACCGAGTAGAGAAACTCAGCGCCTTCTCGGTACTCAGCAATCTCAAAGTCATGCCCCGACACGTCCTCCAACCCCCACGGCGTCTGGACGTCCGGGTACTGCCCGAGCGCGGTGCCGTGTGGGAAGTCGAGCGCCGGCGTCTCGCCCACGCCGGGAAGGCCGGGCACCAGAGGAGTGTCGGACGAGTTCGGGTACATCCAGTAGCCGCCCGCGCCTTCGCCCGAGTGATCCGGATCCCAGTAGACGGCCTTGTTCCACTCATCGAGCGAGGGAATCCAGTATCTGGCCTCGGCGCTGCGCGCGGGGAAGTCGCTCTGCGTGAAGTCGTACGCGCCCGTTCTGAATGCCCATGGCTCGCTGACTTTGCCGTTGTGAAGCCCGTTGGCGAACCGCGCCGCGGCGTTCCAGCTCCCCGTCGTCGCCCAGTCCGCGCCGCCGCGACGGATAAACGCGCCGGGATCCTCGCCCGGCCCCGCATTCGGGTTGGTGACACCAATATTGAAACCGAGCAACTGGATTCCCAGCGGATCGTTGGGGATGTCGTGGTACGGCAAGTAGGCGTTGACGAACTCGACCCACTGCCCCGCGTTGGCTTTGCTTTTGGCGATGCGGTACTCGTAATCGACAGCGCCCGATGCGGGCCCGAAGTCCGGGATCGGATACGTCGCTGGATCAGAGTCCGGGTTCCCGACATCGCCAACGGTGACGAATTCAAACCCGTAGTCGGGCGGCACCGCCTGAGCAGAGACAACTCCGGCGGGTACGAAGACGCACGCTGTGCAGAAATACTTCCAAACCTGTTTCATATCGTCGCATCGTACACGACGACTCGCTCACTCCGGCCTCCGCACCACCGTATAAAGCACGTTGTAGCCCTCAAGCTCCTCCGGCGTCCCCCACCCCAGCGCCTCGCCCACCTCGCGCATCTGCTGAGAACCGTTGGCCTGGAAGTGGAGCACCTCGAATCCCGCAGCCTCCCACGCGTCCCGCCCGAATGGATCTCGCACGTCCGCCGGCGCGTTGTACGACCCGTCCTCGAGCCGCCAGGGCCCGCCGCCCAGGTTGTACACCACGACGATCCCGCCCGGGCGGAGCGCCTCGAAGAGCCTGATCGCGCCGGTCTCCGGGTCGCCGCCCACGTCGATGGGGTCGAACTTCTCCATCGGTTCGTCGGGCTGGACGTAGCCGTGCTTAAGCACGTTTCTCGCCAGGATCAGGTCGAAACCATCCCCCACGTCCTTGCGCAGGCCCCAATCACTGAACCACTCGCCGAGGTGGAGCGTGACGCTCCCCTTCGTGCCGTCCTTGGCCACCACGCGATCGGTCAGGCGCGTCGAGCCGTAGAGAATGTGCAGCACCGGATCGACCTCAACCCCATCAACCTCTGCGCCGCAGCGGGCGAGCATCTCCAGCTGCCCGAGCTGCCCGTAGCCGATGTCGAGGATGCGTTTGAACTTGAATGACCCCATCCCCGCGTCCGCGGCGCACGCGAGCGCGGTGGCGTATGCGATGGGCGAGCCGTAGTTCGTCGCGTAGTAGCGCTCAGGCCCGTACGTCACCGTGCGGAACTCGGCGAGATCCTCCTCGCTCAGCTTCCGCGCTTCACTGGGCGTGTAGACCGCGCGATCAAAACCACCCTCGGCCCTCGGCCCGACGAAAAGCGTCTGCCCCTCGACCTCGGGCAGCTCTTTCGCCTTGGCGAGCCACTCGACCACCGCGGGCTGCGTAACAATCACGGACACGCGCTCGGCCTCCGCCGCCAGCGCCCTGGGACTCCAGTCCTGCGCCCCAGCAAAGCCAGCCAGCACCGCCGCGCCCAACACACCCAGCATCCGCTTCATGCGCACCTCCGACGCCCTGCTACCGCTTCACGTCACCCGCGATGCATGCGCCGCCTCTCCCTGCTTGCGGTACCATACCCCGTCTCATCGAAAGGAGCCGAAGGCATGTGCTACCAGAGCGGCGTCGCCTACAACCACGAACGCATCCACGCCGCCGCCCTCTACTGCTCCGACGGCCGCGTCGGTGAACACTTCGACGACTTCCTCCAGAACGGCCTCTCGCTCCCCCGCTACGACCGACTCTGCCTGCCCGGCGGGCCCGCGTGCCTCGCCGGCCACCCGCAGGCGCACCTCGAAGAGCAGGGCGTCCTCGACGAACTCAAGTTCCTCTACGAGGTGCACAAGCTCAGCCGCATCGTCCTGATCGCCCACCAGGGCTGCGCGTTCTACGCCTCGCGCCTCGCGCTCACCGAGCCCCGCCTCGAGCTCGTGCAGAAGGCCGACCTCGTCCGCGCCGCCGCGTTCGTGCACCGCGTCACCGGCCTCGACCAGATCGAGGGCTACTACGCCCGCCTCGTCGACGGCACCGTCCAGTTCGAAGCCGTGCAGGTCTGATACTCACCGCGATTCACGCAATTCACTTGGAGCAACACACCCCGAGCGGTACATTCAACCGCGGAGGGGCTCCGGTGTTCAAACGTCCACTCGCGCTGTTTGTCTTGCATTGGTACCCCATGTGCGCGCACGCGCAGAGCTTTACCGCCCTGCCCGCGAACCTGGGCGCCAGCCGGATCACCACGCTCTCCGCCGATGGCCGGTTTGCCGCGGGCAACACGCAGGGCCAACTCTTTATCCTCGATCGTTCCACGGGCGCCGTGACTGCCCAAGCCATGCCCGCTGGGCTGCAATCCGCCGACGCAACAGGCATCTCCGACGACGGCCACACCGTCGTCGGAGGCGATGGATTCGCAGCCTTCCGATTCAACACCGATGCGGGCTTTGCGCCGCTCCCCGCCTCGCCCGACGCGATCCAGATTTTCCAGCCCGCCCTCTCCCGCGACGGATCCACCGTCGGCTTCGCACAGGTCCTCCTGCAACCCTTCACGACACAGGCCGTCGTGAGTGTCAACGGCTCGCCCACCGTGCTCACCACGCCGCAGGGCACGAGCTTCGCCCGCGCACAGACGCTCTCCCCCGATGGCGCCCTCGCCTACGGCGCGCTCAAGATCGGCAGCACCGAAGACCAGTGGCTCACACGCTGGGACACCGCGAGCAACACGTTCGAGCAGCTCGTGCAGATCCCCGGCACCGCGGACGACCCCGACTTCTTCGTCTCCGCCGCCACGCCAGACGGCTCCGTCATCGTGGGCGAAACCTTCTCCCCCGAGGGCTTCGGCTTCCGCTGGACGCCCACCGAGGGCCTCTCCATCTACGACGCCCCCATCGCCCAGCGCCTCCGCCCGCGAGCCATCACCGACGACGGCCTCACCATCGTCGGCGAGCAGCGTCTGGGCCCCAACCAGTTCCAAGCCGTCATCGCCGACGACACCGACTTCGAGCCGCTCATCGACATGCTCCTCCGCGACTACCCGATCCTCGCCCCCGATCTCGCGGGCTGGACCCTCACCGAAGCCACGGGCATCTCGGGTGATGGGAGCATCATCTCTGGTTATGGCATCGACTCATCGGGCATCGAACGGGGGTGGGTCGTCGTTGTGCCGGCACCGGGTCCGTGTTCTGCGATGTGCTTTCTTGTCGCACCCGTTGCAGTCATGCGTCGCCGTGTTGACTGAGCTGTTTACACGTTCGACTCGTCAATCTGCCTGCGGGCTTTCCGCTTTTTCACAACGAGAATGACACTCCCTACAATTATCATGCAGACCAGTCCAAGCAGGACATATATGACAAGATCGACAATGATGTATGTCCGATCGTTACCGCCATAACCTAGAAATCCGTTGGGCATCTTTGGGATCGCCGCAACAGGAGCACCAACAAAGAAATCATCATGCGTATCGGGATGCATGCCCTGGTGGAGTTTGCTGTCTACGAATTCCGAATATTGCTTGCGATACTCGGCCGCTGCTCCACGAGCTTCACTGTAGTAATTTCGAACCTCGTCAATATCGACGACCACCATCGCGAGTGGCTCGCCGTCGGGTCGTTTGCTCTTACTGTCCAAATAGGCATACGGATGCAATGATGATTTGCCTTCATTGATAAGTTCGTCCACTCGCATTCCGCAGATCGCTGCGACTGAGCTGTGCATGCCTTGCTGCATCAGCACACCCAGCGCCATCATGACGTCCACGCTCTCCCAAGCGTTACCCAGGACAATGAGCCCGACCAAGCCATCCACAGATTTCTGCGGCAATTCAATCTCGATTGATTGCAACTCTTCCGTCGTCAGCAGCCTCGATGCAAGCGTTGGATACTCCCGGTTCCACCTCGCAGACTCCTGCCCCGCCTCCGGATCCAGCAGCCACTCGATCGCCGCGAGCTGCACGTATTCCCGGCCGAAGTGCGCGTCCGGGTTGATCTCGATCGCTTTGGCGATGTGCTCGCGCGCGAGCTCCAGGTCCGCCATGTCCGTCCCGTCGGCCCCCGCCCGCACCCAGCGGTGCGCGTAGAACGTGCCCAGGTTCGCGTGGTAGCGATACAGATGGTCGCCCGCCGCGTCGCCGAGCCGCTTCACAACCGCGAGCTTGGGCCCGATCGCCTCGATCGCGCCAGCCGAATCACCGAGCCGATCGAGCGACACGGCGATGTCGTCATAGGGCTCCAAGCGATCCGGATTCTCCGCAAGCCGCTCGCGCGCGATATCGATCCGCCGCTCGTAGTACGCATCCGGATACACCGGGAAGAAGCCCGTCACGGCCTCGACGACGCCCGGCATCCCGTTCGCCTCGTGCCGGAGCGTGTCCGAATCCCACAGACAAGCCCAGGCGATCGCCGCGAAGGAGCACATCACACCGGTGATCGCGATCCGTACCGAGCGAGTCAGATGCATGTGCCGCCTCCTTCGCTTTCCAAATTCAGGATACGAACGCGAAGGCAAACGGTTGCTAAGGCGCAATACCTTCCGCCAAGGGCCTCACGCTCTCCATCGCAAACTCCGGCCCGTACACCGCGCCCAGATCCATCGGCAGGTACACGCCGTGCGCGTGGTCGCTATTCAGAATCACCGCGTTGGGAGCCGTAAACGCGCACCCGAACTCCGCGTGCTCGTGGCCCAATATGAACCAGTTCACCCCCCACCGCTCGACCAGATCCTCGAGCAATTCCGCGTCGTAGCCGCGCCCCCACACCATCGCGTACGCCGAGCCCACGCGCGGCTCATAATCCTGATCCGTCAGCGGCCTGCTCAGAACCGTCGTATCGAAACGCCCCATCATCCCGGGGCTGGGCAAACTGTGCGCGCAGAGCACATCCGACCGCCCCCCCGAGGGCTTCGTGCAATGACACCGCAGCGCCAGCGGCATCGACCTGATAAATCGATCGATCGACGCCTCCACGCGCCCCGCCTCGTCGCCGAAGACGTAGATCAAAGCATCCTGAAAAGCCTCGACGCACTTGACGCCGTCCTTCAGAATCCCCGACTTGAGCATCTGCGCCATCTCGTGGTTGGCGATCAGCAGATGCACGTGCTCCGGGAACCTCACCTTCAGCTTGGCGACCTTGGCCAGCATGCGGTAGCTGAAGTCCATCCCGTTGATCAGCCGATCCGAGTGGATCAGCTCGTGGAGCGTCAGATGCTTGCGTGGCATCTCGCCGGGGTCCTCACCAAGATTCGCAAGCTCCACGAGCCTCGCAAAGTGCATCGGGTTGTCGTGCAGGTCGCCCGTGGCGATCAGATGCCCCGGCGCCGAGATCTCGTCGATCGAGCCCTTGCGACAGCCGGCGTCGAGGTTGGCCTCCTTGGCCTCCTCGAAGATGGCGATCACCGCCTCGGCGTTGTTGAGTTCGTCGGCCATCGGCCCGCCTTCGCCCGCGGGCCTTAGTCCCCGACCGCTTTCATCTGACCGCTCGAGCTCTTGACCCCCGCCTTGAGCATCGCGTGGATCAGATCGAGCCGATCGATCACCTCGTCCATCTCGGGCCGCTTGTCGGGCGAGATCTCCAGGCACTGCATGATCAGCTCGCTCAGCTTGGGCGGGATGCGCTCGTTGATCTCGATCGCAGGCTTTGGGCGCTCCATGAGCGTGTCGTCGACGCGCCCCATCAGGCTGCCTTCCTTGCCCAGCGCCGTCGGCACCTTCGTCCGCGTGAGCACCCAGTACATGCTCGCGCCCAGGTTGTAGACGTCCGTCTTGGGCGTGATCTCGCGCCGGTGCACCTGCTCGGGGGCGATGTAGTCGGGCGTGCCCTGGATCCGCTTCTTGATCGTCCCGATCGGGCACGACTGGCCCAGGTCGATGATCTTGGCGTGCAGCTCGCTGTCCACCACAAGGTTGTTGGGCTTGAAGTCCGCGTGCACGAAGCCCTTCTGGTGCATGTGGTTCATCGCCTGCGCCGCCTGGCGGAACACGCCGCACGCCTGCTCGAACGTCTTGGGCAGATAGGTGTCCATCGACTTGCCGTCAACGAACTCCATCACCAGGTAGAGCCTGTTGACGGTCAGCAGCTTCTTCTTCTTGACCATCCTTGGGATCTTGCGGATGGTCTCGTGCTGGAGCTTCTGGGCGATTTTGTACTCAGCCTCGGCCTGCTCCAAGAACCGCTCGGACTTCTCATCGAGCCGCTGCACGTCCTTGAGCGCCCAGATCTGCTTGGTCTTCTCGTCCTGGGCGATGTAAATGATCGACGCCGCCCCCCGCCCGAGCTCGGACAGAATGCGGTAGCCCTCGACCACATCGCCTTTCTTGAAAACCTCCAAGCAGACTTCCCTCGCCTCTTGCGTGTGCGGGCCCGAATGAGCCGGAGAACAGAATCCGACCAAGCCGAGCCACTGGGTGGGTATCTTAGCCCGATACCGTCCCGGGTCCCCCGGGCCTGATCACTCGTGATCGACAATCCACCAGTCTTTATTTACCGCGGCGAGGAGAGCAGTTGTTCGCGGAACGCCGCAACAGGGAAGAACTTGCCCGGGCTGGTCGTCTGAGCCACGTCCCGGTGCAGGATCACGTTCTGAGCGGGGATGCCCAGCTGCTTCTGCAGGGCCTGGACCGTCTGGACGAGCCGGGCGATCTCCGCGGGCGTGAATTCCCGGCGATCGCCGTCGCCCACGAGGCAGATCCCGATCGCGTTGCGGTTATACCAGTCGCCGTACTCACCGGCGGTGTGCGCCCCGGGGAGCTGATCGAGCCAGCGGTAGCCCACGTGGAGCTCGCCATCGCCCGCGCCGCTGCCGTTGCCGATCACGAAGTGGTAGCCCAGGCCCGAGAGGTTCATCGCCTTGTGGTCGCGCTCGATCGACTCGGCCGAGCCGTAGGTCGAGCCCGAGTGGTGGATGACGATCGCCTGCCAGGGCGAATTGGTCATCGGCACGCGTGTATCGAAGATCCGATCGATCGAGGCCGGGCCCGCAGCCGCCACGAGGGCGGGCAGTCGTACGCCGTCGATCTGCGAAGGCCGACCGCCGTCGAGCAGCCAGAGCGAGCCGCCCACGGCCGTCATCGCCAGAACCAACGCGCCCCACACCGCCTGGGATCGGCTCATGCCCCTGCGGGCCTGGGCTTTCCGGCGGCGCTTGCCCGACTGTGATCGTTTCTGTGTTGCCACTGGCGTTCCTTCGCTCGATGCTTGGTCCTAAGCCGCCGGCGCTCCGCCCGGCACCGATGCCACGCTCTGTGTCTTGTGGCATCGGATCGATGTTGCTCTGCTCTTCCAAAAACGCGCGCTCTTCTGACGAACGCCGGTCTCACTCCTTGGGCGCCAGCCTCGCCCGAAGATTCGGGACACGCCGACCAAACTCGTTGTACCGGAACGGCGGCACATCCTGCCCCCGCACACTGTCATACCTCGCATAAGGCGAACGAACGTCGCTCTCCTTGAACAACTGCTTCCGGCAGCCGCTGATCGAGAACATCCCGACCACAACCAGGCACACCAAAGCCAAGCCCCGGGCACGAGATGATGTGGTTGGATTCGTGAAGCGCTCGCTCATCGCGTTCTCAGGATAGCCATTGCATGCTTCGCTCGCGCACCAAAAAACACACCCGGCCGCGTGAGCCGGGTGTGTCATGGAGGAGATCAGAAACGATCTTGGAGTGTCTTTCGACACCGCTCAATACGCCGCGTTGAAAGCCCGGGTTCCCATGAGGTCCCAAAAACCCCGCACAATTCACATCAGAGGCGCACACCACTCGATCGCATTGTTCGCATTCAGTTTGGCATCGCCGCGTGCCAGGCACTGGCGGATGCCCTCGAACACCACCGTGCACACCACGCTCGACAGGTTGAGCGACCTTTCGCCGGGCATCATCGGCAGCCTCAGCACCCGGTCCCCCGCGCGCCCGAGCACCTCCGCCGGCAGCCCCTTGGATTCCTTGCCGAACACCAGATGATCCCCGGCCAGAAGCTCCGCACCGAAAAAATTCGACCCGCCCTTCGTGCTCAGATACCACCGCCGGGCGCCGTTCGTTGCCCGTTCGTATTCCTCAATGTCCGTGTGCGTCCGCAGCGCGAGCCTGGGCCAGTAGTCCAGCCCCGCCCTTCGGCACGCCTTCTCGTCGATATCAAACCCGAGCGGCTCGATCAGATGCAGCGCGCTGCCCGTGGCGACGCACGTCCGACCGATGTTGCCCGTGTTGTTGGGGATCTCCGGCTCGTGCAGGACAACGTGGAACATACATCAAGCCTACGCGGGGCCGAGCTTTAGCCGCCGTTGCTGTGGATGTATCGCTCCTCGGCCTGGCGGCGTGCCTTCACGCCCGGATCCTCGCGGAGCAGATGATCGATCGCTTGTTGCACCTTGCTCCACTGGCGCCAGTGCACCTCGCGCCGAACCCGGCCGTCCGTGCTGACGATGTACACCGTACCGATGATGTTGTCACTCGAGTTGCGCCGGTTCTGACCGATCTGCGGCGCTGCGAATGCTTGCGTCGCCTGGAGCGAGTGCGTCAGGCTCCGGTTCCCCAGCGCAAACTTCATCCCCTCCGTGGTGATCGGAACGTCGCGCGTCTTGTCGACGATCAGACCGCCGTTGTCCCGCGAACGGTTGTTGTCCGCCAGAGGCAGCATCAGCCCGATCACCGCCACGTCACGACCGCGCTGCTTGTGCAGATCCTCCATCCGCAGCATCAGATCGTTCATCACATCCCGATCCACTGGGTGCCAGGTGTAGATCACCTGGACCTTGCCCTCCGTGTTCGGCTTCCCATTGAGCCATTCCCCGTCGGGAACCGCGATCGGCGGCGTCAATTCCTCGTAGCTCTGTGCCTCACGCAAGAGCGCCTCGTCGATCTTGGGCCAATTCGTCGCCGTGTACGCCTCGTCGCTCGGCTTCGTAAACGGGATCACCGGCAGACTCTCGAGCGTCACGTTCTGATTGATCGCCCCCGAACGCCTCGCCTCCGCCCGCTGGCGAAGCCGCTCCTGCTCGAGCGTGGACATCGCCCCCGCCGCTGCCTTCTGATCCTCGCCCAGCAGCCTTTCGACGGCCTGGGTCGCCGTCTCCGTGGTGATGTCCGCGTACCGCATGTTGCCCGCGCGATCGATCACGTAGATATCCGGATCCTGGTCCACGTGCAGCGCCTGACGGATCGAGCCGTCCGCGTCGCGCACGACCGGGAACGCAAGCTTGCGCTTGGCCGCAAAGTCCTGCGCCGCGTCCCAGCCCTCGCTGTCGTGCACGCCGATGACCATGAATCCATCGGACCCGTGCTGGTCGAGCAGGCGCTGGGCGAGCATGGCCGCCGAGTGCGAGGGGCGGTACCACTCCGCCCAGGTCACGAGCATCACGACCTTCCCGCTCAGGTCCGCGGCAGAGGGCTTCTGCCCGATCCACTCGCTCGGCGCGAGCACCGCGTCGATCGGCGCGGGCTTGAAGATCATGCCGTCGAGCTGGCTCCGGCGTTCGCCCGTGCCCTCGTTGCGCACGTCCTGAGCCTGCGCCGAACCAATCACACCCGCAGCAAGCACCGCCGCAACCACCGAGCACTTCTGTCGCATCGCCATCACTCCAAACTGAAAGCCGCCAACGCCGAAAGCGTGGTCACTCTTTGTACAGACGTCCGCGGGAACGGTTGGTTCCCCCTCAGACCCGTTTGACCAGTCTATTCAAAGCGATCGCCGCCGCGGTCACCACATTCAGACTGTCCACCCCCGCCGACATCGGAATCCGGCACCGAACTTGTGCCAAACCTTGAGCCCCGCGGGTCAGCCCCTCCCCCTCGGCCCCGAGCACAATCGCGGGTCTCTGGATCTCCCCCAATTCCTCGATCGGCGTCGCATCCGCGTCCGTCGTCAGCGCCACCGTCGTGAACCCGAGCCCGGCGAGCTCGCCCATCGCCGCCGGCACCGCATCCACCCGCGCAAAG
>JBGSIX010000144.1:0-9290 GCA_041742315.1 Phycisphaerales bacterium | reverse complement strand
TGGGAGCCGAGGCCGCGGCCTGCTTGGCGCTGTCGATCTCGTGCGGGTCGTGGGCGTGCCCGCCCGCGCCGGTCAGCTTCTCGAGGTCCGCCATCGCCTGGTCGAGCTCGCCCTGGATCTCGGCGTCCAGACCGTGGGTCTGGCTCTTGCCGGGCTCGGGCTTGCCCGTTTCGGGCTGGGTGCTGGGCTGAGACGAATGATCGGGGGTTGGCGTGTCCATGGTGTGACGGATCCGGGTTGGCAGTGACGGTTTGGCCGAGGGACGCACTCTGCGTCTGACCACCTCCTCGGCGGGAAGCGAGTCTACCGCGTCATCGGCCTCAATGCCCGTTTCATTCAGCGGGTCGACATCGATTTGGGCAGGCTTTCACGGATCGCTTCCACGATCCGCTGGGCCGTCCGAACGTTCGCCAGGCCCGCCTCGGCGTCGATTACCGGGTGCCGGCCCGAGCGGACCGAATCCAGGAACGACTCGATTTCCTTGACGATGGGCTCGCCGTCGTCCACGACCAGCTCATCAATATTGACCAACTCGTCCCATTTCAGGCTCGTCAGATCGAGCCCGTTGGCCAGCTGCTCGCGGACCTCGCCCATCTGGGCCTCGTTGGCGACGCGCCGGATCAGGGTGCCCGTCTTCTTGCCGTAGTCGATCTTGATGTACGCGTCCTCGGAGGTGATCCGGGTCACGCGCTCCGTTTTCAGGGCGAGCCGGCTGAACGTCAGGTTCGCCACGCAGACACCCTGGTCCTCGCCCATCTCCCACGTCAGGCGGGCGTTGCAAAGGTCCTCGTGCTCGGTGATGACCGACACGCCCGAGGCCTCGACCCGGTCGGGCTCACGCCCGCCCATGAGGCTGATCACGACGTCCAGGTCGTGGATGCCCATGTCGTAGACCACGCCGATGTCCACAGAGCGGAACGTCATCGGGCTGACGCGCTGCACCTCCATGAAGCGGGGTGTGATGGTCAATCCCTCGGCGGTCGCCCGGCCAAGCGCCCGCATGATCGGGTTGAACCGCTCGATGTGGCCCACCATCAGGATCGCGCCGGATTCGTCGGCGATGTGCTTGATCGCCTCAGCCTCGTCCGGGTCCTGCGCCAGAGGCTTTTCGATCAGGCAGGCGATCCCCGCGCGGAGCAGGGGGGCCGCCATCTCCTTGTGGTAGATCGTGGGCACCGCGACGCTCGCCGCGTCGATGTTCGCCGCCACCACCGCGTCGAGCGTGGGCAGCACGTCGCACTCGAACTTGTCCGCGATCTCACGCGCCCGCTCCGGGTTCGAGTCGTACACGCCCACCAGCTCGACGTCGGGCATCTGCGCATACACGCGGGCGTGGTGCTGGCCCATCCGGCCCACACCGACCGCGGCACAACGGAGCTTCTTCTTCATCGGCTTGCCCTCGAACACATGTGAGCCGTCACGGCTGGTCCTGCTCATCGTCTCATCGTCCTTCAAACGCCCCGATCAACTCTGGGGCGTCACGGTGTCATGTCTGCTTCAAGCCGATCAGGGACCCGTCCCCGCTTGGCTCCCGCCCGCCGGCGTACAGGATTCCAGAGCCTCGGCGAGCCTCTCGAATGTCGTGAGTCCCGCGAACCGGCGCACGATCTCGCCCTCGCGCATCAGGATCATCGTGGGGACCGTGTGCACCACGAACCGCTCGGCCAGCGCGGGCTGGAGGTCCGTGTCGACCGACATCACCCGTACGCGCCCCGTAAAGCTCGCCGCCAGTTGCTGGAGCACCGGCTCGAGCATCCGGCAGGGCATGCACCACCTGGCCGAGAACTCGACGAGCACCGAACCCTCCGACACCGCGGTGTCGAACGTCTCGGCGGTCAGAATCTCGATCCGTGATCCGGTCATCAAAACTCCAGGCCATCCGTGCCGACCCAATGGCAGGGCTCCGATGCCTCGGCAAGTCTACGCCCCGGGCGCTGGATCTGCGCCCCATTTCAAGGTCCGGGAATACACCTATCCGTGGGAATCGCCCGGCTTACCGAGCGCCCGGACGATGCGGAGCGCCTGCGCGTGGGCCGAGACGTCGTGCACGCGAAAGAGCCGGGCCCCGGCTTGGGCATGGAGAACGGTCGCCGCGACCGAAGCGCCCAGCCTCTCCGACGGGTCGCTCTCACGCCCGAGCCCTGCCCGCCCGACGAAGCTCTTTCGGCTCGCCGCGCTCATCACCGCCCGCCCGATCGAGCACAACTCGCCCGTGCGCCGGATCAGCTCGAGGTTCTGCTCCACGCTCTTGCCAAAGCCAAGCCCGGGGTCGAGCACCACCGCCTCCTCGCGCACACCTGCGGCGATCGCGGCACTCAGTCGCTTCTCCAGATACGCGCGCACGTCTTTGACGACGTCGCCGTAGGTCGGCGTTTGCGTGTACCGATCACTGAACGCGTCCTCGCCCGGCGGTCGGAGCCGGTGCATCAGGACGAGCCCCGCGCCGGTCTGTGCCGCGAGCGCGAGCAACGCGTCGTCCTCTTCGCCCGCCGAGACATCGTTGATGATGTGCGCCCCCGCCTCGATCGCCCGCCGGGCGACCTCGCCCAGAGTCGTATCGACCGAGATCGGCATCTCGGGCAGTTCCCGGCGGATCGCCTCGATCACAGGGAGCACGCGGTCGATCTGCTCGCTGGCGCCGATGCGCTGAGCGCCCGGGCGCGTGGACTCGCCGCCCACTTCGAGCACGTCGGCTCCCTCATCGGCGCACCGCATCGCGCGCTCGATCGCCTGCGCGGGGGTGTTGTAGTCGCCCCCGTCGGAGAAGCTGTCGGGGGTGATGTTCAGGATCGCCACGATCCTCGGCTCGGTGAGATCGAGCGACAAGCCGTGCGCGAGCTGCCAGGCGGTGTGGGGCATGGACTCCAATCCCGTGGCGGAGGCTTCCAGCCTCCGCGTGCTTCTTGAAGCACTGTACGGTTCAAAAAAGAAAGCGGAGGCCGAAGCCTCCGCCTGTGTGTTTCAGATGTGCTTACGAGGGTTTAGAAGCTCGGGGGCTCTTCCTCGCCGCCGCCGCCCATGCCGCCGTCCATCGCCCCGAAGGCCTCGCCCGTCGCCTTCATGAGGTCGATCAGGTCGGTGGGGACCACGGTGCGGATGCTCACGCCGCCGCCCGAGGAGGACATCGACATCGCCAGCGGCGTGACGTTCTCGGGGATGTCAATGTTCACGGGGCCCGCGAACATCGCGACCGTCGGGAGGACCGCCTTCATGATCGTGCCCATGTCGACGTAGGCGACCATGAACGGTGCGCTGTGCAGACGCTCGGCCTGGGCCATCAGCATCTGGTTCTTGGCCAGCTCGCCCCCGTTGCGGGCCGACTGCACGAGATTCTCGAGCTGCGAGGCGCTGGAGCTGTAGGTGACGACCGCGGTGTTCGCGTCCGCCGCGGCGATGTACCCGTTGGGCCCGCCCGAGGGACCAAAGAGCATGGGCATCATCATCTGCATCTGCATCGCGCCCGGGGTGTTCATGTCGGGCAGCATCTGGATGGACCACTTGTACGCGTCCACGCCGCCGATCTGCTCGGGGGCCGCGGCGAACGTCGTGGTCATGCTGATGCCGCTGGCGACCTGCCCGTTGGCGGCGCCGATCTGCTCGCCGAAGGTCTTGACCAACCCGGCGGCGTCGGGCGTGTCGATCACCGCGGTGGTGTTGACAAAGAGCCCGCCCATGAGGCCCGCGGGGTTGAGCCCGACGGCCTGCGCCATGCCGCGCGAGCTCCTGATGAAGTCCATCGGGTTCAGGCCCGGGATCTGCGCGTTCGCGCCGCCCGCCTGCGACATCTTGCCCAGCAGCGCCTGGATGCCGGGCGAGGAGTAGTCCATCGCGTAGGCGAAGAGGTAAGGCCCGCCCGGGAGCTTGGAGATCAGCTTGCTGGCGTCGCCCGACTGCGCGAACGTGCCAGCGAGCTCGGAGCCGCCCTTGAAGCTCGCGCCGAGCTCGACGCTGAAGCCGAAGTCACCGCCCGAGATGCCCATGAGGGCGCGCTGACCGTCGCGGCCGAAGGACTTGACGATGCCGTCGATCATGTTGATCGAGGCCTGGGCCTGCTCGGGGTCCTGCCCGCCCATGGCCATCATCTGGCGCATGTTCTGCGAGGCCTCTTCCCACCCCTGCATCATGGGCTCGCGGAGCTCGTCCATGTTGGCGATGACCAGGACCGTGTTGTCGTCCGACATCCGCTGGCCCACATCGCCCAGCATCGCCTCGTGCTCGGCGGTCTGGCCCTTGGAGGCGTCGAAGCTCTCGAGGTACTCCTGCTTGGGGCCGACCATGGCGTACCCGTCGCCGATGTTCTTGACGAAGACATCGTTGCCCTCGATGTTGAGCATATCGAGGCCCTCGCCCGTGCCGCCGAAGCTGCCGACGAGCGCGGCGTAATCACTCACGGGCATCAGGATGACCATCGGGGGCTCCTGGCCCTCTTCGCCCTCGGCGTCGAAGCCCTCGAGGGAGGTGATGGCGATCGCCGCCGACCCCTCGGCGTTGATGCCGGGCATCGAGAGCATGGCCTTGGCCATCTGGACGCCGGCCTGCGCCTCTTCCTGCTGCAGCGCCCCGGTAATCGCCTCGGCCTGCGCGAAGAACGCGTTGACGTTCCCGATCGAGATCACCACCGGCGTGCCGGCGGGCACCCGGTCGAGCACGCCCGGCACGTCCGCAGAGGCCAGTCCAAGGGGCAGGCCCGCGATACACACCGCTGCAAGCGTTCTGCACAGAACCGTCTTCATCTGTCGTCCTTTCTTGGGCGCCGCCGAGGCAAGCCGCTCCGGGCCCTGCCCGACTGACGCCAAACAGCGAGGCTCCGTTTCAGAGCCTGCCCCGCTGGGTGTTTCATTGGTTCTCGCGAACCCTCCGTTGCAACAGTAGGGGGGATTCCCCGCATCGGTGGTTGTTCCGATGCACCAAATTCACGCCCCGATCCGAACCCTGGGTAAACGAAAGCCCCCGAAACACGCGGTTCCGGGGGCCTTGGGATGCTTCCTTGGAGTGGTTTCAGATCAGCCCGCCCGGGCGTGCTCGCTCCGGGGCTCGTCCTCTTCCTCTTCTTCCGCGTCTGCCTCGGCTTCGTCCTCGATCTCGTACTCGTCCATGTCCTCGGGGTCGATCTCGTTGCCGTCCTCGTCGACCAGGACGTACTCGACCTCCTCGTCGTCCTCTTCTTCCTCTTCGTACTCGTCCTCTTCGAGGGCTTCCTCGCCTTCAACCTCGTCCCCGACTTCCTCGGCGTCCTCCGCCTCGTCGGTCTCGAAGGGGGCCTCCTCATCCTCGTCCGCGTTGATGCGGGCCGCGGCGGCCGTCTTGCCCTGGGCCGCCTTGAAGTTGGCCTTGGCCTTCTCCTGGTCTTGGGCGTACTCGTCGTCGGAGCGTTCGTCGCCGTCTGCCTTGCGCATCTGCTGCTCGTTGTACGCCTTCATCGCCTCCCACTCTTCGAGCGTGATGGCGACCTCGCGCGCGACCGAGCCCTTGTGCTCGCCGATGATCCCGGCGATCCCCATCAGGTCGATCAGCCGGCTCGCCCGGGTGTACCCGATCGCTAAGCGGCGCTGCAGGAGCGAGACCGAGCCGCGTTTGGTCTCCAGGACGATCTCGACCGCCCGGTCGAAGAGCGGGTCTTCCTGGGCCGCCTCGAGCGAGGCGCTGGAGTTGTTCTCGCTCTGCTCGAGGCGCTGCTCGTCGCCGTCGCCCGATTTGAGCTGCATGAGCTGGCGCTCGTAGGTCGGGCCCGCGATCTCGCGCATGAACTTGACGACCTTGCGGATCTCGGCGTCCTCCACGAGCGTGCCCTGTGCCCGGTGGAGCTTGTGGCTCCTGGGGCTCAGGAAGAGCATGTCGCCCATGCCCAGCAGGAGCTCGCCGCCCTTCTGGTCCAGCACGATCCGGCTGTCCATCCCGCTGGACACCTTGAAGGCGATCCGGCAGGGCATGTTGGACTTGATCAGGCCCGTCACGACGTTCGCCTGCGGGCGCTGCGTGGCCAGGATCAGGTGGATGCCCACCGCACGCGCCTTCTGGGCGATGCGGATGATCGAGCCTTCGACCTCCTTGTTGGTCATCATCAGGTCGGCGAGCTCGTCGATGATGAAGACCATGTAGGGCATCTGGCGCGGCACGCGCGCCTGCTGCTCCTCGGTGTGGGCACCTAGGCGGTCGCAGAGCTCCTCGAAGTCCAGCCCGTTGTACGAGCTGATGTCCCGACAGCCCGCCTCGGCGAGCAATTCGTACCGCTCGTCCATCTTGCGGACGGCCCACTCCAGAATCGCCGCCGCCCGGTTCATCTCGGTCACCACCGGGCACATCAGGTGCGGGATGTCCTTGAACTGGCTCATCTCGACCATCTTGGGGTCGACCAGCACGAGCTTGAGCTCGTTGGGCTTCTTCGTGTAGAGGAAGCTCATGATGATCGTGTTCATGCAGACCGACTTGCCCGAGCCCGTCGTGCCCGCGATGAGCATGTGGGGCATCTTGGTCAGGTCCTCGATCAGCGGCTCGCCCGACGAGTCCTTGCCCAGGAACATCGGGAGCTTCATCTTGGAGAACTGCTCGCGCTGCGACATCAGCTCGCGCAGACGCACCTTCTCCATCGTCGGGTTGGGCACCTCGACGCCCACCGTGTCGCGCCCGACCTGGTTGGCCACGATGCGGATGTTGACCGCCTTGAGCGATCGCGCCAGATCGCTGGAGATACTCGTGAGCCTGCTGACCTTCGTGCCCGGCGCGAGCTTCACGTCGTAGAGCGTGATGACCGGGCCCGACTCGATGCCCACCACCTCGCCGGCGATGCGGAACTCCTGCAGAGCCGCCTCGAGCGCCTCGGCCTGCTCGCGCACGAGCGATTCGAGCGTGCCCGTGAAGTTGTCGTCGGGCTCTTCGAGCAGCTTCAGATCGGGGAACTGGTAGCCCTCAAGCTCCGCCACGTTCTGCAGGTCGCGGAGGTCGTCCTCGGTCGCCGACTGGCGGTTGGCGCCCGCGAACCGCAGCGGGAGCTTGGCGACCTTGTCCCGGATCGACTCCTCGCTGAACACCTGGGGTGCCCCGGGGATCTCGTCGTCCTCGTACTCTTCCTCGTCTTCGTCGATCTCGTCGGCTTCTTCCTCGTCGTCCTCGTACTCGTCGTCTTCCTCGTACTCCAGCTCGGCTTCCTCGTCCTCGTCGAGCGTGGTCACGGCCTCGATGGTCTCGTCGTTCAGCTCGACCACCGCGACGGATTTCTCCTTCTTCTTGCGCGCCGCGAGCATCTTCTTGCGTTCGGCTTCGGTGAACGCCTGCTCTTCCACATCGTCGAGGTCATCGATCCGGGCCGCCGGCACGCGGACGCGCTCGTACGCACCGCCCAGCACGCGGCGGATGAGGTCGCCCATGAGCGTGCCCTTCTCGGCGACGTAGCCCATCTGCGCCATTGTCCAGACCGGGGCCGCCAGGAGCCAGCGGTCCATCGCGACCACGAGCCCGAGCACGACGGTCATCACCAGGCAGAGCACCGTGCCCAGCCCGCCGAAGCGCAGCGCCAGTTCGTGCGAGAGCACGAGCCCGATCGTGCCCCCGGGCAGACCCGGGATGGGGCCCGTCCTTGGCATCAGATACCCCTGCATGCCCGCCAGCCCCGCGCCGGCGATCACAATCCCCGCCGCCCGTGTCATCGGGTGGGTGACGACGTACCCGCGCAGGCAGACGACCACGAGCCCGACCATGCCAAAGACCATGGGCCAGATCGCCACGCCGAAGGTGCGGTACCCCGCCCAGGCGACCCAGGCCCCGACCGACCCGCACCAGTTCTGGGCGGGGTCGTTGGTGGGCCAGACCGAGTGCGAGGGCGCGTCGGCGGCGTCATAGCTGAGCAGGCTCGCCGCCACGAAGAGCAGCACAATCGCCCCCAAGACAGGTGCAGCCCGCCAGAGCGCGAAAGTCTCGTCGAAATCATGGCTCTGACTCGCCTTGCGCTGGCTCGTCCCGGCTTTTTTGGTGGTTCCCATCGCAACGGCTATCGGCGGTCCGCCGCTTTGGGGATTCAGGATTCACACGCCCCGTCTAGGCTCACAGAGCCCACAGGAGCCCCCAGATGGATCAGGAAACCGTGTCCGCCGTCGATACCTACATCGAGACGCTCTTCGGCACCAACGACCCCATCCTCGAATCGGCGCTCAAAGCGAGCGATGACGAAGGTTTACCGGAAATCCAGATCTCCCCGAGCCAGGGCAGGTTCCTATACCTGCTCGCCAAGCTCGCCGGGGCGAAGCGCATCCTCGAGATCGGCACCCTCGGGGGCTACAGCACCATCTGGCTCGCAAGGGCCCTGCCCGCGGACGGCAGCCTGGTCTCGCTCGAGTTCGACCCCAAGCACGCCCACGTCGCCCGCCGAAACATCGCCCACGCCAAGCTCGACGACCGGGTGGAAGTCCTGACCGGGGCGGCGCTGGACACCCTGCCCTCGCTTCAGGGGCAGGCGCCCTTCGATCTGGTCTTCATCGACGCCGACAAGAACAACTACCCGGGCTATCTGGGGTGGGCCCTGAAGCTGACCCGCCCCGGGAGTTTGATCCTGGGCGACAACGTCGTCCGCGGAGGCAGCGTGCTCGACCCGGATTCGGACGACCCGAACGTCGTCGGCGTGCGCCGGTTCAACGAGATGCTTGCTGCGGATAAACGGCTCGAAGCCATCATTCTCCAGCAAGTCGGCACCAAGGGCTACGACGGCCTCGCGCTCGCCCGTGTGCGCTGAATCCACAAGGGCCTTGGCGCCAAACCCGTTGCCAGCACTGAACTTACGGCAATGGTCGCATTGATATCCACCGCGATCGGGTTTCGATCTTGTTTCGTTTGGACTTTGGCCGAAACAGTTTGTACGCTGTTCGCATGCTTGCCCGCATCCAATCCGCTTTGCTCCAGGGCATCGACGCCGTGAGCTGCGAGGTGGAGGTCGACCACGACGAGGTGGGGCTCGAGAAGGCCTCGATCGTCGGCTTGCCCGACGCGGCGGTGCGCGAGTCGCTCGACCGGGTCCGAGCGGCTCTGGGCAACGGGGGGTACCCATATCCCAAGGGCCACACGCTGATCAATCTCGCACCGGCGGACCTCCGCAAGGAGGGGCCCGTCTATGACCTGCCGATCGCGGTGGGGCTGCTCATCGCGCAGGGGCTCGTGCGCGAGGGCGGGAGCGGGCTCGATCATCGGCGGTTCCTCTTCGCGGGCGAGCTCGCGCTCGATGGCAGGCTCCGGCCCATCAAGGGCGCGATCGCCCTGGCGACGCTCGCGGCTCAGCAGGGGCTCGACGGGGTGGTCCTGCCCGC
>JBGSIX010000143.1:0-11302 GCA_041742315.1 Phycisphaerales bacterium | reverse complement strand
GGCGGAGTCGCAGGCGATCACGGTCCGCTCGACGGTCCGCGCCCTCGAAGCCGCCTGGGCGACATGGACAACCATCGGCAGACCCGTCTGGGCCGCCAGGGCCTTGCGGGGGAATCGCTCAGAGGCCAGTCGCGCCGGGATGATCGCGATCGCGCGGGGCGGCTTGGCTGGGCCGGGGGCGTTCATCCGCCGCTGCGGAGCTCGGCGACGAGCTTCTTGGCCTCGTCGTACTTCTCTTGGATGTCCCGGAAGTCGAACCGCGCGACCGCGATGCCCGAGGCGATTTTCTCGGCCTCTACCGCAGAATCGAGGCTCTTGTCCGTCCGAGCCTTCTCGGTCAGCGTGAGCATGAGCGAGTAGCGGAGCTGGAACCCGAGGTCGTCGTTGCTGTCGGAGTGGTTCGCCAGGGCCTGCTTGAGCGTGTCGATCGCCGGGTCGGTCAGCCCGATTTTGCCGAAAGATTCGCCCAGCATCGCCAGGGACATCGCCCGGTACTTATTTTCCTGCTGGGACTTCTGGAAGTGCGGGATCGCCTCTTTGTACATGCCCGCGTTGAAGTAGAGCCGACCGAGTTCGTACCGGGGCGCATTGTCTGTCGGGAAGGCGCTGATCCGCCACTGCAGGAACTCGACCTGCTTGGCCAGGAACTTCTTCTCCGCAACGGCAAGCTTCTTGGACGCTTCTTCGTGCCCTGCCTCGGCCTTGGCTCGGATGTCGGCGACCTGGCGCTTCATCACCCGCAGCTCGATCTCCAACGCCTGCTGCCTGAACGAAAGCTGTCCGGTCGTTTCGTACGCCTTGAGCGCGACGTTATAAGCGACTTTCTCGTCGTCACCCTTGGCCCGATCGAGCAGACGCTTGATGTACGTCTTGCTGGCCGGGACGTCATCGGGCCTCGACTCGTAGTCGGCCTTCGCCGCGACCACGAGCTGGTCTTTGACGTCGTCGGTCTTGGTGATCCGATCGGCGGCGTCCAGAAGCCTCTGCTTCTCGGAGTCGCGGATGTTGTCGCGGAAGCCGCCCTGCTGACCGGCGTTGTCGAACCCGCCTCGGCCGATGGTGGCCTGGGCCGCCATGTTGCGGACCTGCGAGGTCAGCGCGTTGTCGGTGGGATCCAGACGGACCGCCGCCTCGCCCGCCTTAACCGCAAGATCGAACGCCCCGGCTTCTTCCATCGCGCGCATGAGCTTGACGAGCGCGTCCTTCTTCACCTTCGGGTCCGCCAGCGTGAGCTGCAGCGCCCGCTCGCCGATCCAGTACGCCTGCTCCGACAGATTCTGACCCGCCGCCGCGATCGCGGCTTTCACCGCGGCGCCGGCGTCGCGGGGCTTGCTGCCCCAGGCCAAGAGCGCCCCCGTGTACTTGAACACGGCGCCCTTGCCCGTCGCGGCCTTTTGTGTTTCCTTGCCCGGGCCCTTCTTCGATTCGCCGGCAAGCCGGATCGCGCAGTCCATGAACGATTCGAGGGCATCCATGCTCGTGGGATCAAAGGCCATCCCCGAGAGCCAGCAGTTCATCGCGTAGTCGTAGCTGCCGGTTTCCTGCACCGTTTTGGCCTGGCTGAACCATGCCTTGGCCTTGGCGGGCTGGATCTCGGGCCGATCGTCGTCGTTGCCGCCATCGTCCGAATCGCCCTGCTTGTTCTTGCCGAAAAGAGCCAAACCGATACTCCACCAAACGAAAGACAACCGACGTGGTTCCGAGGCCGCGATTCTAGTCCACGCGAGGCACCCGGGAGCCCCTAGCATCGGGCGTGAGCCCCGACCCAGAACAGCTTCGCCTCGTGCTCTACCCGGATCCCATCCTACGGGAGCCGGCCCGCCCGGTTGAAAGCGTCAGCGAAGAGATCCGCAGGGTCGCGGCCCGGATGATCGAGATCATGCGCGAGGAAGACGGCATCGGTCTGGCCGCCCCGCAGGCCGGGCTCGGGATTCGCATCTTCGTCTGCCACGTCCCGCCCCCGCCCGACGCCGCCCCGCCAGCCAATGGCACCCAGGCCTGGACCCAGGGCCCGATCGTCTGCATCAACCCGGAGTTCTCTGAGTTCGGCCCGGCCCGTTCGGCATTCGAGGAGGGCTGCCTGAGCCTGCCGGGGATCCGGGGGGACGTGAGCCGGCCGGAGGTCGTCCGGATGCGGGCGACTGATCTGGAGGGCCAGCCATTCGAGATCCACGCCTCGGGGCTCCTGGCCCGGTGCCTCCAGCACGAGGCCGACCATCTCGATGGGGTCCTGATCGTCGATAAATTCTCTCAGATGAGCCGACTCAAGAACCGCACCCGGCTCCGCCAGCTCAAGGGAAAGTGAACCCGCATGCGCGTCGCTTTCTTTGGCTCCGGCGCCTTTGGCATCCCCTCGCTCAGGAAGCTGATCGAACTCCATGACGTCCGCCTGATCGTGACCCAGCCCGACCGCCGAGCCGGGCGGGGCTCGAAAATGGCCCCCACCCCGATTGCCGAGGTGGCCGCCGAGATCGCCCCGGAGATCCCGGTCCTCAAGCCCGAACGCATCAATACGCCCGAGATCCGGGAACAAGTCCGGGCGGTCGAGACAGATATCTGGGTGGTGATCGCCTACGGCCAGAAACTCGGGCAGAAGCTCCTCGACGGGAGGCCCGCGGTCAACCTCCACGCCTCGCTCCTGCCCCGCTGGCGTGGGGCGGCCCCGATCAACGCCGCGATCGTCGCGGGCGATGCCCGGACCGGGACGAGCGTCATCACCCTCGTGGATGAGATGGACGCCGGGGATGTGCTGGGCGCTTCGGAGCGGGCGATCGAGCCGAGCCAGACCGCGGGCGAGCTCCACGACCTGCTCGCCCAGGACGGCGTCGCGCCCCTCATGCATGTGCTCGATGAGGCCGACCGGAGCGCGCTCAACCCAGTGGTACAGGATACGTCGCTGGTCACCCTGGCTCCCAAAATTTCACGCGAGAACGCCAGGGTTGATTTCGCCCAATCGGCGGAGCTCTGCCGATGCCTGATCCACGGGTACAACCCCTGGCCCGGGGTGACGGTGACGCTCGAGGGCGATCCGGTCAAGCTCCTGCGTGCCCGGGTGGTTGCGGCGGATGGGGCGGGAAACCCCGGGGAAATCACCGATCCCGAGGCGGGCTTCGTCCGGTGCGGCACCGGTGCGCTCCAATTGCTGGAGGTCCAGCCGGCGGGCAAGAAGCCGATGGATTGGCGGGCCTACATTCGAGGGCGTTCGATCCGGAGAGGCCAGCACTTCGTTCCGTGAGTGATGAACATGCGCACACTGTTCGATGCGTATCTGAATGATTCCGAACGGCCGAGGAAGCGAAAGTCCGAGGTCGTCACCACGCCGCCGCGCCGGCTGACGCCCAAGCAGTATGAGACGATGACGCGGTGGATGATCCACGAGCAGCAGATCCGCGTCCGCAAGTGGCGCAGCTCGACGTCCGGGGCTGCCTGGCAGCTCATCGCCGACACGGGGGAGGTCACGCGCATGATCGAGGCCCCAAGGCCCCGGGGCCCGATGTCGGCGGCGGTCTTCCTGCACGAGGTCGGGCACCACGCGATCGGGTTCGACCGCTACAAGCCCAGGTGCCTCGAGGAGTACCACGCCTGGATGTACTCGCTCCAGCAGATGGAAAGATGGGGTATTCCGATCACAGAGCAGGTCCAGAACAGGGTGTACGACTGCCTCCACTACGCGGTGGACAAGGCCAAGCGGCGCGGGCTTCGGCTCCTGCCCGCGGAGCTGGTGCCCTATCTGAGGTACCGCCGGGGTCCTTAGGACCGGATAACATTTACCCCTTTTCAGAGGCTTTCTTTCCTGCTACGCTTGGCGCTGGCCCAAGGCGAGGGGACTCTGAAAATGCGCACACTCTTACTGCTCGGCACGGGCTTCTGGCTCTTCGTCGGAACAACCATGTCTTCGATCGCGTTCGTGATGGCGGCGGCGTTTCTGATGCTGCTGGGCGCGGACCTCCTGCTCCGCATCAACCACAAACGCGTGAAGCGCCTCGATCATCGCCTCGAGCGCTGGTGCAACCCGCTGCCCCTGCCCGAGACGCGAGGCAAGGCGATCAAGCCCAGGCTCGCCGGCGTCGAAGCACACGCGGTCGCGGGACGCGGCGCCGGGCTCGGCAAGGCGCCCGGCCGTCAGTTAACGCTCGAGATCAAGGCGGTGCGCACCGAGGTCAGGCAGAGCCGGTCTTCGAGCGAAGCCAAGCACCCCGGGCAGGACTCGAACCTGCAACCTGCGGATTAGAAGTCCGCTGCTCTATCCAGTTGAGCTACCGGGGCAATCGGGGTCATCCTAGGTTTCTTCGTCCGCTTCATCCCTGACCCGCTCGGGACCGGTTTCTACCATCTGGTATGAAGTGGATTCCCCTCGTTCTCTGCATGATGTGCCCGATCCTCTGCTCCGCCCAGCAGGCCGACATCCGTGTCGCCACGTTCAACATCGAGGATGTCCGCTCGAGCGACCTGACGCGGAGCGATCAGCCCAGGCTCATCGCGATCGCTGAGGTGATCCAGAGACTCCGCCCGAATGTGATCCTGCTCAATGAGATCGCCTACGACCACCCGGGGGTTGATGGCGTCCCAAAGGACGCGAAGCCCGGGCAGAACGCGCAGCGGTTCGTCGATCGCTACCTCGACGTGAGCCGATTCGAGGGCGCCAAGCCGATCCGGTACAGGGCGTACATGTGGGAGAGCAACACGGGGCTCCACTCGGGGTTCGATCTCGACCGTGACGGCACGGTCATCAACACCTATGAGCAGCCCGCTGCGTCGGATGCGTTCGGCAAGCCCTCACCCCAGACCGCGCTCGGCCGGGCGTACGGCAATGACGCGTGGGGCTTTGGCGCCTTCCCGGGGCAGTATGCGATGGCGTTGCTCGTCGATGAGCGGCTCGAGGTGCTCGCCGACGAGGTCCGCACGTTCCGGCTCCTGCCCTGGGATTACATGACCGCCAACAACGGGCCGATCGATCCCGAGACGGGCGAGTCTTGGTACGGGCCCGAGGCCTGGCCCGGGTTTCGCCTGAGTTCCAAGAGCCACTGGGATGTGCCGGTGAAGTTCCCGGGCGGCGCGGTCGTGCACTTTCTGTGCAGCCATCCGACGCCGCCCGCCTTCGACGGCCCCGAGGAACGCAACAAGCGGCGCAACTACGACGAGCTCCGCTTCTGGGGCGACTACCTGAGCGAGCAGGGATACATCGTCGACGATACTGGCAACGAGGGCGGCCTCGACCGGGGCGCGCACTTCGTGATCCTGGGCGATCTCAACGCCGATCCGGTCGAGCCCGGCTGGAAGCGGAACGCGATCATGGACCAGATCCTGAGTCACCCGCGTGTGGGGCCCGATCCGATGCCGACATCGGAGATCAAGATCGACGGCCTCGACCCGACCGACACCGCGACCTGGGGCAAGCGGGCGGATTACGTGCTCCCGAGCCGGACGATTTCGGTGGTGCGCACCGGAGTCTGGCGTCCCGAGCCATCAGCGATGATCGGCTTCCCGAGCGACCACTTCCCAGTCTGGGCGGAGCTGGATGTGCCGGGCAACTGAAGCCGTTTGAGCCGGGTTTGGTGTGCTTCTGGGTGTCTACAATCGCGTGCCGAGGTATCGGCACAGGGACGTGCTTTGACGAGATCGATCACCAGCTCGAAAGCCGTGGACGTCAGCGTGGGGCGGGATGCCTCGCGGGGTGTCGCGGAAAATCGCAGCACACTCTCACTCCTGATCGAAACCACCAAGCCCGGCATCACCCGAATGGTGACGCTCTCGGCGGTCGTGGGCTTTATCGTCAGCGCGGCCTACCACGGCGTGACCCTGGGCTCGATGATCTGGCCCGCGATTGCCTGCATCTTCGGCACCGCGATCGCCGCCTCGGGCGCCAACGCGATGAACCAGTGGTTCGAGCACCCGCGTGACGCGGTCATGGCCCGCACCCGCCGAAGACCCATTCCCTCGGGCGGGCTCTCGCCACGGGTTGTCCTGGCGTTCTCGGCGGTGCTCTCGGTTCTTGGTCCCGGTCTGCTGCTCATCACGGGCCACTGGGTCGCCTCGGCGATCACGCTGGCGACGGTGATTCTCTACGTGGCGCTCTACACGCCCATGAAGGCGATCACGCCCAAGTCCACGGTGATCGGCGCCGTACCCGGGGCGCTCCCGATCATGATCGGCTGGACGTGCGCTTCGCCCACGAGCCTTTCGGACCTCGGGCAGTGGCCCGCGTGGTCGATGTTCCTGCTCCTGTTCACGTGGCAGATGCCCCACTTCCTGGCGATCGCGGTGATGTACCGGGAACAGTACGAGGCGGCGGGGTACAAGACGCTGCTCCAGACAGCGAAGCGTGACGAAACCGTGTTCGTGGCGATCGCCGCGTGGTCGATCGCGATGGTCGCCGGCTCGATCGCGCCGCTCCTGGCGATGCCCGAGCTCTTCGGGCTTGGCTACGGCATCGTCGCGCTCATCATGGGTATCTGGATGGTGCTCCTGGTCACCAAGCTCGGGCGATCGCTCGCCGCGGGCGGCGCTCGAACGCTCTTCTTTGCTTCGATCATCTATCTGCCCGTGCTCTTTATCGCACTCGTCGCGGACGCCTGCATCGGAGCGGGCTGGCCCGGGCGATGATCCGGCTGGAAGCCGTCACGAAGAGCTATCCCAACCAGCGGCAGCAACGCCCCGCACTGAGCGATCTCTCGCTGCGGATCGATTCCGGTGAAATCATCGCGGTGGTCGGGCCCAACGGCGCGGGGAAGTCGACGCTACTTGGCTTGCTCTCGGGCGTGCTCAAGCCGACGTCGGGGTCGGTATCGGGTTCGCCCCGGTGCTCGGTCGTGCTCCAGCGCACGGCTTTGGATCACCTGCTCACGGTGCGCGAGAACGCGGTGCTCTTCGCCCGTGTTTACGGCGTGCCCGCGCCCGAACGGGGCAAACGCCTCGATGAGGTCGCAAAGATCACGGGGCTCACCGATCGGCTCGACGAGCGCGTGGGCTCTCTCTCTGGCGGGCTTGCCCGGCGGGCTGACCTGCTCCGGGCGATGATGGTCGGGCCCGAACTGCTGATCCTTGACGAGCCCGCTGCGGGGCTCGACCGCGAATCGCACAGGGCGATCATCGACACGCTCGACGAGCTCCGCAGAAGCATGGGTGTCGCGATCGTGCTCTCGACGCACGACCTTGCCGATGCGGCCCGGGCGGATCGGGTGCTTCTGCTGCGCGAGGGAGTTCTGGTGGCCTCTGGCGCTCCGAGCGAGCTCGTTGAGGGGCTTGGCTATTCGGTCGTGCTCGAACCCGCAGGCGATGGCGGCGAGATCCGGTGCGACCGTGACGAGGCCCAGATGCACGCGGCGGAGCTTCTTGCGCAGGGTGTGTCCTATGCGGTCCGTGACGCATCGCTCGAAGACGTGTACGACGGCCTGATGGGAGAAGCACGGTGAGCGCGTTTGACGCAACCTTGGCGCTCGTCGCGCGGGAATGGCTCAGGCTCATGCGCCAGCCCGCACGGGTCGTGGCAACGGTCGGCACGCCGATCGTCCTGCTTGTCGCGCTCGGGTCGGGGTTTGCGGGCTCGATTTCCGGGCTCATGGATGTGGGCGATTCCCGGTCATATGCCGCGTTCCTGCTCCCGGGCATGATGGCGATGGCGGCTCTCTTCGCGTCGGTGTTCGGGGCGATCTCGCTCATCGAGGACCGCGAGGGCGGGATCCTGCTGGTGCTGCTCGCCGGTCCGGCGCCGAGCGGGTCGATCGTGCTGGCCAAGGTCATCGGCGTGGGGTTGCCCGCGTTCGCGCAGGCGATGCTGCTCCTGCCAGCGGCCTGGATCCTCGGGATCCATCCATCCGTTCCGCAAACGCTCCTTGCGATCCTGGCGACGCTCCTGCTCACGATCGGCATCGTGAGCGTCTCGCTGACGCTCGCCTGGCGGGTGCGGAGCACGCAGGAGTTCCACGCGATCATGAACACGGTGCTCATGCCCATGTGGCTCCTGAGCGGGTCGTTTTACCCGGCGTCCCAGGCCGCGACGGCGATGCGGTGGCTCACCGCGGTGAATCCGCTCACCTGGCCCGTCGAATCGCTCCGCGGCTCGCTCGCTGGCGAGCGGTCGGCGCTGCTCGGCGCGTCCGCCTGGCCCCTGACCATCGCGTTCGCCGTCGGGTCGCTATTGATGGCGATGGGTACGATCGGACTCGGGAAAAGGAGGACGAGCGGATGAGTCGCCCCATTCGGATTCTGCTGACCGTTGCGATCCTGGGCCTCGCGTGCAGCGCGGGTGCGATGATCATGATGCTCCTGAATCGCCCGCGGACGCAGACACCCACAAACGCGCAACCCGTCCCGGTCACCGAGATGGGGCTCAAGATTCTGCCCTTTTCGCTCACTGATCAGGACGGCCATACACAGACCGAAGACATACTCAAAGGCCGGTGGACGCTCGCCGAGTTCATCTTCACGAACTGTCCCGGGGCGTGTCCGGTCATGACCTCGCGCATGGCGCAGGTCTCGGCCAAGATCGGTGATGTGCCGCTCCAATTTGCGAGCTTCAGTCTCGACGAAGCCCGGGACACGCCCGAACAGCTCCGCGCTTTCGCGTCCAACTACGACATCGATCCCGCAAGGTGGATCCTCCTGACGGGCGACGACGCCCGGGTGCGCCAGATCGTCGAAGAGGGGCTCACGCTCATCGTCGACAAGGAGAACACGGGCGAGATCACGATCGCCGACGGCTCGAAAATGAAAAACATCACTCACCCGACGAGGCTCTTTCTCGTCGGGCCCGATCTGAAGGTCGTGGAGATGTACGACACGGGCAACCCCGCCGAGGTGGACCGGATCGTGTCAGACGCCCGGCGGCTCATCGACGCGAAGTGATTCAACCAGGAGCGATCGGTTCGTCACCGTGATCCGAAGACCCCGCAGCTCGAAGCTCCTGGTATGCACGCCCCGGGCGTGGATGTGCTCGATGATCGGCGCGAGTCGTTTCCAGCCCAGCGCATCGCGGTGCGCACTGCCCAGCAATTCATGGGCGAGCTGACGCAGAAGGGCACCGAGCACGACCGCGGGCTGGTCCGTAAGCGGTTCGAGGGGCATTTCAACCCGGCCCGAATCACGCTTGGCATCGGATGCCAATGCAATTGCGGCTGTGCTTGCCAGCTCCTGTGATTCTCGGAGGAGACGGCTCGTCGAGAGGAGCCTCGCCGGGAGGTCGGCGTCCGCATGGGCGAGCAGTTCGGGGATCACGTGCGCCCGGAGCCAAGCCCGCTTGCGGGTCATGTCGTCGTTGGTCTCGTCGTGCACAGGCTCCCACTGGGCCACTTTGCAGATGGCAACGAGCTCGGCCCGCGTGCAGGCCAAGGCCGGGCGGATGAGCGTGATGTTCTCGCCGAGCGGTCGGCTCGGTTTGATGCCCGCAAGGCCGCCCGGTCCGGAGCCACGGAGCAGGGCCATGAGCATGGTCTCGAGTTGGTCCTCGGCGTGGTGCCCGGTCGCGACGTATCGGCACCCGTGCTCAAGGGCGACCTGTGAAAGCGCCTCGTACCGGAGCCGGCGAGCCTGGGCTTCTCTGTTGCCCTGAGCGGGGAGCCGGACGTCTCGCGTGACGAATGTCAGGCCCAATCGCTCGGCGAGCCTGGCGGAGGCGTCGCGGTCCCGGTTCTGCTGGGCGTCGGGGCGGAGGCCGTGACGGATATGGGCGACGACCACGCGCGCCGACTTCCGCCCGCTCAGGACGATCGCCAGCGCCGAGGAATCCGCCCCCCCGGAGAGGGCGATGAGCGTGGGGCGTTGGTCGTCTCGGACCGCACTTCCGCCCGTCAGGCGGCGCCACTGGGCGATCACGCGTCGGCTTGTCGTTTCCGGGAGCGAGGTCACGGAGATGATCGTACCCGCCGATCCTGCTACGCTGATGCCTCATGAGGGCAAGCCAAGTGATCCTGATGCTCGCGCAGGGCGAAGCGGAATCCAAGCCCACGCTCGATGCGCTGCCCATGATGTTCATGGCGGCAGGGGTCATGCTCCTGGTGCTCGTGCTCCTTGGCAATGTCCGCAAGAACCACCGCCGGCGAAGCCAGACCTCTTCGATGCAGCCCAAGGAACGCATCCAGGCGGTCCGCGAGCAGGCCCAGCAGTCGTCGGCGGTCGTCGAGAGACGGATGGCCCAGGTCGCCGACATGACCCGCGAGTTGACGGCTCTGCTCGACAACCGGAGCGAGAAGCTGGAGATCCTGATCCGGCACGCCGACGAACGCATCGAGCGGCTCGAACGCCTCGCCAACGAAGCCGAGGGCAGGCTGACGCCCAGGCACGCCTCGCAGAACCAGCCCGCGAGCGAAACCTCGTACGCCAACGACGCGCTCAAGCAGCAGATCTACGACCTTGCCGACCAGGGCCAGAAGCCGGGCGAGATCGCCCAGAGGCTCGGCCAGCACGCGGGCAAGGTCGAGCTGATCCTGGCGCTCCGCCGGGCTTAGCGGATCGCGGCATCGAGGGCGAGGATATCAAAGGCGATATGGGCCGCGAGCAATGCGGTGTTGCCCGCGACGTCGCGATCGGGGAGCACCTCGACCACATCCGCGCCGACGAGGTTGATGCCCTTGAGCTGACGGATCAGGTCGAGCGCCTCGGCGGAGGTGAAGCCGCCCACGCAGGGCGTGCCCGTGCCCGGTGCAAAGACCGGATCGACGCAGTCGATGTCGTAGGAGAGGTACACCGGGTCGTCGCCGATCTTGTCGAGCACGAACTGGACGGGCGTAAAGCCGTCGCGTTTCCAGCGGTCGTAGGTGACGAGTTCGATGCCCTGCTGCTTTGCGTAGTCGAGATCCTCGGCCGTGTTGAGCGGGCCCTTGATTCCGATCGAGACCATGCGCTCCGGGTCGAGGATGCCTTCCTCGATGAGCCTGCGGAAGGGCGTGGCGTGGTTCCACTTCTCGCCCCAGACCGTGTCGAGCGTGTCCATGTGGCTGTCGAAGTGGACGCAGGCGAGGCCCTTGGCGGGCTTGCGCTGACGGATCCACGCGGCCTTCATGCCCGCGTAGACAAGCGAATGATCGCCCCCGAGCATCAGCAGCTTGCTGGTTGGGTCGGCGAGGCTGGACAGGTGCTCCCAGATGCCGTCGAGTGTTTCTTTGACGCTGAAGGGCTTGACGGGCGTGTCGCCCGCGTCGGCGAGGCTCAGGACGCCCGGCACATCGACCTCGTGCTCAAGGGAGTAGTGCTTGAGGTACTGCGACTGCTCTCGGATCGCGCGCGGGCCGAAGCGGGCACCGGGGCGGAAGGTCACGCCGCCGTCGAAGGGCGCGCCGACGATGGCCCAGTCGACGCCCTTGCCCTC
>JBGSIX010000142.1:0-28527 GCA_041742315.1 Phycisphaerales bacterium | reverse complement strand
GCCCGCTCGGCGGCCTCCTTGGCGGCCGACGCGGACTCGCCCCGCGTCGAAAGCGCTGCGGCGAATCTCGGAACGAGCTTTTCGGACGCGTCGGGCATGGTCGGGGGGATCGTACCGGCTCTGCCGGGCAAGGCGCTCTAGACTGCAATGACTTTCTGAAAGGGATCCCTTGAGCACCCAGCAGCAATCCGTCGCACGGGCCTCCGTCGTGATGTTTCTCTACGCGGCTCTGATTCTGACCTTTGGGATCATGGCCTACCTGATCGCCCCGCCCGGCGCCAACGCCAAGACCGCGGTCGTCGTCACGGGCCTGTGCGCCCTCGTCATGCTCGCGATGGGCGTGATGTCGATGATGGTCCACAAAAAGCGCAAGATCGGGATGATCGGCATCCACCTCGGGCTCGTCCTGCCCCTGGTCTTTGCGGTGGTGTTCCTGATGCGCGCGGGCGCGAGCTACCGCAGCTCGGGCGTGTACACGTACTTCGATCACGCGTACCAGGTGGACATCAAGGACCGCAAGGCCGCCGACACCCCCGCGAACCGGGAATCGTTCCTGTCGGGCGCCAAGCCCGAATCGGGCAAGGACCTGCCCGCGGGGGACAAGGGCTACCTCGGGTTCATCCTGACGATGCTGTTCGGCGTGAGCGTGGCGGCGTTCGTGGTCTTGCTGCTGAGCAGGCCGGAGCTCCCGCCCAAGCCCGCGCCTGTGGCCGTCGCGCCGGATGACCAGTCGACCAAAGCCGCGCCCACCGACTCGAAGGCGTCGGCGGGCGACGCGGGCGGTTTCGATTGATGGCTTACTGCTGGCCCGTGCCGGCCTGGATCAGGTCGATCTTGAGTGGATCGATGATCATGAGGTTGAGTCGCGGGTCGAGATTGGGCGTGCCGACGACGCCGATGGTCTCGCCGAGCATGGTCTCGAGGTTGAGATCGTCGCTCGGACGGAGGTAGCCGAGTGTCCTGGGGGCCTCGGTGACGCCCAGCGACTGGACGCGGTACATCCGGGGCAGGCGGCGGCCGTCGTACACGGCGCTGGGCAGGAGACGCCCCACCACCGCGTACGAGCGCTGGATCTCGAGCTCGCGGACCTTGTTGACCAGTTCCTGCTCGCGCTCGGTCGCCCGATCGCTCAGGCTCGCGTTGGCGCGGGCGGCTTCCTGCACGCGCTGACGGATCTTGAGGAGCGACTGGCGCTGACGCAGAGCCGTGCGGAGACCGGCGTTCTCGGGGGTGTCCGGGGTCGCGTCGTACATCCGCGTGACCTCGGCGAGGAGCGGGCCGAACTCGGCTTCTTCGATCGTCTGTTTGTGGACGGCCTGGAAGAGCTGCTCCATCTCTTCGATGCTGTTGATGCGGAGCGGCGCGGGCTTGACGGACTCGTCGGCCTTGGCGATCTCAGGCTGGGTCTCGACGGGGTTGGCGTTCTCGGTGCCGGCGTTCGGGTCGGTGGTGGGCTTCGCCTCGGGCTTGGTGACGGGCGCCGTCTCCGCAGGCTTGGCCGCGACCTGTTCGTCGACCATGGGTTCCACGAGCGAGTCGTTCTGACCCGGGTCCTCGGCGGGTTCGTCGGTGTTGTTCGCGGCGACGTCGGCGGGCTTGTTCGCCTCGGTCTTGGCGGGCACGACCGCGCCGGGATCGACCGCGGGCTGGTCGTCTTGGGTGTTCTTCGCCACGGCGGGCTCGTCGCCCCGGTTCTTCCAGGCTTCGACTTCGGTTGGCGTCGCGGCTCGCAGGTACGACACGCGCACGTAGCCCCGCGCCTGCTCGGGCGCTTCGACGCGGTAGCCGGCGAGCTCGCCCGAGAGATCGTTGACGGCTTCGCCGACGACCTTGAACTGGGTGCCGCGGGCCGCGGGCTCTGAGAGGAGCTTGCTCCAGCTGCCGCGAGCGCCGGCGAGGGCGTTGTATGCAACGAGGCTGTCATCGCGCGAAAGAGTCAGGGTTTTCCCGTCCGGCGCGATCTGTGCGTACTCGGCTCGGACGAGCGCGGCGGCGGTAGTCGGGTAAGAGACGCGTGCCCAGCCGCTGGAGGTCTCGCCGTCCATCACGAGGATGGTGCCGGCGCGGAGCTCGGCGACGGGGTAGTAGGCGGTGCCCGCGCCGCAGCGGATCATGGCCCGCTGATCGGTGACGAGCATGTGCTGGGGCTCGACCTGGTTGACCTGCGAAGAGACCTGCGCCGTCGCGACGCTGGCGATCCCGATCGGGGCCAGTCCGAGTGTCGCGACAAGGGCGACCACGCCAATGTTCCGCTTGCTAGCCATGTGAGCACGCTCCTCGTGTCAGAATCTCACCCGGTTCCACCCACCCGATTGCCAAAGGTTGCGGCAAAGGGGCGCCGGGGGGCATAGTCTACGGCACCCGGAGGCGGCGAAAAGCCGGAATCCAGGGTGGGCCCGCACAAAGGACCAAACACCGATGTACAAGCCGATAGTTTCCCCCGCGATCGTGCGTCTGCTGCCTGTCGTTTGCGCAGGTTTTGCCTTGTCGGGATGCACGGGCCCGGTCCTCGAACGCGACAGCAGCATCCTGACCCGATCCGTGATCGACGCGGTCCGCCGGGAGATGGCCGAAGCACAGGAAACCCCTGAGTACAACCTCACCGAGCGGACCGATTCGGTGAACACCTTGGGCATCCCCGAGGCCCGGATGAGCCAGCTCCGCGAGATGGGCGGGCCCGGGTCCTACGACCGCGGGGCCTTCCCGATGGACGAGGACCTGCTGGGCGCCGAGCAGCGGATGGTCGCCGTCAGCATGGAGCGGGTGATCCGCTCGGCTGCGGAGCGGAACTCGCAGCTCCAGTTCGACCGTTTGCGTCCGGCGATCTCGGAGAGCCAGATCGTGGCCGCCGAGGCGAACTTCGACTGGACGTTCTTCGTCAACGGCCGGTACCAGTCGATCGACCGCCCGCGGACGAGTTCGACGTTCTTCGGGACCGCGGCGGATGTGTTCGACCAGGCCGACGTCACGACGGGCGTCCGCCGGCGTCTGACCAGCGGCGGCACGTTCAGCCTCGACACCTCCTGGACCAACGTGAACAACAACACGCCGGGCCTGACCGTGGTGCCCAACCCCGCCAACACCGCGACCGTGGGCGCGCAGCTGACCCAGCCCCTGCTGCGTGGTGCGGGCTCGGACTTTGCGCTCTCGAGCATCCGGCTCGCCGAGAACGCTGAGCGGGACGAGGTCGCCACGCTCAAGGGCAACATCATCACGACGCTCCGCCAGACAGAGGAGGCGTACTGGGGCCTGGTACAGGCGCACCAGAACCTGCTCATCCAGCAGCGCCTGCTCGAGCGCGGCATCGCGGTGCGGGACAAGATCATCAACCGACGCGACCTCGACGCGACCGATGCGCAGATCGCCGACGCCAAGGCCGAGGTCGAGAGCCGCAAGGCCCAGGTCATCCGCGCCCAGCGCAACCTGCGGGCGGCGAGCGACTCGCTCAAGGTGCTCATCAACGACCCGGAGCTGACGATCGGCTCCGAGGTGCTGCTCCTGCCCGCGGACTCCGCGATCGACGAGCCGATCCGGTTCAGCCTGGTCGATGCCGTGACCACGGCTCTGTCCGAGCGTCCCGAGATCACACGGGCGCTGCTCTCGATCGACGACAGCACCATCCGCAAGTCGATCGCCCGGAACCAGCTTCTGCCCAGGCTCGACCTGGAGCTCTCGACCCGGTTCGCCGCGCTCAATGAGGACACGGGCGAGGCCTACGGCGATGTGTGGCAGGGCAACTTCATCGATTACGTCGTCGCCATGACGTACGAGTACCCGATCGGGAACCGTGCGGCCAACGCGCTGCTGCGTCAGAGGCAGCTCGAGAATATTCAATCCGTGACGTCGTTCCAGAACACCGTTCAGCAGGTCGTGCTCGAGGTCAAGAACTCCCTGCGGGACACCGTCGCGGGATACAAGCTGATCGCCCAGACCCGGGCTTCGCGGTTCGCGGCGACGGAGAACCTGCGGGCCTTTGAGGTCGTGATCGAGACCAGCGGCGGGTACTCGGCTTTCAACCTCGACCAGTGGCTCAGCCGCCAGCAGGCGCTGGCGCTGGCCGAGGCGGAAGAGGTGCAGGCCTTGGTGAACTACAACATCGCCATCAGCCGCCTGTACGCCTCGATCGGGCGGACGCTCGAACGCAACGGCATCAAGTTCGTGGTGCCCGAGACCGCCGACGAGTAAGCCGTGATCATGGGCGACATCCAAGCCGCGGCGGCGATCCTGAGAGCGGGCGGCGTCGTCGCGTTCCCGACCGAGACGGTCTACGGCCTCGGCGCCGATGCCCTCGATGTGGGCGCGGTGGCGAAGGTCTTTGCGATCAAGGGCCGACCCTCGCACAACCCGCTCATCGTGCATGTGTCGTCGATCGAGATGGCCAAAGCCGTGGCGGGCGCGTGGCCCGATGCAGCGGACAAACTCGCCCGCGCGTTCTGGCCCGGGCCTCTGACGATCGTCTTGCCCAGAGGCGCGAGCGTGCCCGACGTCGTGACCGGGGGCGGGCCGACCGTGGCGATCCGGATGCCCGCGCACCAAGTGGCCCTCGCGCTGATCGAGGCCTTCGGCGGACCCATTGTGGGCCCGAGTGCCAACGCTTCGGGCACCGTCTCCCCCACCACTTCGGCGCACGTCGTGCAGTCGCTCGGCGACGAGTTGCCCGTGCTCGAAGGCGGGCCCTGCGAGCGCGGCATCGAGTCCACCGTTGTCCGCATCGAAGGCAAGGGCGCGAGCGTGCTGCGTTTGGGAGTCATCGGGCGCGAAGAGATCGAGAAGGTTGTGCCCGTCGTCGAAGCATCGCCATTTGAATCATCAGTAGCGCTGCCCTCGCCCGGGATGCTCACGAGGCACTACGCCCCTCGCACGCCGACACTTGTGGTTGATGCTGCGGACATCGCCCGGGCGCTCATGGCGCACCCGAAGGCCTCGCTCCTCTCGATCACGCCCACAAACCGGCCCATGACGATCCCGATGCCGGCGGATGCTTCGGCGTACGCGGGGCGTCTCTATGCCGCGCTGCGCGAAGCGGACGCGATGGGTTCGGATCTGCTCCTCGTCGAAAGACCGGGCGGCATCGGGCCGATCTGGGATGCGGTGCGGGATCGGCTCGCCCGGGCCGCCGCGACCGAGGATTGAGCCTCGGGGCTATGGTTTGGCAGAACCCCGCATGAGAGGCAAGACGCATGTCCGATAAGTTGCAGATCGCGCTGGCAGAGGGCGACGGCATCGGCCCCGAGATCACCCAGGCTTGTCTGACGGTTTTCGAGGCCGCCGGGTGTCTGGAGCACGTCGAGTTCGTGCCCGTCGAGATGGGCTCCAGGGTCTTCGACGCGGGCGATTCGCGGGGGATGACCGACGCCGCGATCGACACGGTCGAGCGCCTGGGCCTGCTCTACAAAGGCCCGATGGGCACGCCGATCGGGGGCGGGGGCAAGTCGATCAACGTGACGCTCCGCAAGGCGCTTGGCGCGTTCGCCAACCTGCGGCACTTCCAGAGTTTGCCGGGCGTTGAGACCGTGTACTCCCGCGCGGGCGTGCCGGTCGACTTCTACGTCGTCCGCGAGAACATCGAGGACACCTACGGCGGGATCGAGCATCGCCTTTCCAACGACGTCGTCGAGTGCAAGCGCCTGATCTCCGCGCCGGGCTGCGACCAGATCCACTCCTACGCCTTCAAGACCGCCAAGGCCTTCGGCATCGACCGCGTCACCTGCGGGCACAAGGCCAACATCATGAAGATGACCGACGGCCTGTTCCTGGAGCGGTTCCGCCACATCGCGCGCAACTACCCGGAGATCCAGGCCGACGACGTCATCATCGACGCGCTCTGCATGAACCTGGTCTTGAAGCCCCAGCAGTACCAGATGGTCGTGCTGCCCAACCTGCAGGGCGACATCGTGTCCGACCTTGCCGCGGGATTGGTCGGCGGGCTCGGCTTTGCGCCCTCGGCGAACATCGGGGACAAAGTCTCGATCTTCGAAGCCGTCCACGGCACCGCGCCCGACATCGCGGGCCAGAACAAGGCCAACCCGACGAGTCTCTTGCTCTCGGGCCTGATCCTGCTGCGCCACATCGGGATGCAGAAGCAGGCCTCGATGATCGAGAACGCGCTGCTCTACACGCTCGAGTCGGGCGTGCACACGGGCGACGTCAAGGGCGAGAAGGACCCGGTCGGGACCGCCGAGTTCGGGCGAGCGATCGCGGACAACCTGGGCAAAACGCCCAGCGACGACTACGCCCGCCCTGTGCCGAGCGAGGACAAGCCGCGGTTTACGCCCCCCGAGCGCCCGCGCGTCAACGCGCTCATCCGCACGTTCGAGACCACCGAGAGCGCGTACTGCGGCTGCGATGTCTATCTGGACACACTGCTCGCCCCGCACGACCTGGCCGAGAAACTGAACATGGTCGCTGCGGGCTCGCCCTTCAAGCTCACGCTCATCTCCAACCGCGGCACGCAGGTCTGGCCCACGGGCTCGATCTACACGGAGGTCGTCGACTACTACCGCGTGCGTTTCGAGATCATCGACAAGACGATGATCGGGCGCATGAGCCAGATGCCGGCGATCTGGCTGCTCGAGAAGATCGCCGAGAAGTTCAATGTCACGGACTTCCAGCCGCTGAAGGAATACGACGGGAAGCCCGGGTACTCGAAGGCACAGGGGCAGTAAGCCATCATTCGGGAGAGCCGAGTGGTTGATATCAGGCCGATTACACCCGCTGATCTCAGCCATTGGCTCTCGATGCGTATCGAGCTTTACCCCGACGAGCCGTCCTTTGTCATCAAGAGCGAGATCGATTCATATCTACTTGATGGCACGATCGCAGAACGTGCGCATGGTGTTTTCGTGGCTCTGGAGAATGAACAACCTGTTGGGTTCGTTGAAGTGAGCGATATGGGTCGGAAACGATGCCACGTTGAATCGTGGTTTGTGTCGCCCGGAATACGCCACTCGGGCGTTGGGCGGGCACTCATCACAGCCTGTGAAAGCTGGGCTCGCTCTCGCAACGCCATTCTGCTCACCTCGGATACCAACGAGGACTACCCGGATTCACCGCCTGCGCACAAAGCTTGCGGCTTCCGCGCATCAGAGAACGATACGCTCTTTGAGAAACGACTTGGCGATCACTCCTGACGCATCATGCGGTCGATCTTGCCGCCCCGGTCGACGAGGATCTCGTCGGCTTCGCCCAGGAAGAGCCCGTGGTCGATGACGCCGGGGATGTCGTTGAGGTGCGCGGCGAGCTCTTCGAGGCAGTGGTCGTTGGCCAGGGGCACGTCGAGGATCAGGTTGCCGTTGTCGGTGATGAACATGTCCCCGTCCATCATCCGGCGGCAGACGCCGTTGAGGCCCACGGAGCGGAGCGAGGCGCGGGTGCTGGCGAGCCCGAAGGCCATGACCGCGACGGGGAGCGTGGCGTTGGTGCCCAGGTTCTCGACCATTTTGTGCCCGTCGACCATGTAGACCCGGCGTTTGCTCGCCCAGGCGATGATGCGCTCGCGGGTCATCGCGCCGCCCGAGCCCTTGAGCATGCGGAGCTGGCTGTCCACCTCGTCGGCGCCGTCGAAGAGATAATCGACCTCTTCGACGAGCGCGAAGTCCACGAGCCGCATCTCCAGCTCGCGGGCGAGCTGCTCGGTCGCCTCGCTCGAGGCGACGCAATCGACCTTGAGGTTCTCGGCGCGGATGCGCTCGGCGAGCGCCCGCACGCCGCGTCGCGCGGTTCGGCCCGTGCCGAGACCGACGAGCATGCCCGACTGGATCGGGGTGACGGCGGCTTCCGCCAGACGATCGACGACCTGCTGCTCACTCAAAGCGAATCCCCTGTGCCAGGCGAAGCTCACCGCCGTAGTTGATCGTGCACGTCTGGCGGCGCATGTAGGCCTTCCAGCTGTCGCTGCCGGCCTCGCGCCCGCCGCCCGTGTCTTTTTCGCCGCCGAACGCGCCGCCGATCTCCGCGCCCGAAGTCCCAAGGTTGACATACGCGAGCCCGCAATCGCTGCCCGAGCCGTCGACAGCGAGGAACCGCTCGGTCGTGTTGACGTTGCTCGAGAAGATCGCGCTGGAGAGGCCCTGATCGACGGAGTTCTGCACCGCGATCGCATCCTCGATGTCCTCGAAGGTGAAGACGTAGAGGATCGGGGCGAAGGTCTCGTCCATCGCGATGGGCAGGTCGTTGGAGGCCGGGGCGCGGATGATGGTGGGCTCGACGAACGTGCCGCCCAGGCCCGCGGGTTTGGCGACCTTGCCGCCCACGAGCACCTCGCCGCCCTGGGCTTTGGCCTGCTCGACCGCGTTTAGGAAGGCCTCGACGGTGCGCTCCCCGATGACGGGCCCGACGAGCGTGCCGTCGGCGAGCGGGTCGCCGATCTTGATCGTCTGGTACGCCTTGGCCATCCGCTTGGTCATCTCGTCGACGATGGAGGTGTGCGCGATGAGCCGGCGCGAGGTCGTGCAGCGCTGGCCCGCGGTGCCGACCGAGCCGAAGACCGTCGATTTGACCGCGAGGTCAAGGTCCGCGTCCTTGTCGACGATGACCGCGTTGTTGCCGCCGAGTTCGAGCAGGCATCGCCCCAGCCGCCCCGCGACGACCTGTCCCACGTGCCGCCCCATGTTGCAGCTTCCGGTTGCGCTGATAAGCGGCAAACGTCGGTCCGCGATCATGCGCTCGCCGACCTCGTCGTCCGTCCCGATCACGAGGCGGAAGACGCCCGGGTGGCCCATCTCGGTCGCCACGCGGTCGGCGATCGCGTTGGTCGCCATCGCGGTCAGCGGCGCCAGCAGCGAGGGCTTCCAGATCGTGATGTTGCCGCAGACCGCGGCGAGCATCGCGTTCCAGCCCCAGACGGCATTTGGAAAGTTGAAGGCCGTGATGCACCCGATCACACCCAGTGGGAGCCACTGCTCCATCATCCGGTGCATCGGGCGTTCACTCGGAACGGTCTTGCCCCCCACCATGCGCGAGAGGCCCACGGCGTAATCGGCGATGTCGATCGTTTCCTGCACCTCGCCGATGCCCTCGGCCCGGATCTTGCCGACCTCCATGCTCTCAAGCTCGCCCAGCGGCACGAGCAGGCGGCGCATCTCCAAACCGATGTTCCTGACGACCTCTCCCCGCACCGGCGCGGGCACGGCCCGCCAGCGCTTGAACGCCTCCTGAGCCTGGGCAATCGTCTGCTCGTAGGAGTCCGCTGAGTCGAGCCTGACGCCCGCGATCGGTTCGCCCGTGGCGGGGTTGAAGCTCACCGCCACGCCGCTCTCGAGGCCCTCTCGGCCCGTCACGCCCGCGACGAAGCGAGGGTCCTGCTCCAGGTTCAAACTCGGATCTGGGGTATGCATCGGGCGATGGTAGGCGACCAACTACCGAGCCTGTGATCGCGGGAGGTCACGCAGGAACTCGGCGAGGCGATCCCGGCTCGGACTTCTCGCATCCCGCACGTACGCCCCGCTCACCGCACACCCGACCGCCAGGCACTGGGCGAGTTCGAGACCCAGATTCTGCGCCATCGCGAACCCTCCGTTGAAATGATCGCCCGCGCCGGTTGATATTTTGGGCTTGATCGTAAAGGGCCCCTCGAACCACGCGGTCGACTGCGCATCGGCCGCCGCGGCTCCTTCTCGCGGGTGCACCACGCAGCACGCGAGCCCGAGCTTGGCCCGGATCGTCGCCGCTGCGTGCTCCATCGCCGAGCTGAGCGACTGGTTGCCCGGGCCCTCGTAGATGTCCACGCCCAGCACCCGCCCGATCCGCTCCGCCTCGGCCTGGTTGAGCCCGAGCGTGACGGGCATGAAGCCCGCAATCTCCGTCAGGAACCCCGCCGCCCGGCGCACGTCCTCGTCGGTGCGCTTGGCCGGGTCGCAGAGGTCCACGAACATCCGGCGTGGATGTTCTTTGCTGAGCCCCGGGAAGACCTCGTCCATCAAGCCGCGCCAGATCCCCTCGACGCCCTGGAGCATCACCCAGTTGACGATCCCGATCGTCGTCGCGTCCTCGTAGATCGCGCAGAGCGTATCGAGACCGATGCTTTGCTTGAGCAGTTTCCACGACACGGCCTGCACGCTCGCGGTTTTGCCGAGCATGAGCTTGCCGTCCTCGAACTCGAGCGCATCGGTCTGCGCCGCGGGCGCGACCGGATAGACCTTCGCGCACCGATCCGCCATGGGCTGGTACACCGGGCTGAGCACCAGCGGGTCGTTCTGCGAGCCGACCGCGCCGATGAACGTCACCGAAGCGCCCAAGCTCCCCATCCCCGCTGCCAGCAAGGGCCCGTTGCCGCCGAAACGGCGTTCGACGACGTGGAGTTCGATGTTCGTACTCTTGCCCGCCGCCGCGGCGCAGCGGTCCGCAAAGCCCGTGATCGTCGTCACAGGCCGAAAATCCTCGGGCGCCATCGAGTGGCGTTGGTCGACGACCCTGATGATCGAATCGACGAACCCGTCGAACCCCACCACCGCGTTGACAGCGCTCAGCTCTTGCTCGGACTTCCCCGCGACGGCTTCGGCGGCGGCTTCGGCGATGGATCGGCGGTCACTCGTCATGCCCGCATTGTTGCAGGCCCGTCCGACTACAGTCGCCCATGACCGGCCCCTTCGACCAACCCCTCGTCCTGGCCTCGGGCAATCCGAAAAAACTCGCCGAGATGCGCGAGATCCTGGGCGCGATCGGCCTCTCGATCGTGGGCCTGAACGACCTGGGCCTCGACTTGATCGAACCCGAGGAAACCGGGACGACCTTCGCCGAGAACGCCCGCCTCAAAGCCGTCGGCTACGCCCTGCAGACAGGCCGGGCGTGCCTGGCCGACGACTCGGGCCTGGTCGTTGATGCCCTGGGCGGCGAGCCGGGCGTTTACAGCGCCCGCTACTCCAAAGACGAACACCCGGGCGACCTGCCGAGGGCCAAACGCGATCGGCTCAATAACGAGAAGCTCCTGAGCAGGCTCGCGGATATCCCAATCGAACAACGTTCGGCGCGGTTTGTCTGTGCGATGTGCCTGGCGGCTCCCAATCTCGGATCCAGTGGCGGAGGCTTCCAGCCTCCGCGGAAATCCTCTCCCCAACGAACCCTTCAGATCACCGAGAAGGGAGACCTCCCCCACTGGCGACTGAGTAGCGCAACCTATTTCGTGACTTTCAATCTGAATGCTGGGACGTTGTCCGAAGACGAAAGAAAGTTAGTGTTCGATGCATGCCTGCACCATCACGGGTATAAGTGCATCCTGCACGCTCTCGCCGTCATGCCCGATCACGTTCACTTTGTCGTGAGAATGCTCAGCGCTCCTGGCGGAACCGATTACGTACTCAGCTCTCTGCTCCACAGTATCAAGAGCTTCTCAGCCAACCAGATCAACCTGATCCGTGGCGAGAAGGGCCCGGTTTGGCAACGCGAGTCATACGACCGGATCATGCGCGATACAAAGGAGCTTGAAGAAACGATCGCGTATGTCGAGTTGAACCCAGTCCGCCAGGGCCTGGTCAACAAACCAGACGAGTACGAATGGTCGCTCAATCAGACCGATTTACAGCGGAGGCTGGAAGCCTCCGCCACTGCACAGGACACTCGTATTCTCGCCGAAACCCAGGGCACGTTCGATGGCGTCATCGGCCTGCCCGGCGACGTCCCCCGTGGGAGCAACGGCTTCGGATACGACCCGCTCTTTCTCGTCAAACCAGACCTCGTCCGCACATCCGCCGAGCTGTCGCCCGCCGAAAAGCACGCGCTCAGCCACCGAGGCATCGCCGCCCGCGCGATCGCCGAGCGGATCCACGCACTGACGATATGAAAAAACGCCCGCCGCAATCGCGACGGGCGCTCGTATTCTATTTCCCAACTAGTGCCTCATGCCTAGTGCCTCACTTCTCGTCGTCCTTGACGGTGAAGTCCGCGTCGATGACGTCGTCGTCGCCGCCGTTCTTGCCGGCGGAAGCCGCCCCACCACTCGCGCCGGCCGCGGTCTGCTCGTAGGCGATCTTGCCCAGCTCCGCCGAGACGGTTTCGAGTTCCTTGAGAGCCGCTTCGATCGGGGCCTTCTCGTCGCCCTTGATCTTGCTCTCGAGGTTGCTGATCGCCGACTCGATCGAGCCGCGCACCTCGGGGGTGACCTTCTCGCCGTGCTCTTCCATGCTCCGGCGGACGCTGGAGAGGAAGCCCTCGGCGCGGTTCTTCAGGTCCACGATCTCGCGGCGCTTGCGATCCTCTTCGGCGTGAGCCGCGGCGTCGGCCTTCATCTTCTCGATCTCGGCCTCGCTCAGACCGCCCGAGTTGGTGATGTCGATCTTGTTCGACTTGTTCGACGCCTTGTCGGTCGCCGTCACCTTCAGGATGCCGTTGGCGTCGATGGCGAACTCCACCTCGATCTGCGGCATGCCGCGCGGCGCGGGGGGAATGTCCGAGAGCTCGAACTGCCCGAGTGTGCGGTTGTCGCGGGCGAACTCACGCTCGCCCTGGAGGACATGGATCTGCACGCTCGTCTGGTTGTCGGCGGCCGTCGAGAAGGTTTCCTTCTTCGAGGTCGGGATGGTCGTGTTGCGCTCGATGAGCTTGGTCATGACGCCGCCCTGGGTCTCGACACCCAGGGAGAGCGGGGTCACGTCGAGCAGGAGCACGTCCTTGACGTCGCCCTGGAGCACACCGCCCTGGATCGCCGCGCCGATGGCGACGACCTCGTCGGGATTGACGCTCCTGTTGGGCTCCTTGCCGAAGATCGCCTTGGCCATCGCTTGCACCTTGGGGATGCGGGTCGAGCCGCCCACGAGCACGATCTCGTCGATCTTGCTCGCGTCGAGCTTGGCGTCGCGGAGCGCTGCCTCGCACGGGCCGCGGAGGCGGTCGAAGAGGTCCTTGCACAGGTCTTCGAACTTGCTCCGGCTCAGCGAGATCTGCAGGTGCTTGGGCCCGTTCTGGTCGGCGGTGATGAAAGGCAGGTTGATCGAGGTCTCCTGCATCGAGGAGAGCTCGATCTTGGCCTTCTCGGCGGCTTCCTTGAGGCGCTGCATCGCCATCGCGTCGCCTGAGAGGTCGATGCCCTCCTTGTTCTTGAACTCGGTGACGAGGTGCTTGATGAGGCGCTGGTCCCAGTCGTCGCCGCCCAGGTGGGTGTCGCCGTTGGTCGAGAGCACCTCGAAGACGCCGTCGCCCACATCAAGAACGGAGACGTCGAACGTGCCGCCGCCCAGGTCGAAGACAGCGATCTTCTCGTTGGTCTTTTTGTCGAGCCCGTAGGCGAGCGCCGCCGCGGTGGGCTCGTTGATGATGCGCTCGACCTTGAGGCCCGCGATCTCGCCCGCGTCCTTGGTCGCCTGCCGCTGCGCGTCGTTGAAGTACGCGGGCACCGTGATCACCGCGCGGTCGACGGGCTCGCCCAGGTAGTCCTCGGCGACCTTCTTGAGCTCCTGCAGGATGAACGCGGAGATCTGCTGGGGGGTGTACTGCTTGTCCTTGATGCGGACGCTCACGTAGTCGTCGCCGCTGCCGTGCACGACCTCGTAGGGCACGCCCTTCTCTTCCTCGGCGACCTCGGCCGCTCTTCGGCCCATGAATCGCTTGATGGAGTAGACGGTGTTCTTGGGGTTGGTCACCTGCTGGTGCTTGGCGGGCTGACCGATCAGGCGTTCGCCCTTGTCGGTGAAGGCGACCACCGAGGGGGTGGTCCGGTTGCCCGAGCTGTTGATGAGCACCTTGGGATCGCCACCCTCCATGAGGGCGACAACGGAGTTGGTGGTGCCGAGGTCGATGCCGATGATTTTGGACACGTGCTGTTCCTTCCGATGCTGCCACGCAGAGCGCGGCCAACTCGGGATTTGCAACCCCGGTGCCAGCAGGGAAATCGGCGTTTTACCCCCATAACGGCCTGAATCGACCGCCCGATCGGGCATGAAAGCCCGCTTCACTGCCGAACTGGCAGGCCGGGTAGGCTCGTCTTGTGGTTCCTTCAAACCGGGCCGACGAGCCCCCACATGTGATGGTCATCGGGGGCACCGGCATGCTCGCGGGCCTCTGCCGAACGCTCGCCGAGCGGGGCCACCGCCTGTCGGTTCTGGCCAGGCGTCCTGCGGACCTCGGCCCGGGCGTGCGATGCTTCCCGTGCGACTACACCGACGCGGTCTCCTTCGAGCATGCGATCCGGTTGGCGATCGAGGCGCTGGGTCAGCCGGAGGTGCTCATCACCTGGATCCACAGCACGGTGCCCAATGCCGAAGCGCAGGCCGCGCGGCTCACGAACCCGGCTCGCCACATGCGCATCCTGGGCAGCGCCGGCGCACGACGGCCCACCCCGGGTCCTTCCGAGGTGGGCGGTGAGCGGATCATCCTTGGATTCGCTCTCGAAAAGAGTTCCAGCCGCTGGCTCACGAACGCGGAGATCGGCGCGGGAGTCCTGGGCGCCTTCGATCACCCGATGCCAGAGTCGATCGTGGGTGTGATCGAGCCCTGGGACAGGAGGCCCTGTTGATTCAGGCCTTGGCCTTCTTGCCCTTCTTGCCGCTCCAGAGCCTGCAGCCCCGGATCAGCGTGCACAGGAAGACCATGCCCGAGACCGCGGTGATGATGATCATCTCGTCGCTCTGGACTTCCATGACGAGGCTCGCCGCGCCGGCGACCCAGAGGCCCGCCCACGCGACGAGAATCATCGAGCCGAACCGGCGCATCGCCGAAGCGGGCGAGAGCGTCATGCCCAGTCCCGCAAGGATGGCCAGCGCCTCGGCTCCCGCGATGATCGCGCCGACCTTGCCCTCGTAGTGGAGCCCGAGCGCCGGGAAGCTGAGCCCGCCCATTCGGGCGCTGAAGAACTCGGCCATGCCGCCCTTCCAGACCTGCTCGGCGAAGATGATGCACTTCGAGGCCGTCCCGATCGCAAAGATCCAGACCACCATCGAGACCATGAGCCCCAGGATGCTTCGGCTGAGCTTCTGCCTGAGGGTGGCCTTCTTGGCTTCCTGGTTGTCATGCCCGAAACCAAAGCTCGGACGTCCGGTCGCAGCGGTAGACATGGCCATTCCCCTTCGTCGAGTGACCCCGCTCTCGGGGGCCATCCGAGACAGACATCGGTTCCATTGGGGCCGACTTCATCTCTAAATGCTTTGTGTGCCTTCATTTGGGGAGGCATTCCCTGTTTGGGCGGGCTGTGCGGACATCCGGCAGGCCCGATCACGCGACAGGCCGGGGGAGCCGTTCTATAATTCTTTCAAGAATCATTGAAATCAGCCCGGGGCCCCTGCCATGACCACGCTCAATGCCAGTCCGACCGCCGAACGCCGAACGGGGCGAACCGACCCGGCCTTGGAGGCCATCCGGGGCAAGGTCTTGGCGGGCGAGCGCCTGACGCTCGCCGACGGCGAACTGCTCTACAGCACCCCCGACATCTGGAGTGTGTGCGAGCTCGCCAACCTCGTCCGCGATCGCCTGCACCCGGGTGTGGCGTACTACAACATCAACCGCCACCTCAACTACTCCAACGTCTGTGCGCTCAGTTGCAAGTTCTGCGAGTTCTACCGCAAGAAGGACGACGACGGCGCGTACACGCGCGACATGGACTACATCCGCGCCGAAGCGCAGAAAGCCATCGCAAACGGCGCGACCGAGATGCACATCGTCGGGGGCCTCCACCCATACCTGCCCTGGGACTACTACCCCGACATGCTCCGCGCGATCAGGGACGAGGTGCGCAAGGCCGGGAGCCAGCTGCACATCAAGGCGTTCACCGCGGTCGAGATCGTACACCTGGCCAAGATCGCCAAACAGTTCAAGCGCGACGACCGCAAAGCCGGCATCCGCTGGGTGCTTCAGGAACTCAAAGACGCCGGCCTCGGCTCGCTCCCCGGGGGCGGCGCGGAGGTCTTCGACGACCGCGTCCACGACGAGGCCTACAAGGGCAAGATCCGCTCAGACGTCTGGCTCGATGTCCACACCGTCGCGCACGAACTCGGGCTCAACTCCAACTGCACGATCCTCTACGGCCACATCGAGCAGCGCAAGGAACGCCTCGTCCACATGGACATGCTCCGCCGCGCCCAGGACCAGGCCCTGGCCCGCCTCGGGTACACGGGCGATGCGAACTGGCGGCAGTACTCCGAGGTCTACGAAGCCACCAAGGACATCGACGCGCCCGCGATCACGCTCACGCGCGAAGGCGTCGAGCTCCCCCGCCCCAACATGAAGGATGGCGGCGGGTACTTCCAGACCATCATCCCCCTGCCCTTCTTCCCCGACGGCTCCGAGCTCGAGCATCTCTACGGCCCCTCGGGCCTCGAAAACCTCCGCACGCTCGCCGTCGCCCGCCTCATGCTCGACAACTTCCCCCACGCCAAGAGCTTCTGGATCATGCAGACGCTCGCCATGAGCCAGCTCATGCTCAAGGCCGGCGCCGACGACATCGACGGCACCGTCGTCTGGTACGACATCACCAAAGTCGGCGGCCAGAGCACGCACCAGGAGACGACGGTCTGGGACCTGCAAAGAGCCATCCGCGAGGCGGGTTATGAGCCGGTCGAGCGGGACACGCTGTACCGGCGCGTGGTGCGGGAGGGGAAGACGTGGACTTCCTCCGTGAAGTAAGACGCAATAGAAGTCTCAACAACGCGGCCGCTGCAAAGGCAGTTCATTACAAAGAAGTCATCGCCGAGGCCAGAATTTGTCAATTCGATACTGCGGTGACAATCACTGTTCCACTTCTGCTCATTGTTGGTTACGGCGCTTTGATACGCCCCATCCTTTCCCCAGCCAACTCTGGGATTCTGGCAGGCATTCTTCTGCAGCTAGGTCCGAGCACCATTCTGCTCAGCAGCTTTCTTCTCTCTGCTCGACTGACTTCAATCACTCGAGATACGTACATATTGACATTTTCACTTCTATTTGCGTCTCCAATCTGGCTTACCTTTGCATTCTTTATTGGGTTCTGTTTCGCCTTCCCGCTTCCAGCAGGTTTCCTCTGGGGCTCGTTCGTCGGCGTCGCCTTTGGCACTCAGAGAAGCATCAACGTCGGCTTGACGATCGGAATAGGCACGTTGATCCTGGGCATGATCTCAGCCGTTTTCTACTCAGTGTTTGATGACGTGTTTTTTTCACTTGTGGTCATGGCGGTGACTATGGGCGCACTCATCCCCGTAGGAACCGCATATCTGGCCTTGGCACACAGGGTGGCGAGAAGACCGCACGATGCTTGCAAAGTGTGCGGTTACGCACTCATTGGTTTGACGACCGACCGCTGCCCCGAATGCGGCACACACATCGCAGTCCACCCCCTACCGACTAACCCGCCTTAGAGCGTGATCACATCCCCAAGCCCCGGCATCTCAGCCTTCAGCCCGTATGTCTCCGAGAGCTTGCGGCCCAGTTCCTTGCGTGGTTTGTCCTCGCCGTGCGTCAGCACAACGCGGGGTTCGGATTTGGCCAGCTTGCTCATCCATTCGACGAGGCCCGTCTGTCCGGCGTGGGCGCTGAAGCCGCCGATGGTGTGGATCTTGGCTTCGACGTTGATCTCGTCGCCGAAGACTTTGACCTTTTTGCGTCCGTCGACGAGGAGTCGGCCCAGTGTGCCGTGGGCCTGGAAGCCGACGAAGACGACGTGCGTGTGCTCGCTGCGGAGGCCGTGGCGGAGGTGGTGGACGATGCGTCCGCCGGTGCACATGCCGCTGGCGCTGATGATGACGATCCCGCCGCCCTTGCCGTTGAGGGCCTTGCTCTCCTCGGCGTCCTTGGTGAACCGCAGCCCGTCGAACGCGAGCGGGCTGTGCCCGGAATCGATGATCGCCCACGATTCCTTGTCGAAGAGCTTACGGTGGTGCCGGTAGAGCTTGGTGGTGTCGGTCGCCATGGGCGAGTCGACGACAACCTCGGTCGGGCGCAGGCGACCATCGCGGATGAGCTCGCCCATGAAGTAGATCAGCTGCTGCGTGCGTCCGACGGCGAAGCTGGGGATCAGCACCCGGCCCATCGGTGTGTGGGCGCTCTCGATCACGCCCGCGAGCTCGTCGACCGAATCATCGAGGGAGCGATGGTCGCGGTCGCCGTAGGTCGATTCGAGGAAGACGAGGTCCGCGTGCTCGAACGTGACCGGATCCTTTAGGAGCGGCACGCCCCGGGGCCCGATGTCTCCCGAGAAGACGAGCGTTTTCGTCACGCCCGACTCGGTGATCTTCACCTCGATGCTCGCCGAGCCCAGGATGTGGCCCGCGTCGACGTACCGCGCCTCGATGCCCTCGGCGACGCGGAAGGGCTGATTGTACTCCACCGGGGCGAATCGCTGCATGATCGCGTCGACGTCCGTCGCGCTGTAGAGCGGCGTCGCGTCGGCGCTCCCGGGTTTGCCGCGCCTCGCCGCCCGCTCGGCGTCCATCTGCTGGATGTGCGCCGAGTCGCGGAGCAGGATCTCGACCAGCTCGATCGTCGCGCCGGTCGCATAGATCGGCGCTTTGAACCCCTTGCTCGCCAGCTGCGGCAGCCGACCCGAGTGGTCCAGGTGCGCGTGCGTGAGCAGGACCGCGTCGAGGTCCTTGGCGGGCACGGGCAGGTCGTTGCGGTTGATGTCCTGGATGTCCCGCCCGCCCTGGAAGAGCCCGAAGTCCACGAGGAACTTGGCGCTTTCGGTCTCGACGACGTAGCACGACCCGGTGACTTCGCCGGCGGCGCCGACCACGTGGATTCTCATGTGTTCTCCCGGTGCAGGCCAGCCGAGTCTACCGGCTGGGCTGGATTTCGCAATCGACCGCCTCCGCCGACGCGGCGACATGATCCACGGGCAGCTCGTTCGACTGGTCACGACCGGCCCGTTTGTATTTCTGCATGGTCCGGTGCTGGACCGCGAGCATCGTGACCGCGCCGGTGACCGCCATGCCGCCCGAGAGCCATTGGTTCCACTTGAGCACGTCACCGAACCAGATGTAAGAGAGGATCGCGACGCAGAAGGGCTGGAGCTGGATGACGCCCGCAGACACGGCAACGCCCAGACGCGCGATGCTGATGTAGTAGAGCACGTGCCCCGCGCCGATGCCGATGACCGAAGAGATCAGGAGCCAGACGATCTGCTTGGTGGGCATGTCCAGCGTCGTGATTCCGGCGTGGTCGCCGAAGATGAGCATCAGGAGGACCATGCTCCCGGCGGTGTACTGGCTGATCGCGGCGAAGGCGTACATGGAGTTGATCCCCACCATGCACTTGCGGACCGCCAGCGCGTAGCACGCAAAGCCCGAGCCCGCCGCCAGCGCGAGCACGACGCCCAGCGTGTTGGACTTGGAGCCGAAGCCGTGATCGAAGACGATCGTGCCCGCGGTGCCCATGACCACGAGCGCGAGCCCGACGAGGAAGCTGGGCCTGCGGATCGCCATGCGCTCCAGCGGGAACATGATCGCCGCCCCGATGGCGACGACGACCATCTGAGCCCGGAGCCCGAACGTGAGCAGGCCCGGGTCGATCTTGTAGTGCGCCCAGGTGAAGGCGATCTGGCTGACGCTGTTGATGAGCCCGGGCGCGATCGCGGCGACGAAGAGCCCGGGCGGGAGCTTCTTGCGGAAGAAGCCGACGATCAGAAGCGGCGCCCAGAGCAGCGCCGAGAACCCGTAACGCCACCCGTTGCTGGTCCAGGGGTCGATCAGGTGCGAGAAGTGCTTGATGAACAGGGGCGTGACGGACCAGCCCACGAGCGTCAGGACGACCGTGGCAAGGCCGATGAACAGCGCCCGGCCCTCACTCTCGGGTTTGGTCTTGGGGGTCACGCGGGAGCGTAGGACTCCGGAACCGGGGGCCTGCTGTCACAGCTTGGCCGGCTTTCATGCGGACCCTTGGCCCGGTGAGGGGGTTCCCGGTCGTCCGCGCGTGTTATCGCCATCCGATCGCGGGATGCGACTGATTTTGGGGCCTTGGAGTGCCGTTGTAGAGCGCGGGAGAGCCCAGAACCATCCGCAGACCGGAGGCGCAGACGTGGCCACGCGATCGAATCAGCAGACCCAGCCCATCGACGCCGCGCAGGCGGACACGATCGCCGAGAGCAAGCTCGCGCGGATCCAGCTCATTGCGCGGGAAGCGCTCGACCTCTTGGGCGAGGACTCGCCCGAGGTCCTGCGCAAGACGCACGCCGAAGCCGTCGCCGCGATGACGCAGCAGCTCGCCAACCTCGAAGCCAGACTCGCCGGGGCCGCCGAGCAGATCAAGAGCATCGAGGGCGAGCTGCGCCACGCGCAGCGCCTCGCCGACGACCGCCTCGAAGAGGCGGAGAAAGTCTGGGACGTCGCCTCCGAGCAGGCGCAGACCATCAAGGGCCAGCAGACCGAGATCCAAGAGAGCCACAAGAGCCTCGCCGAGCGCGAGGCCTCGATCACGGAGCTCAAGAGCAACCTCGACGCCGCCCACCATCAGGCGGAATCACTCCGCGACGAGATCAAGGCCCAGAAGTCCGCCGCCAAAAACGCGCAGCAGGAACTGAACGATCGCATCGCCCAGCTGACGTCCACGATCGCCGCCCACGAGTCGAGCCTGGCCCAGCTTGCCTCGGAACTGGCCTCGACCGCCGAGGAGCGCGACCAGGCGCTCGCGTTGGCCGAAGCCGCCGAAACCGAGCTCGCCCAGCTCCGCGACGAGCTCACCGAGCAGTCGGCCCGGCTCGTTGAGTCCACCGATTCCGTGCGCACACTCCAGGGCCAGCTCGACGAGGTCGAAGCCCGCGCCGAGTCGAGCCAGTCGCTCGCCGACGAGCTGACCGCCAAACTCGACGCCATGACCGGGCGGCTCACAGAACTTTCACACTCGGAGGAAGACGCCCGCGCGGATATCGCCCAGGCTCGTTCCGAGATCGCCGAGCTCTCGGGCCGACTGGCCGAGAAGGACCAGACAATCGCGAGGCTCTCGCAGCAGGCGAGCAGATCGCCCGTTCAGATCGAGCAGAAACCCTTGGCCATCGCGGCCCCGATCGACGTCCCGGCGGAGTTCGCCCGGATCCGCGAGGCGCTGGACGCCAAGGAAACCGAAGCCGCGTTCATGCGCGAGCAGATGGACCGGGCCGATGTGCGGGCCGATGCATACCGCGACCGGATGGAACAGGCCCAGGAATCGCTCGAGAAGGCCAACGCCATCGTCATGCGGGCCCGCCGCCGGGCGACCGCCCGGACCCAGCAGTACGCCGAGACGATCGAGGCGATGTCGGCCCTGCACGTCAAGTACGACGTGATCAAGGGCGAACTCCGCCAGATGCAGTCCCGGGCCAACCGCCACCTCCTGATCGCCCGTTTGTGTGGGGCGGCTGCCGCCCTGACGGGGCTCTTGGCGGTCATCTCAGCTTTCTGAAACCGTTTACAACACCCACACCCCAATCCACGCTATCCTTGCGACAACAACGGCCCTCCATGCCGGCGGGCCTGTTTCCGAGGAATAACCGTGTCAAAGGGTCTGCGCACCGTTGTCTATGACTTTCTCTGCGAGCAGCTTCTGACGGGAGAACTTCGCGCGGGCAGCCGCGTCTGCGAGCTCACCGTCGCCAAGCAAACCGGCGTCAGCCGAAGCCCCGTCCGCGAGGCGATCGGCCAGCTCCGCTCCGAGGGCGTCCTGGACCACGTGCCTGGCTACGGCGCGTTCGTCAAAAGCCCGAGCCGCGACGAGCTCGACGAGGCCTTCCAGGTCCGCGAGTGGCTCGAGTGCGAAGCCATCCACGCCCTCGCCTCGATGCGCATCCGCCCCTCGCTCGACAAGGCCCGCATGGTGCTCGAACGCATGCAGGACATGCTCCGCACCGACCGGGGCGTCTCGGGCGAGCTCGAGATCTCGCACGAGACGTACGACCAGCTCGAACGCCTCGACCGCGACTTCCACGCCGCCATGCTCCACGCCGCCGGCAACCGCCGGGTGGTCAAGATCATCAACGACAACCGCCTGCTGATCCACGCGACGGCTTGCCGCCCCAGGCCCCTGACGTACGAGAAGCTGAGCGAGATCTTCGCCGACCACGACGTGATCCTGCGGACGGTCGAGCGGGGCGAGGCCGACAAGGCCCGCGACCTGATGATCGAGCACGTCCGCTGGGCGCACCATGAGTCGATGCGCGTCTACGACGAGCTGGCGATGCTGGCCGAGGAAGACGAGCACCCCGCCGATGTTGCGCGCAGACTGGAGCAATCCGCCCGTCGCGCGTCGATGTAAGGGTTGATGTTCACCGGTGACCTCACCCAGCAGGCTCTGATCGTCGCCATCGGGCTCGCCGCGGGCCTGATCGGTGGCCTCACTGGCCTGGGCGGTTCACTTGTCATGCTCCCGGGCCTGGCGCTCTTTGTCGGGTACGCCGACGCCTCTCACACCGAGCAGCACACCTACCAGGCCGCGGCGATGGCCGTGAACTTCTTCGTCGCCGTGCCCGCGACCTGGCGTCACTCCAAGGCTGGCGCGATCCGCCGGGCGATCCTCGTGCGACTTCTGCCCACGGGGACCGCGTGCATCATCCTGGGCGCGCTCGCTTCCGACCGATTCGAGGGCGTCGTGCTCGTCAAGATCCTGGCGGGCGTGATCGCACTGATGGTCATCCTGGGCGAGGTCAGCAACCGCTTCGGGCACGCCCGGGACGACGGGCTCACCGACGACCAGCGCATCAAGCGCGCCACCCCCATCATCTTCGGCACGGGCATCGTCACCGGCTTCGTCGCGGGACTCCTGGGCACGGGCGGGGGCGTCATCACGGTCACCGCCCTGCAGGCGCTCGGACGCATCCCGATCCGCCAGGCCATCGCCGCGAGCACCGCGCTCATGTGCCTCATGTCCCCCATCGGCTGCGTCACGAAAATGGCAAGCCTCTCCCAGCACGCGCAGGACCCGATGGACGCGGTCCGCCTGATCGGCCTGCTCGGCCCCGCCGCGGTCGTCGGCGCGCTCGCGGGCTCCTCGCTCGTGCACAAGCTGCCCTCGAAGGTCATCCGCCACATCGTCGCGGTCGTGCTCCTCGCCGCGGCGGCCAAACTCGCGGGGCTTTTCTGAGTTCGGCGTCTCTTCCCGGGTTTCACTCGCAGTCCACCACGCGATTTTTCCGATACGCTCTGCAGACCAACTCGGAGGATCTCCTATGAACCGCTGGCCCGCACTGCTCCTCGCCCTGACCGCGACCGCCGCCCACGCCGACGATCGGCAGGGACTGCTCTCATCGCCCGTCACGAATCCCACCAACGCCCTGTCGGCGATGCTTGCCGCCGCGGGCCCGCTCGATTCGCCCAACGCGGGCGACGACACCTTCGTCAAAATCCGCGCGGGCGGCATGTTCGTCTTCGCCGAGGGCGAGATCACCTCGGGCCCCGAGATCGGCGGCTCCACCAACGTCCTGGACCTCGAGGACACGCTCGGGCAGGACACCGACGACTTCAGCCCCATCGGGAGCGTCACGGTCGCCATCCCCGTCATCGATCTGTCCATCGAACTGGGCTACATCGGAAGCTACACCTTCGAGGGCACGACTACCGACTCCATCAGCTTCGACGGCGAGGAATACACGGGCACCATCAACAGCTCCGAAGACCTGAACATCTTCGAGCTCAACACCATGTACGAGCTCGCCGAGGTGAAATTCGTCACGATCTACGTCGGCACGGGCGTCCGCCTCATCGACGCGCACGCGGAGATCACGGGCGATGTCATGGGCACGACCGAAACCAACAGCGAAGACCTGCTACTCCCGATCCCGGTCGCCGCCGTCGGCGCGAGCTTTGATCTCGGCTACAACCTGGCGATCCGAGGCCAGCTCGCGGGGATGTACTTCGGGAACTACGGCACCGTCATCGACGCACGGGCCGAGGTCGGGTACGACTTCAACCGCTTCTTCGGCCTCTTCGCGGGCTATCGCTTCATGAATGTCACGAGCGACGAGTTCGACCTCGAAATCGACGCGACGCTCCAGGGCATCTACGCCGGCGCGGAAGTGCGGTTCTGAATCCGGCTCCCTCTCCCCTCGGGGGAGAGGGCTGCGGAGAGGGTCTTCGCTCTTGCCCTCATCCGCCCGCTGCGCGGGCTCCTTCTCACAAGATGGGAGAAGGAGAAAGATGATCAATCTCTAGCCCTGCATCAGCTCACAGAGAATGTCCATCCCCTTCTCGATCTTGGCGCGCGGCGCCGAGAAGCTCACGCGGAAGTGCGTGTCGCGGTCGCTGAACACGTTGCCGGGGATGACCATCACCTCGCGGGCCAGGCACTTGTCAACGAACTGATGGCTCGTCAGTCCCAGACGCTCGGGCACCTTGACGAAGACGTAGAACGCGCCCTCGGGCACGGACACGTCCGTGTACTTGCTCAGGCGATCGATCACCATGTCCCGGCGTTCTTCGAAGTCGTCCACGTGCGCCGACATGTCGACATCGAACGCGGCGAGCGCCCCCCACTGCACGATCGACGGGGCGCAGACGTACGTGTACTGGTGGATCCGCGTCATCGCCGCGATCACCGGCTCGGGGCCCGCAGCGTATCCCGCGCGCCAGCCCGTAAAGCCGTAGGTCTTGCCGAACCCGCGGATGAGCAGCACGTCGTCCTGAGCACCATCGAACCGCGCCGGGCTCGGGCAGCGCGGCGTCTTGCCGTCGCCCCGCGCCACGTCCGTCAAGCCGCCCCTGAACGTGAACTCGTCGTAGATCTCGTCCGAGATCAGGAGCACACCCTTGCTCCGGCAGAGCTCGAGTAGTTCCATGCACTCGGCCTTCGTGCCCACCACGCCGCTCGGGTTCCCGGGCGAGTTGTAGAGCACGAACTTCGTCTTCTCGGTGATCAGCGGCTCGACGCGCGCCGCGGTCATGCGGAAGTCGGGATACGTGTCGCACCGCACGGCGGTGCCTCCCGCGATCGTCGCCATGTACGGGTACATCGCGAAATACGGATCGGGGATGATCCCCTCATCGCCAGGTCCCATGAGCGCCAGGAACGCAAGCGTGAGCGCGCCAGAGGTGCCGCTGGTCACGAACGAATCAACGCCCGTGCCCTCGCCGATGTCCCAGCCCAGGTCGAACTTGAGGTGCGCGTTGATGCGGTCAAGGAGCGGCGCGATGCCCTTGGTGAGCGTGTAGCCGTTCTTGTCCTGCTCGATCGCCTCGATCGCGCCGCGCTTGACGGCGTCGGGCACCGGGAAGTCGGGCTGACCGATCGAGAGATTGATCGGGTCCTTGAGCTTGGCCGCCAGGTTGAAGATGCGCCGGATGCCGGACGCACTGACAGCCCGCGCACGATCGCAGATCAAACGCTCGGTGTTCATGTCGATATCCCGGGAAGGGTGTGGGGCTTACTTCTCGACGACGTGCGTCTTGGGCAGGCCCAGGGGCGAGTTCTCGCCCTTCTCGAACTTCTGGTCGTTCTTGAGCTTCTCGATCCGCTCGGCGCGCTTCATCACGCTCCGCTTGCCGGCGAGGTTGCCCGAGGTCTTCAGTGATCGGTTGAGGCTCATGTCAAACTCTCTGAGAATGGTCGGCCCTGAATTCAGGAACCGTCTGCCTTTGCTTTGTACCACACGGACTGGTTGTCTCGGCCGAAGTCGATAGACCCGCCGAAGTCCTTGAACCATATGCCGCCAAGTCGCTTGACCTCACGCTCGTGGTCGATCTTCTTGGTGCTGGTCGACCATTCCGAGGAGGGAATCCCCACCAGGGTGATCAGCTCGTAGCCCTGCCGCCCCCCCCGGTACTGCTCCCGAATGAAGGACTTCACGCCGCTCTCCGCCAAGAAGACCTGGAGCCGACGGGCCTCCTCCGGGTCCGCCAGCGGCGCCAGGTGGAGGTAGTTCTCCCCGGTGACCCGGGTGTCTTCGTTCGTAATTTGGATGGGTTTATTCACCTCTTCCGCCGCCTTCGCCTGCTCCTCGGCCCGCTTGGCTTGCTCCTCGGGGGGCACCACGGGCACGATCGGCTCGGGCGTCTTGAACTCCGGGTCCCGGGCCAGGTTCATCGGGTCGACCGGGCGGTCCTCTCCCCCCGCGTTCGGGCGGGGCTGGCCGTCCAGGCCCGAGAGCGAGTGGTCGGCCTGCTCACCCAGCAGCGGCCCCATCTCCTTCTTCGCCGTGGACTTGCCCACGCCCGTCCCGACCAGGTACGCCACCAGGATGATCACCGGGATCGCGGTCACGATCATCCCGATCGTGAAGGTCGAGAAGGTCATCTGGTTCCCAACCCGCTTCATGAGCGGGTATTTCTGCTCGAATTCGTCCGTATCCGGCTCGGGTGTCTCCTCGGGCAATGCCTCAACGAGCGACTCCGGCTCGGCCTTGGAAGCCGCAGTTGGCGCCGGCTTTGCAACCTCAGCGGGCTTGGTCACCTCGAGCTTGGGTTTGGGCACCGGTGTCGGCTTGACCACCACGGGCTTCATCTCGGGCTCGGGAGCCTTGGTTGGTGCTGCCGGCTCTTTCACGGCTGACTCTTTCCCGGACGGAGGCTTGATCGACACCGCCGGAGCGGCCTTGGCGGGCTTGGGCTCGGGTTTCTCGGCGACCCTCCGACCCGCCTTGAAGCTGGGCATCGACAGAAGCGGGTCGACTTCGCTCCCGGCGAGCTTGGGATCGATCTGGGCCGCCTGCTTCGACTCAACCACCGCGTCCGAAGCCACTTGCGCCGCGATGGGCGTGGGCTCGACGGGCCTGGATTCCAGGGCCTTCGCCTCGGCTTCCTCTTTCAGAGCCGGATGTCCGGGCGGACGCGGCGCAGAATTCTTGACCGTCCCGCCGCCGAGCTGGGTGCGGAGCTGCTCGCCCCCGATCTGGCCCGAGCGCGTGGAATTCGAGTCCCGGAGGAGTTCGAAGAGCGCGGGAGCATTGCGACGCTTGGCCATGGCTGGATCATTCTCCCCGCCCCGGGCCCGAGTTGCAAATGCCCCGGGCAAACTCGCTGAAAGTCGCACGCGCCGCCCACCGCCCTCCCCCACGGCTTCCACACGAGACGATTCAAGCCTCGCCCGCGCGAGCTATACTCACGCCCCATGGCCATCGACGACAAAGACATCATCAACATCGCCCCGAGGCCCATGAACAGGCTCGAGAGCGTCTACCTCCCAGAGCTCTTCCGGGGCTTTGGGACCACGATGAAGCACTTCTTCGGCTCGTTCGGCCAGGGCAAGCTCAGCCGAACCATCCAGTACCCCGAGCAGCGCCGCGAGAACCGCGCCCCCGAGGACGGGGGCATGGAAAAGTCCACGTTCCGCGGCTTCCACCGCCTCAACCGCGACGAAGAGGGCCGCGTCAAGTGCGTCGCCTGCATGATGTGCCCCACCCTCTGCCCCGCCAACTGCATCCACATCGTCGCCGACGAGTCCCCCTGGGACGACCGCGAGAAGTACCCCAAGAAGTTCGAGATCGACGAACTCCGGTGCATTTTCTGCGGCATGTGCGAGGAGGCCTGCCCGGTCGATGCCATCGAGCTGACCACCGAGTACGACATCGTGGGCCTCTCCCGCCAGGAGATGATCTTCGACAAGGAAAAACTCCTGTCGATCTACGACATCACCATCGACAAGAAGCCCATGTGAGCCGATCGGCCCGCCCTTGCCCATCTTGTCAGATTTCGAGCAGTAATCCCCAAATAAATTCGGACCTTTGCTGGCCCTTTCCCGTTTCCGTGGCACCTTAGGGGTGCGGAGAAATGGGATATCCCGGCTCGCGGTGCGCCGCCGCCGGGATTGGATCGAATTGATTCTGTCGAAAGGGTCGCCATGCGTCTCGGCGCTGTTGTTCTTCTTACGCTTACCGCGGGGATCGCCTCGGCTGAGCCCAACGTGACCTTCAGCTTCGCGTCGGATGTGGCCAGCAATGAGCCAACATTCGAGGGTGGAGCCGGCAACGGCATCATCAGCAACTCGCGTGTTCCGACGGACCTCTTTGTCGATGACGCCAACGGGCCACTGCCCACGCTCACCTACGACACACGCTTCTACGTCGATTTCACGATGTCCACGATCGGCTCGACCGTCCTGCCCTCGGGACAGGTCCTGCACAGCTACTCGATCGATGGCACGTTCCGCTTCCTGGGCGGAGGCGACGGCCAGGTCATGACCGTGGACGTCTCGGATGGTGTGCTCACCGCACTCGGTGACGCGACCAGTTGGGGCTCAACCGCGACGATTCAGGCCTCGAGCCTCGCCGGCAGCACCGTCACGTACACCTGGCAGAACGCGGACCAGCCCGCGTACAACCTCTTCGACAACGCGGTCACCTCGAGCATGACCGACGCCGCCTTCACGCTCACCAACATCCTGTCGTTCCCCAACGGTGGCGCGGGCGTCTCGGGCGTGCAGATCAACCCGGGCTCAGGCCTCCCCGCGGTCGCGTGGGAATCCGAAGGCTCGTACTCCGGCTCGGCCTTCTTCGTGCCCGCTCCGGGCACGGCGATGATCGCGGGCCTCGGGCTCGCCGCTCTCGGCCGCCGCCGCCGTCACAGCTGATTCGCACTCGTTTCTGCGATAAGTCACACCGACCTCCTTGCGGGGTCGGTGTTTCTTTACAGCGCGCTCGCAAGGTCCGCGTGCATCGCCTTCGCCTCGCGCGCCACCGCGTCCTGCCAGGACTCGTTCCCGCGCGCCGGCGCGTAGATCACCGAGCGGCTCGCGTTGACGAGC
>JBGSIX010000141.1:0-3889 GCA_041742315.1 Phycisphaerales bacterium | reverse complement strand
TCGCGCCATCAGCGCAGGCGTTGCGTCGCCCACTACGAGCGCCAGCCCGAGCCGGGGCGGTTCGGGGAGCAAAGCCGACTCGGCGGTCAGGTGCGTCTGGTTGTCGGGTTTCTTCTCGATCCGCCGGTTCTCGGCCGAGGCCAACGAGCTCGGGAGCGAGGCGGCGCCGAGGGTCTGGTCGGCGGGGCTCGGTCTGAAGATGCGGTCCGAAGGGGAACAGCCCGAGGTCAGGGCGAGCACCGGGCGGGCGGCGATCAGGCAGGCGAGCGCAAAAAGGACAAAGCCAAGGGCCCAGGGAGCGGGGCTTGAACGACCGGCGCGGAGCTGGCCGAGATTTGGCATCGCGCAACTGTACACCGGATTTCCGGAAAGGCGAATCCGCTGCCGGTTCTGGCGGGTGGTACGTTTCCCCCTCTGCGTGGCACTGGCAGATTGCAGCCAGTGCCATTGTCCCCTCCGCACGGCTTAGCGAGCAAGCCGTGCCACGCGGGGGAATACGCTTCCCGCCAAATGGGATTGACCAGCATGATCAGCTCGCCGTCACCGCACACCCCATCGCCTGCCACTATGCCGAGTTGGGCCTCGCTCGCCCTTCGACGTTCGGTCGTCCGCCGGGGGCTGATGTACGCGGTGATCGTGGGGGCGGTGCTCATCACGATCAACCACGGCGACGCGATCCTGCGCGGGGACGTGGGGACGGGCCGCCTGCTCAAGATGGGGCTGACCGTGATGGTGCCCTACATCGTCTCGACGCTCTCGAGCGTGGGGGCGCTGCGTTCGGCGCTGCGGGCGCGGGGCGGGTGACTCACAGTGTGTGGTTGTGTGGCACTGGCTGCTTGCAGCCAGTGGTCTTGAGGTGCTTTCAGAGCACTGCTTGGCGAGCAAGCAGTGCCACACAGAAATATACGCTCACCGGTTCCGCATGAACTCCGCGACATGGGTGAAGACGGCGCGCATCGCCGAGAGGGCGGGCTCTTCGATGCCGGTTTCCGCGAGCGATTCGTCCATCAACTTGAGCCACCGGTCGCGGGCGGCTTCGTCGATCGCGTAGGGCATGTGCCGCATCCGAAGGCGAGGGTGGCCCCGGGCCTGGGAGTAGCGCCCGGGCCCGCCGAAGCGTTGGACGAGGAACTCGCGCAGGCGTTCCTCCGCGCCGGAATGGTCGGGCTCGCCGGTCTCGGTGCGGGCCTGCTCGTAGAGGGGGCCCAAGATGTCGTCGTCAGGGACGCGGCGATAGAACGCGGCAGTCAGGCGCGCAAAGCCCTCTTCGCCGATCTGCGCGTAGACCGCCTGTTCCGCCAGCGGGTTCATTTACGCCGACCGCGTTGATTTGTCAGTGGGCAACTCGTCGACGAAGCCGTGGAGCTTGCGTGAGCGGACGGGGTGCTGGAGCTTGCGGATGGCCTTGGCCTCGACCTGTCGGACGCGTTCGCGGGTGACCTTGAAGATGCGTCCGACTTCTTCGAGCGTGTAGGTGTACCCGTCGCCGATGCCGTAGCGGAGCTTGATGATCTCGCGCTCGCGGTAGGTGAGGGTGCGAAGGACCTGCTCGATGCGGGTCTTGAGCATTTCCTGGCCCGCGGTGTCCTGCGGGGCCTGCTGGTTGGTGTCCTCGATGAAGTCGCCGAAGTAGGAGTCTTCGGATTCGCCCACGGGGCGGTCGAGGCTGATGGGCTGGCGTCCGATCTTGAGCACGCGGTGGACGTCTTCGAGGGACATGTTGGCCTGCTTGGCGATCTCCTCGAAGGTCGGCTCGGCGCCGGTCTTCTGGAGGATGTCCTTCTGGATGTTGCGGAGCTTGCTCATCGTCTCGATCATGTGGACCGGGATGCGGATGGTCCGCGCGTGGTCGGCGATGGCGCGGGTGATCGCCTGGCGGATCCACCACGTCGCGTAGGTCGAGAACTTAAAGCCCCGGCGGTACTCGTACTTGTCGACCGCGCGCATCAGGCCCGTGTTGCCCTCCTGGATCACGTCCAGGAACGAGAGCCCGCGGTTGCGGTACTTCTTGGCGATCGACACGACGAGTCGCAGGTTGCCGCCCGAGAGATCCCGCTTGGCCTGTTCGTACTCCCAGAAGACGGTGTCGATCGTCTTGACGCGCTTGGTGAGCTCCTCGGGTGTCTCAAGGACGAGCGAGCGCAGGCCCCCGAGTTCCTCGTGCATCACCTCGACGTCCTCGACGTCGTACTTGCTCGGGTTGGCCTGGGCCTCGGTGATCCGGGCCTCCAGCGCGTTGCACTTGGCGCTGATGCTCTTGAGCTTGCGGACGAGCGGCACGATCCGGCCCGTGCGGAGGCAGAGCTCCTCGGTCAGGGCCGCCATCCGGCGCCGACGCACGGACATCCGCTCCAGGAGATCTCGCGCGACCCGCGTGTGCTTGAGCCCGATCGCCCGCTCGCGGGCGGCCCAGTCCTCGCGGTTGAGTTCGAGCAGACGCTCAAGCGTTTTGAGATTGCTCGGGATCCGCGCGGCGATCTTGGCCTTGGCGTTGTCCTCGGCCGTCGAGAGTCGCATCGTCCGGTCGAAGGGAAGCTGACCTGCGTCCACGGCCCTGAGCGTCTCGATCGCCTGCTGGAGGATGTAGTCGCTCTCGAGCGCGCGCCGGCGGAAAATCATCCGCGTCGTCTCGATCTTCTTGGCCAGGCGGATCTCTTCCTCACGGGTGAGGAGCGGGATGTTGCCCATCTGGGTCAGGTACATGCGCACGGGGTCGTCGATGCGCCGGCCGGTGCTGTCGGCGGGGGACTCCGGGGCCATGTCGGCCTGCTCGGTGGTGATCGTCGGGTCGTCCTGCAGGGGCTCGAGATCGCGCGGCATGTCTGGCGCGGTACCCGGCTTGATCGAGGCGTTCATGTACGCCTGGAGCCACTGCTGCTGGCCGCGGTCCTCGCCGCCCGAGACGCTCATTGCGCGGAAGCTGGGCGCGGTGGGGTCGCCCTTGGGCACATTGACCGAGGGGCGGCCGTTCTTCTTGGTCAGGCGGTAGATGCGGGCGCGGAACTCCAGCTCGTCGACCAGCTCGATCGAGTGGCTGTCGAAGGTGACGAGGAGTTCGTCGAGCGCTTCGGGCTCGATCATCTCGTCGGGGATCGTGTTGTTGACTTCTTCGTAACTGAGCCAGCCGCGGTCTTTACCGAGTTGGATCAGGTTGTCCAGAGCTGGGTGGTACTGCTGAAGCACGCTTGGAGTCCCTTTCTCAAGCCGACGCCGATCCTGGCGTCGGGTACGTTATGCGCCCTGTCCCTCTCGAGTCGGGCTCCCCGCATCCCCGGCAAGGCCGGTCACACGGGGCAGGAGCCGGGTATTGGGTCCTGACTGCTCTTTCATGGCTTTCACACGAGCCAGACGGTCCGCGACGGAATCCGGCTTGGGCTCGATCAATGCAACGTGTTGCGACAGATTCCGCAGGCAGATGCTTAGCGTCTCGGCGATCTGCTCGCGGTTGCCGTCGAGTCGGCGGGAGATGTCTTGCTCGAGCTGCACCACAACGCGGTGGTCCTCGTCACGCTCGCGGAGCAGGTCCACGACGGCCTGGATCTCTGTCCGCCCGGTGCGCTCGGCGGCGTCGTGCATCGCCTCGAACACCGCCTCGTAGGGCGAACCCTCGGTCGCCGCCCGCAGGCTCGCCTTCGATTCGCCAAGCGCGATCCAGCGCTCGGGCAGCGCCAGCAGGCAGCCCAGGATCTCCGCGTTCATCGACTTGTGCCGATGGCTCGCGGGGGAAGTCTGCGGCTGGTCCAGTTCCTGGAAGGTCGGCCCGCGCGAGCCCCGGCTGGCTCCTTCGCGAACCAAGTCGGCGATTGTCTGTGCATCCAGCCCGGTCAGCTCGCTCAGCCGGCGCACCACGAACTGCCAGCGCACCTTGTCGGCGCTGGCGAGCCCCAGC
>JBGSIX010000140.1:0-4001 GCA_041742315.1 Phycisphaerales bacterium | reverse complement strand
AGCAGGACGGGCCCGCGGGGCAGGAGGCGCAGCTGGGCGCGCAGGCCGTGCTGGATAGCGCGCGCTGGGGCAACCTGCCCGCGCGCCTGCGCGAGGCTTTGCTGCAGGGTTCGAGCGACAGCTACAGCTCGCTCTACAAAGCCATGACCGAGACGTACTACAAGCGGCTCGCCGAGGAGGCCTCCGAATGATCCGCCGACTCGTGATCGCCACGGCGCTCGCTTCGCCGCTGACCGTGCTCGCACAGGGCGCCGAGAACGCCGCGATGGCCAACGAGATCACCACCGACTCCGACCGCGCGGTCGAGTCGGGGCTCGCGGCGCTGGCCGAGCTCCAGACCGACAACGGCTCGTTCGGCGACGGGCGCTACGCCAATAACGTGGCCGTCACCGCGCTGGCGTGCCTGGCGTTCATGGCCGACGGGAACGTGCCCGGGCGCGGGGCCTACGGCGAGAACGTCCGGCTCGGGCTCGTGTTCATCCTCGACAACGCCTCCGAGAGCGGTCTCATCGCGGGCGAGGCCGCCAACGGGCCCATGTACGGGCACGGGTTCGCGGCGCTCTTCCTTGGCGAGGTCTACGGCATGACGGGCGGCTCGGACACGCCGCTGGCCGACCGCACCTACGAGGCGCTCATCAAGGCCATCCGCCTGATCGAGCGCACGCAGAACGAGGAGGGTGGCTGGCGGTACAACCCGCTGCCCAACGACGCGGACGTCTCCGTCACGATCTGCCAGGTGATGGCGCTGCGCTCGGCGCGGAACGCGGGCATCGAGGTCTCCAAGGAGGTCATCGATAAAGCCGTTCAGTATGTCAAGGAATGCCAGAACCCCGACGGGGGTTTCCGGTATCAATTGCGGACGAGAGACAGCGCCTGGCCCAGGACGGCCGCGGGCGTCGCCACGATGCAGTACGCGGGCATCTACGACGACCGGGCCATCGACAACGGGATGGAGTACATCCTGAGAACCAGCGCCCCGGGACAGGGGGCGGCGCGGCGCAGCCCGCATTACTTCTACGGCCAGTACTACTCCGTCCAGGCCGCGTACCTCGCCGGCGGGGATTGGTGGGCCGCCTGGTGGCCCGGAACACGGGATGAACTCGTCATGACCCAGCGAAACGACGGGCTCTGGGAGGATCGAGGCGTGGGTGAGGCCTACGGCACCGCGATGGCTCTCATCGTTCTGCAAATGCCCAAGCGATATCTGCCGATCTTCCAAAAGTGACGAAGCACGTACTCATCCCGGCTCTCCTCCTCGCGGGCACACGCCTCGTCGGCGCCGGCCTGGCGCAGGACGCCGAGCGACCGCTGCGACTGCTCATCGACCGAAACCTCGACCGCCGGCTCATCGAGCTCGTCTCCATTGACGGCGACGACATCCGCTTCATCGACGCCTCCGGGCGCGCGGTCACCGCGCCGACGAGCCAGTTCGTCGCGCTCACGCCCATCGACGCCTGGACCGACGCGAACGCGGCCACGAGCGTCTTCCGACGAAGCGGCATCGTGAGCAGGCCCGGCGTGCTCGAGCTGACCGACGGGCAGCGCTTCGTGGGCACCGCCTCGGTCGTGAGCGCGGGCGCCGAATCGCTCGCCTGGAACTACGCCCGGCTCGGCCTGCTCGCCGTCCCGCTCGAGAACATCCGGCGCGTGGTGCTCCCCCGGATCATGACCGCCGAGCAGGCGATGCCGACGCTGGATGTGTTGGACGAGGATGTCCTGCGTCTGACCAACAAGGACACGCTCCGGGGCTTTATCGTCTCCTTCGGCTCCGAGACGAGCATCGAGCTCGCCGACGGCTCCACCATCACCACGCCCATGAACGTCATCGACGAGATGACCCTGGCCAACCCCGCCGAGGCCCCGAATGGTGTGCGCGTCTGGCTGACCGGGGGCAACGTGGTCGACGTCATATCGCTCCGCGCCATCACCGGCCGGGCCGATCGGCTCGAGGCGACGCTCGAAGCCGGCCAAATCGTCGCGCTCAACGCGGCGTCCGTCCCGAGCGAGGCCGACGACCAGACCGTGGGCCTGCGGTTCGAGATCGACCGTGCGCAGATCGACGCCGTGAGCTTTGATACCCAGGCGCTCGTCCCGCTCGCGTCGCTTGCATCAAAGTCCACCGAACGCTCGCTCGTCATTGACAACGCCGGCGTCGCGGCCCTGGGCGCCAAGAGCATCCTGATGCCCGGGCCCATGCGCACGACCTGGACGCTCCCGCGCGGCACTTCGCGCCTGGCGCTGACCGCCCAGCTCCCGCTCGAGTCGCGCGCGTGGGGCAACCTCGAACTGGTTGTCCTTATCGACGGCGTTGAGCGCGAACGCCACACGCTGAGCGCTCAGTCGCCCGAGGCGCACCTGCGACTCGAACTGACCAGTGCCAGCGAATTGACGCTCGAACTCGACGAAGGGCAGTTCGGGCCCGTGCAGGACCGGGTCGAGCTGCGAGAAGGCCTCGTCCTGATCGGTCGCTAGCGGACCTTGAGCAGCGCCAGGGCCGCCATCACGAGCACGACGCCCACGATCCAGAGCCGACTGACAACCTGCTGCTCGCGCCAGCCGCCCAGGTGCAGGTGGTGGTGGTATGGCGCGCATCGGAAGATGCGCTTGCCGCCCGTGGACTTGAAGTAGGCGACCTGCATCACGACCGAGCCGATCTCGGCCAGGAACACGCCGCACATGATCAGCACGAGCAGCTCCTGCCGGATCACCACCGCGACGTAGCCGATGAGCGCCCCGAGCGAGAGCGAGCCCGTGTCGCCCATGAAGACCTGCGCGGGCGAGCAGTTCCACCAGAGGAACCCGAGGCACGCGCCGATCATCGCGCCCACGAGCACCGTCAGCTCGCCCGAGTGCGCGATGTAGGGCAGCAGCAGCCGCTGCGCCCAGACCTCCTGCCCCGCGATGAGCGTCATGACGACAAGACCGATCGAGACGATGACGACGAGCCCGGAGGCGAGCCCGTCCATGCCGTCGGTGATGTTCACCGCGTTGGAGAGGCCCGCGATCATCATCACCGTCACGAACACGTACAGCGGCTTGGTCAGGTAGACGAGCCCCTTGTTCACCTCGTACGTCGCGCCCTCGTAGGTGCTCTGCAGGGGCAGGTTCAGGACGTGGGTCAGGCTGTGCTCGCCCTCGCCCCGGTTGTACGCGAAGACGCCGATGAGCACGCCGATGCCGAGTTGGAAAACCAGCTTCTCCCACGCGTGCAGGCCCTGCCGGCCGTCGCCCCTTCGGACGGCGGTGAGCTTGAGCCAGTCGTCGACGCTCCCGACCGCGGCCATCCAGACGAGCAGGATGAGCGACATGTAGATGTACGCGATGCGCACGTCGGCGAGCAGGATCACACTGGCGAAGATCGCCCCCACAATGAGCACGCCGCCCATCGTCGGGACGTTCGCCTTGCCCTCGGCGTGCTTGCGGAGCGCGACGGCATCGGTGATACCGGTGTCCCCGATCTTCATCGCGCGGAGCTTGGCGATGGTCCGGGGGCCGAGGAAAAGGACGATCAGGAACGAGAGCGCCGCCGCCGCCAGCACGCGGAACTCGAGCTCGTCGAGGAGCCTGACGAGCGAATAGAGCGTGAGCCCGCCGAAGAGATCGACGCTGTCGAGCCGGGATCGGAAGATGTCGAGAAGCCAGTAGAGCAAGAGCCGGGCTTTCTATCTATTGGGGTGAGGCCTCTGCAGGCGTTTCCATCGCCCGGACGACGCGTTCGAGCCCGACCGACCGCGAGCCCTTGATGAGCACGGCATCGCCCGGGCGGAACCTCTCTGCGATGGATCGGCCGTCGCCCGTCTTGGGCTCCAGCACGACCGCTTGATCCCCAAGTTCCGCCGCGATCGGATCTTGCGCGTGACGGGCCAGATCGCCCACCAGGACGACGAAATCGGGCCCTGACCCCGCCCGGATCGTCTCGGCGACCGCCCGCCCGATCTCCTCGTGGAGCCCGGGGCCCGCGGGGCCCAGTTCGAGCATCTCGCCCAGCACCAGGACCCGCC
>JBGSIX010000139.1:0-7059 GCA_041742315.1 Phycisphaerales bacterium | reverse complement strand
ATAGCACCCCGCGGCCTCAACCGGCATCACCCGGTGCCCCGCGCGCCCGCCCGGGATCGCGATATCCACCTCACCGACCGCATCCAGCTGCGCCCGCGCGAACCGCCCGATTCGTCCCGCGATACGTTCAAGAAGCGTCCGCGTGGGCGCATCAATTTCTTCGAGCGCCCGCACGAGGTCCGAGCGATCGATCACCAATGGTTCACCAGGGAGTCGTTCGCCGAAACGCTCGGCGTACACACTCACCGCGTCCATGCCGCCCTTGCGCACACGCTCGACGATCTCACCCGCGGCCCGCAGCGTCTCTGGATCGAGCGCCCGCCGGCGATCCCGTGTGCACCGTTCGGGCGTGACGAGTCGCAGCAATCCATCTCGCGTACTCATCGTCTCTCACCATTTCCCGTCGTTCCGGGCTTGGCATCGCCCGCGCGCCTCGTCACGCGGAGCGATCTGCTGTTGAGCTCCCTCTCGATCGACTCAAGCGAGGCGCCCCGGCTTCGCGCCGCGACGAGCGCGAAGTACACGAGGTCAGCCGCCTCGTGCGCCGCTTCCTCGGGCGTTGCCGCCCGTGACAATTCATCTGCTTCTTCGAGCAGCTTGCTCCGGAGCAGGCCCGCCTCACGCACAAGCCTCGCGGTGTACGAATTCTGCGCCGGTTCGCTCAGCCTTTGCGCGATCGTCCGCTCCGTCTGCGCCAAACCAGAGAGCATCCCGAAGCACGTCGCCTCGCCCGTGTGACAGAAGCCGCTGCCCGATTGCCTGACGACGAATCGCAGGCAATCCCGGTCGCAGTCCGTTTCGACGCGAACAAGCTCCTGCGTCTGGCCCGATTGCTCGCCCTTGACCCAGAGCCCGCCGCGGGATCTGGAGAAATACACCCCCCGCCGGAGCTCGATCGCCTTGCGGAGCGACTCCAGATTTGAATATACCAGCCCGAGCGATCGCCCTCCCTCATTGCAGACCACCGTAGGCCAGAGGCCGTCGGGTCGGTCGGACGTCAGGCACACCGCGAACCCCTGAGCCACATCGAACGCGCCCGAGTAGAGCGCCATCCCAACCTGCGCATCGGCGCCGAGCCGATCGGCAATTGCGATGTCCTCGGGCGAGCGCACGCCGCCGGCGATCGTGAGCGTCGCGGGTGAGGCGAGCCTGGTGAGCGTTTCGATCCGCTCCGCGGGCAAGCCGGTCATCCGGCCCTCGATCTCGACGAAGGTCACCAGAAAGCCGCCTGCGTACTCGCGGAGTTCCTCGATCCGGTCCTCCACGCGCCGGCCCGTGCGCTTCGTCCAGCCCTCGGTGACGACTTCACCCTCGCGCGCATCGAGGGCCGCGATCACCCGCTCCCTCGGCAGCTCGCGCAGCACCTCCGGGCGGGCTGCGGTCCCGAGGATGACCCTCCGCGCACCCGCGTCGAGCCACTCGATCGCGCTTTGCACATCGCGGATCCCGCCCCCGACCCGGCAGGGCACGCGCCGGACGATCTCACGGATCTGCTCTCTGTTATTCCCCGTCCCGAGCGCCGCGTCCAGATCGATCACCGCAACCTCGCCAACGAGCCCGAACCGCTCGGCGATGGGCATCGGATCCCCCGCATCGATCGCCTGCTCGGCGCCCCCGATGAGTTGCACCGCCGAGCCTCCTTTGATGTCCACCGATGGCACGATCACAGCCTCACCTCCTGCCCCATTTCGCGCAGCGCGAGCTTGATGTCACGAACCCCAGTCACCCCGTCGTGGAAAATCGACGCCGCGAGCACCGCGTCCGCGCCAGCGCGAAGCGCCGCGTGCATGTGCTTCGCCGATGAGGCGCCGCCCGATGCGATGACCGGAACCCGCACGGCACCCGCGACGGCCCCGAGCAGTTCAAGGTCGTACCCGTTGCCCACGCCGTCCTGGTCGAAACTCGTAAGGAGGATCTCCCCCGCACCCAACTGAGCGCCCTTTCGTGCCCATTCGCACACATCGAGCCCTGTCCGGTGCGAACCCGAGCGCGTCACGACCTCCCACATGCCGGGCGTTTCGACGCTGCGAGCCGCGTCGATCGCGAGCACGACGCACTGGCTCCCAGCGCGGTCGGCGATCTCTGTGATCACCTCGGGCCGCTTAACCGCCGCGGTGTTCACGCCCACCTTGTCCGCGCCCGCGCCCAGCAGTCTGATCGCGTCGCTCAGTGTCCGCACGCCGCCGCCGACCGTCAGGGGCAGCGAGAGCGACTCTCGCACAGCCGCGACGGTTTCAACCGCCGCCGATCGCCCCTCGGGCGTCGCCGACACGTCGAGAATCACGATCTCGTCGGCGCCCTGCTCCTCGTAGAGCCTGGCCCGCTCCACCGGATCGCCCGCGTCACGCAGATCCGCGAAACGGACGCCCTTGACGATCCGCCCATCGCGGATGTCCATGCACGGGATGATGCGTCGTGTCAGCATGGCATCGCCTCCCTCGCGCGCACAAGCCAGCGCTCAAGGAGCGATGAGCCGAACGCGCCCGAGAGCTCCGGGTGAAACTGGCACGCCAGCACCGATCCCCGCTCGATCGCCGCGATGAACGGGCCGCAGTAATCGGTGGTCGCGGAAATCCAGCCTGTCGGCGTCTCGCGCAAGCCATACGAGTTCGCGTAGTACGCGTACCCGCTGCGAAGCATCGGCGCAGCCGGGCCCGCATCCACCCGGTTCCACCCGAACTGCGGCAGCATCACGCCTTCACCTCCGAGTCTTTCGATCTCGCACGCGAACACCCCAATCCCGCGCACGCCGGGCGATTCTTCCGAGGTCGCGCACAGCAGCTGCAACCCGAGACAGATCGCAAGCGTGGGCAAGCCGCCCGCGATGCGATCACGGAGCGCCGAGGTCAGGTCCTGCGCCCCAATCGCTTCCATCCCCGCAGCGAACGAACCGACACCCGGGAGCACGAGCAACTCGGCCCGTTCGACACCCCTCGCGGTTTCGACGAACTCCCAATCGCAACCCAGTCTCTTGAACGCCGCCGCGACCGACGCGGTGTTCGCAACCCCGGTGCGCACGATCCCGATCGTTGTGCCGCTCATGACAACATCCCCTTGGTCGAGGGCACGCCGATGGGTCTTGCGTCGAGCGATACCGCCTGGCGCAGCGCGATCGCGAGCGCCTTAAATGCCGCCTCGGCGCGGTGGTGATCGTTCTCGCCTCTGAGCACGTCCACGTGGATCGATGCGCGCAGATTCACCGCAAACGTGCGGAACCAGTGCGTGATGTTCTCGCACGCGAGCTGCCCGATCGACTCCCGCACAAGCCCCAGCTCGATCACCGCCGACGGCCTGCCCGAGAGATCGATCACGCACCTGGCCAGCGCCTCGTCGAGCGGTGCGTACGCACTGGCGAACCGGACGATGCCCGCGCGATCGCCCAGCGCCCGATCGATCGCCTGCCCAAGGACGATGGCAGAGTCCTCGGCGCTGTGGTGGTCGTCCACCTCCAGATCGCCCTCGCACCGAAGCTTCAGATCGAGCATGGCGTGTACCGTCAAAGCCGTGAGCATGTGATCGAGGAACCCGATCCCGGTCAAGATCTCGCACGCTCCGTTGCCGTCGAGATTCACCTCGACCTCGATCTTCGTCTCCTTTGTCTGGCGCGTGAGCCGTTCTGTTCGGTTCGTCATGGCAGAATCTCCTCAATCCTGTCGAGCGACGCCAGCACTTCTGCGGCTCCGCACTCGTTCAACACGCGTGTAGCATCCGCAAAGCCCTGACCCGGAGCCGCAACCCCGAGTGGCAGGGCGCCCGCGAGCCTCGCCGCGACCATGTCGTCTGGCGTGTCGCCGACCATCCACGCCCGGCTCACCCCGAGCCGCTGCATCGCGAGCTTGACGGGCTTAGGAGATGGCTTGGCTGGTGCATCCTCCATGCACACGAGCGTCTCGAACAGGTCCGCGATCCCGAAACGCTCCAGGAACCATTCCGCCTCTTCGCGCGGCCGCCCCGTCACGATCGCCAGTCGCGCGCGATCCCGGAGCGATCGAAGCGTTTGCACGGAAGGGATCAGCGATTCTCGTTCGCTGAGCCCGGGCGTGTCGGCGGCGCCGAGATAGAACTCTTGAAATAGCGTGGTCACTTCGTCAAGCGACGCCTCGACACCATTGGCCAGGAGCAGCCGTTGCGTCAGGATCCAGTCGTTGTTGGCATCGCCATCATCTTTGATCCTCTGGATCTCTGCCGCGTCGGTGTTCACCCCGAAGCTCGCCGTAGTTAGGATGATTGCCTCGCGGTACGAGGCGCCGACATCGGCGAGCACACCATCGAGATCGAGCAGGACTGCCTCGGGCCGAAGTATGGTCATCAGCGCCCGCTCGAGTCTGTCGAACGCGTCCGCGTCACCCGGGAGCGAGATCCGTAGCGACTCACCCAGGACCGCGCTGCCCGCGAACCGGCGCACCGCGATGCCCATTGAGGAAAGTGCACGCCAAATGAAATCCGCTCGCGGCGTCCGCACGAGCAGAAAGTTTGCTTCCGAGCGCTCGGCCGCGCAACCGAGCGAAACAAGCAGCGCGCTCAACCGCTCCCGCTCCATTCGGATGCGTTTGATCGAGCGATTCCGGGCTTCAGTCTGATTGAGCGATCGCTCTGCGATCACGAGCGAGAGCGCCGACACCGGGTACGGCCCCCCCGCAATCCGCAAAGGCTCCGCGATCGGCTCGGGCGCGATCGCGTACCCCACGCGGAGCCCCGCCAGGCCCGCCGCCTTCGAGAACGTGCGCACCATGGCAATGTTGTCCAAGCCGAGGAGGGCTTCCGTCGGATCGGCATCGGCGAACTCGACGTACGCCAGGTCCACGAGCACGAGCGCCCCGACACGACGCGCCGCCGAGGCAACATCGAGCATCGCTTCCACGGGCGCCGTTGCGCCTGTCGGGTTGTTGGGCGAGACAATCGACACCAAACCGACGCCGGGTACGATTCGTTCGAGAATGCCTGCAACCGGGAATGGTCCGTCGAACCAGGGCACGCGCAGCACCCTTCCGCCGGCGAGCACGGCGCTGCGCGCGATCATTTCGAACGTCGGCTCGTGCAACACCAGCTCTCGCCCGGGCTCGAGCGCCACCTTGCAGACCCGGTCGATCGCGTCATCCCCGCCGTTGGTGATGATGACTCGGCTCGGTGTCACGCCGATCGATTCTGCGATCTTGGCTTCAAGCCCGCTCGCATCCGGATACCGGCGAATCAACTCCGGATCGATCGACGAAATAAGATCCGACTGCGTCTGAGCGCACATCGCCCCCTCGTTCGCGTCCAGAAAGAGGTCGATCCAAGGCGCCCGTTTGCCCGGCGTATACGCGCCAAGACCTTGAAGCCTCGCCGCGGGCTCGAACACAGACGCGATCTGACTCACACGCGGCGCACTCATGGCACGATCTGCTCGGGCTTGGTGACCACGATGTCCGTCCCGCCCAGCTGCTTGAGTCTCGGGATCAAGACCGGCAGCTCGCTCCGCCGAACCGCGACCTTCACCGCGAACCCGGACTCGGAGCGCAGCTGCGAGACCGTCGGCTCCCGCATGCAGGGAAGCTCCTCGACCACCGCGTCCAGGCATCCCTGCGAAACATTGAGTTCCAGCATCACCCGCTGACGCGCCTCGAGCACCGAACGCAGGAGCATCGCAAACCGCTCGATCCGCTCACGTTTCTTCGGTGATTCCATCGCGCTTCGCGAGGCGTACAGACGCGTCGACGAGACCATGATCTCGTCGATGATCGTCAGCCCGTTCGCCGCGAGCGTCGCGCCGGTCGCCGTGTTGTCGAGGATGCAGTCCGCATCTTCAGGGGGCAGCACCTCCGTCGCCCCGTACGACGCGATCAGCGACGCATCGAGCCCCTTCGCCTCGATCCATGTCCGCGCGATCCGGACATACTCCGACGCCACGACGATCGCGCGCTCGGGCAGCGCACCCGAGCTGAGTATCTCGTCCGGAGCCGCCGCGACAAGGCGAACCGTGTCGAGCCCCGTATCGAGAATCTCGACGAGGTCGGCCCCGGTTTCACGCACCCAGTCCGCGCCCGCGAACCCGAGGTCCCGCGCCCCGAGATCGAGCATCTCAACGATCGCCCTGGGCTTGAGGAGTTTCACCTCGAACCCCGGCTGCGCGATCGCCGGGCGGTAATTCCGCGCACTGGACTCCAGCGACAGCCCGGCCTCCGAAAGAAGCCGAATCACGCACTCGTACATCCGCCCTTTGGGCAGCGCCAACCTCAGAATGTCCGGTTCAAACGCAGGACTCATGCTCGGCTCCGTATGCACGGCTCCGAACCGGTCTTCGCTGGGCTCACCCCAAAACGAAGAACGCCGGCCCGAAGCCGGCGCTCGCATCTGGGATCAACAATCCATCAGACCAGAGTCACAGCCGGCTCCCCTTCGGGTGCTGGTGATGGCTGTGATGGTGATGGGCCAATGTGCTCATGTCGCCCCGAGAATAGCCCGGCCGGCACATGAGTCAATCGCGGCGTCCAAACTCACACAACCACACAAACAGATCGTTTCATCTTCTGAATTGAAGAGTTGGTGCCTGGAACCGGCTTCGGAGCGGGCGCGCAGGATCATTGAGAATGAAAGAAAGAAATGGAGCCGGGGGGAATCGAACCCCTTGGATATGCCGCCTGACGATGCCGCAAACGCGGTTCGTCCCCTCTCTCGTCCCCAACTGATCGAAAAGCTCACCCGCCGAGCCGAGGTCGCCCACGAGGCTGACCCCGAGGCGGTCCTGCTGGTCCTCACGGAAGCCATAACGCAACTGGAACAGATCGAGGCTCAGCCTCGGGAGGGATCTCATGCAAGTTGATCAACTCGCACAGGAGGCCATGGACTTCGGGAGTGAACTCCTGAGGGAACCAGACGCCAGGAAAACGCTGGACGATCGAATCAAGGTGCTCACCCAGATCACCCGCCTGCTCGGGGTGTGTGGCGAGAGCCGTTCGGTGGTCAGCCAGTTTCATTACACGATGGGCGGTTCTCCTGATGCACCGGGCGGCCATGCCGCATGAATATCCCGATAGGCCCCTGACCCCGCAGTCGCGGCGTCGCGTCGCCCTGAAAGGG
>JBGSIX010000138.1:0-14123 GCA_041742315.1 Phycisphaerales bacterium | reverse complement strand
CCGCCGCCCGCCCCGGCGCTCGCGGGCTGAGGCCTGGGCTGCTGCTGCGGCGCGGGCATGTTCGCCGCGGGGTTCACCCGCGCCTTGTACACGTACTCCGCCACCCGCTCCTGCACCTCGGTGAGCATCTCCTTAAAGAGCTCAGCACCCTGCTTCTTGTACGCGATCTTCGGGTCCTGCTGCGCGAACGCCTGGTAGTTGATCCCGTCCCGCAGCTGGTCCATCGCGTACAGATGGTCCTTCCACGACTGATCGAGCGTGTCCAGCAGCACCGTCTGCTCGAGCTGGAGCATCTCGGGCCGGAGCCTCGACTCCACCAGCCCGCGCGAGGCCTGGTGGAACTCCTCCTCGTCGAGCCACGCGAGCCAGTCCGGCGCGCTGCCCTTGAAACGCTCCTGCAAGTAAGCGTCCACCGCCTCGACATCCTCGCACGCCGAGACCTCATCGAGCGCCTTGCGCAGCTCGTCGCGCTCGAACCACGCCTTGATGCCCTCCTCCAGCGACGCCTTCATCTTCGCCGGCCCCGCCTGACGCACCGCATCCGCGTCGAGGTTCATCTCGTACCGCATCTGGCTCCACTGCACCAAGGCCGCCAGCGACTCCTGCGGGTTCGTCCGCATCCCCATCACCGTCATCGCCAACGCGTAGTCCACCGGGTACTCGATCTCCCGGAGCAGGTACCGCTTGCGCGCCCGCGCCTTGAGCTTCGCCTGGGGCGTCTCCTCGCCCGACTCCATGGCCTTGCGGATCTCATCGCGGTTCGACTCGATCCCGAACTTGCTCTTGGCCCACGCGACCAGACGATCAACGCCGTAATCCGGGTCCACGAATTCCGCCAGTTTCCCGAGGTCCGCCGCATCCACCTGCACCTCGGCGGCCTTGACAAGCCTCTCCTGCACCGCGCGCCGGCTCGCCTGGTCCGCCTCGGCCAGCTCCGCGACATCGATTTCCACGCCGAACCGCGTCTTGGCCCACATCACCAGGCCCGCCGAGTCGAAATCGACCACGACCTCCGAGCCCTCGGCGGAGATGTACTCGCCGAGCGTCACGTCGATCATCGCCCGCGCTTCGTACTTGGCATCCTCGCGGATGCGCTTCTCCATCTCCTCGCGCTCCTTGCCGCGGAGCCTTTCCATCGCGATCAGCGTCTCAAGCTTCTCCCGCGCCAAGTCCGCCGCGCACCTCGCCGGGTAGTCCTTGGACAGGTACTCCCCGCACGCGTCGTCGATGCACTCGTCGATGTACTCCAGGATCAGGTCCTTCACGTCCCGGCTCTCGATCGCCCGCTGGCGGATGCCGTAGAACCGCTGACGCTGGTGCTCCATCACCTCGTCGTACTCAAGAATGTTCTTGCGCCCCTGGAAGTTGCGTTCCTCGATTTTCCGCTGCGCCTTCTCCACGCTCTTGGACAGGATCGGGTGCTCGATCGCATCCCCCTCCTTCATGCCCAGACGCGACAGAATCCGCATCGTCGTCTCGCCCGCAAACATCTTCATCAGATCGTCCTCAAGCGACACGAAGAACCGGCTCGACCCGTTGTCCCCCTGACGTCCGGAGCGCCCGCGGAGCTGGTTGTCGATGCGTCGGCTCTCGTGCCGCTCCGTGCCGATCACATGCAGACCGCCGAGTGATTCGATCGAGTCGTACCACCCGATGCGATGCAGCAGGCACCGCCCGGTCGCATCCAGCTCCTGGATCAGCTCGTCCCGCGTGAGCGCCGCAACCCCCTTGCCCGCGAACATGCCCTTGCCGTCGCTGAGCCACGTGTACTTCCGAGCCCAGTGCCGAAGCAATTCCAGCTCGAGCGCCGGGTAATCCATCGACTCCGCCTCGCGCTTCTGGATCCCAAGCTCCGACGGCGCGATCTTCCGGTACACGTTCTCGCGCACCTCGTCCTCCGTCGACTCGGCCGTCAGCCCCCGAGCCGCGATCCCGCGCTTGAGCCAGTGCTCGAGCAGCTCATCCCGCGTAAACCGCCCGAGCTTGATGTCCGTGCCCCGGCCCGCCATGTTCGTCGCGATCATCACCGCGCCGATCTGCCCCGCGTTCTCCACGATGTGCGCCTCGCGCTCGTGCTGCTTGGCGTTGAGCACCTCGTGCTTGATCCCGTACTTCTTCGTCAGCATCTGCCCGAGCCGCTCGCTCTTCTCGACGCTCGTCGTGCCCACCAAAATCGGCCGGCCCGCGTCGTGGAACGACTTGATCTCGTCCACGATCGCATCCCACTTGTCCTTCTCCCGCAGGAACATCAGGTCGTCGAAGTCGCGCCGGACCACGGGCTTGTTCGTCGGGATCGACACCACGTCCAGGTGATAAATATCGTGGAACTCCTGCGCTTCCGTGTCCGCCGTGCCCGTCATGCCCGCCAGACGCTTGTACATCTTGAAGAAGTTCTGGATCGTGATCGTCGCGACCGTCTGCGTCTCCTGCTTGATCGGCACCCGCTCCTTGCACTCGATCGCCTGGTGCAACCCGTCCGACCACTGCCGCCCCACCATGGGTCGACCCGTGAACGTGTCCACGATCACGATCGTCGGCTCGGGCCGGCCCGTCATCTGGCTGGGCATATTCATGATCACATAGTCACGGTCCTTCTGGTACACCGCGTGCGCCCGCAGCGCCTGCTCGAGCAGGTGCGGGATGTCCGTGTTCTCGCCCACGTAAAACGACCCCACGCCCGCCGACTTCTGCGCCGTCGCGATCCCGTCGTGCGTCAGGTGGACCTGCTTGCGGTCCATCTTGATCTCGTAGTACTGCACATACTGATCCCGAGCCGCCTCCTGACCGGGCAGATCCTTCTTGACCTCTTCGAGCTGCTTCTGCATCTCGGGCACGCGCGACTTGTCCTTGGCCTGCCGGATGTCGCCCTCGAGGCCCTTGATCCTCTGGAGCGTGTGCTGAACCTTGTCCTCCTGGTCCTGCCAGGGCTTCTGCTTCGCCAGAAGCTCCGACGCGAGCCGGTCCGCAAGGTCGTACCTGGGCTGGTTCTCGTGCGCCGCGCCCGAGATAATCAGCGGCGTCCGCGCCTCGTCGATCAGCACGCTGTCCACCTCGTCCACGATCGCAAAGTCCCGACGGCGCTGCACCTGCTGGTTCACATTCCGCTTCATGTTGTCGCGGAGATAGTCGAACCCGAACTCGCTCGTCGTTCCATACACCACATCGCACATGTACATCCCGCGCTTCATCTGCTCGGGCTGCATGTGCTGGGGGTGGATCGCCCCGACCGTCATCCCGGCGCCGTAGAAAAACGGGAACGTCCAATCCCGGTCGCGTTGGACCAGGTAGTCGTTCACCGTGACCACGTGCACCTTCTCGCCCTTGACGCACGCCCAGTACGCCGCCAGCGGCGCCACGATCGTCTTGCCCTCGCCCGTCTTCATCTCGGCGATCTTGCCCTGACTCAGCACCATCGCGCCGATCAGCTGCACATCAAAGGGCCTCGCCCGGAACGGCGGCCTCGACTCCGGATAAAGCTCCCGGATCGCGCCGTAAAACCCGACGGGGAGCTCCACGAACCGCCAGGCGGGCGTCGGCTGGGCATTGCCCAGAAAATCCCCCTCGGGCGCCGCAGCCTCCATCGAAGCCGCTTCCGCCATCGCCTTGTCGTACCACCCCCGCGCCTCGCCCGAAAGCCTGCCCGGATCGAACCCCGACTCCGGGTTCAGCACGTTGCGGATGCCCACGTTCCGGTCCATGACCTCGCGCGCCGCCGCGATCGCCTCGATCATCACCGCGTCTTCGCTCTCGCCCTTCTTCAGGCGAGCCGAGAACTCCGCTTTCTTCGCACGAAGCTCCTCATCCGTCAGGGCCGCGAACTGCCCCTCCAGCGCCCCGATCCGCTCGACGCGCGTCGTGTATCTCTTGACAAAACGATCATTCCGGGACCCGATGATCTTGTTGAGGATCGGACCCACCACGGGGATGCCCTGCTCGGTGCGCATGATTGTGCTCTCTTGACGAGCCCAGGCGTTTCGCCCGGGCGCTGGCGTTGTCTGAATTCCGGCGCGCCCGCCCCGCAAACAGAGCCGGCACGCACGATGGTCTCAATGGTTTGAAAGAAAGATGCCTGTCCCGCTCAGACCAACCCCGGCGGCGGCAGATCAATCAACCCGAGCCGAGCCATCGGACGAACATCGCCAAGACCCGACGCAGCATCACATGCAAGCGCCAAACCCCGGCAATCCGACCCGAATGACGAATCACCCTCGCCGACCTCGGGCGTCGGCATCGACGCCCGCGCCGCCCGCTCGGGCAGCACCGTCAGCGCCAGGCCCACACCCGCCGACCCGATCATCCGGGCCGTGCTCATCCCGCCGCTCGTCAGAACGATCAGCGTCACCGCGAGCATCAGCGAGGGCCCAAGACCCATCGCCCGTGCCGTCGGCTTCGAGTTGTGCGTCGGTGCGTTCATCGCGTTCCCTGAATCATCGACCTACTCGGCCCCCCGAGCAAGCGATCCACCCCTCACTCCCCAACTTCATCGCCCACTTTCACGTTTGGAAACCCCTGTTTCCGATATCGCACCCATTCCGTCGTCCCGTCTCGCACAAAGTCCCAAACGGAACCCAATCACATGATCGTCGCCCGCCAATCACTCCCAGACACCCGCGACTCCGTCACCCACAAGTTCAGCGTCGGCGGGCACGAGGGCTACCTCACCATCGGCCTCTACTCCGACGGCTCACCGGGCGAGATCTTCATCAAAATCTCCAAGGAAGGCTCCGCGCTTTCCGGCATGTGCCAGGCCTTCTGCCGAGCCTTCAGCCTCGCCATCCAGCTCGGGCTCTCCGTCAACGACGCCGTCGTCCGCTTCAAAGGCATGCGGTTCGAGCCCCACGGCCTCACCAGCAACCCAGACATCCCCGCCGCCGACTCCATCGTCGACTACGTCGCCCGCTACCTCGAACTCCACTTCGCCAACACACCCTCGCCCACCGACAACCCCCTCCGCCGGGCCTAATCGAACGAGTCGCTCCGAATGAGCCGCGACTGTCAGGGAGCGGTCTTCATCGATCACAATCCTCTCACACCACCCGGTTCGGAGGCTCACGCCCCTCCAAAATCGCCTGCGCGTTCGCCTCGCACATCCGAGACATCGTCTCGCGCCAACGCCGCTCGGCGCTGCCGATATGAGGCGTCATCACCACGCTGTCCAAACCCACCAGATCCGGATGCACCCGGGGCTCCTCCTCGAACACGTCGAGACCCGCACCCCAGATCCGCTTCGCCTTGAGCGCCTCGGCCAGCGCCGCCTCGTCGATCGTCGGCCCACGCGACGTGTTCACCACGATCGCCTCGGCCTTGAGCATCCCGATCCGCTCCCGATTCAGCAGATGCCGCGTCTCGGGCGTCAAAGGCGTATGCACGCTCACCACATCCGCCAATTTCAGCCCCTCTTCGAGCTCCACCCGCCGGGCGCACAGGGGCGCGATCTCAAAGTCGATCTTCCGGCCCCTCGACGTATAAACCACGTCCATCCCAAAGGCCTTGGCCCGCAGCGCCATCGCGTACCCGATCCGACCCGCCCCCACGATGTGGATCACCCGCCCAGTCAGCTCAAGCCCCAGGAAATCCAGCATGTTCAGGGGCCCGTGCTCCACCCACGCCCCCGTCCGGGTGAACCGGTCCGCCTCGATCAGCCGCCTCGCGCACGCCATGAGCAGCAAAAACCCGATGTTCGCCGTCCCCTCGGTCACCGCGTCGGGCGTGTTGGTCACCGCGATCCCCCGCTCCTTGCAGAGGTCAAGGTCGATGTTGTTGTGCCCCACCGCGAAGTTGCAGACCCCCTTAAGCCCCGGCCCCGCCGCGTCCAGAAGCTCCCGGTCCACCCGGTCCATGAACATGGACACGACGACCGACGCGCCCCGCACCAGTTCGAGCAGCTCCTCCCGCGTGGGCATCGCCTCGCCCAGCTGGCGCATTGCCGCGCCGGGCACCCGTAAATCTCCGCCGGGCGTGGCCCGAGTCACCGCAACGATCGGGAGCGAATTGGTCATGCCGCAACAGTACGCCAACGGCGCGCATCGCGCCCGTTCGGCAAAACTAGCCTGTTTTTCCCGACATTTGCCGTGCGTTGCGCCCATCCGACAGATCGCCCGCCGGCGCCGCACCGAGCCGACTCGAATCCAGACGCCGAAAAAACACTGTTTTTTTCGAGGAAAGTGCGCCCCCGCGAGCCGATATCGCTTGCGAAACGCCGGTGATGAGAGTACAACCACCGCATGTTTCTCGGGCGAGGATTGCCCGTTACGGAGAATATGGATATGGCAAAGCGCACCGCATCGAAGAAAACGACCCGCAAACCCGCCGCTCGCGGCGCCAAGAAGGTCGCCAAGAAGGCACCCGCCAAGAAGGCCGCTGCTCCCAAGCCCGCCAAAATCACCGGCGCCAAGGGCAAGCCCCGCACCAAAAGCGACGTCCAGGCGATCATCGCCGAGCACGTCGGCATCTCCAAGAAGGAGGTCTCGGCCGTCTTCGAGACCATGGGCAGCATGATCGCCGCCGACCTCTCCAAGGGCAACGCCGGCACCTTCAACGTCCCCGGACTCATGAAGGTCACCGTCCAGCGCAAGCCCGCCACCAAGGCTCGCAAGGGCATCAACCCCTTCACCGGCGAGATGACCACCTTCAAGGCCAAGCCCGCCCGCAACGTCGTCAAGGTCCGCCCCCTCAAGGCGCTCAAGGACATGGTCTGATCGACCAACGACAACTCTGATCAACCCCAACGGGCCGACCTCCACAGGTCGGCCCGTTGTCATTCATCCGCCGAACCCTACATTCGGCCCGAACATCAACTCCACGACCTGATTCAGAGCCACTTCTATACGTTCCGCGTCCCCGCTCGCGAGCGCCGCACGAAGCCCGGGCAGGGGCCAGGATCCGTACCCGCTTGCCGGGTCCGTCGCCACCATCATGTTCCGGAACCACGGCATCCCTGCGACACCCTCGTGATCGAGCCAATACCGATCGATTTCGATCGCTTCTTGGGTGTTCCTAGGTGAAAAATCCTGACTCTTTTCCATCAACTGGCTCACAAACAACTCCATCGCGCCAACGCGCTCGGCGATCACAGCGTCTGTCTCTCCAAGTGACCGCAACTCAACCATGACATCGCGCAAAGCCCGATTCGGATCCATCGGCGGCACCGGCGCATTGGCCAACCTGCTCACCACCGCGTTCGTCATCCTCGCGATCATCAGCGCTGGCTCGTAATCCTCACCCACCACCTGCCTGTACCACGTCAGCGTGTCCCTTGCCGTGTGGTACGCCGTCCCCGGGCTCCCGCCCCCGCCCAGCGACGCCGACGCCACGCCCACGTGGCACACGAACCCGATGTGATCGCTCCCGCCCCCGAGCCAACCGATCGTCGGCTCGCCCGCAACCTCCTTGTCAGGCGACCGCGCAAACCACTCCTCATACACGCTCTTCTCCGGGTCCCGAGCCTGGGGCACGCTCTTGGCCGCCTCGACAATCAACCTCTTCAGGCTCGGCGAAGCGCTCGACCCAAACTGCGGCCCCATCGACGCCATATCCAGATTGATGTACGCCACCGCCGTCTTCTCGAGCATCTCCCGGTTTGCCTCGACCCACTCGACCGACCCGATGATCCCCTGCTCCTCCGCCCCCCAGCCGCAGAACACGATCGACCGCGCCGGCCTCTGCCCGGCCTCGGCCATCTCTGCAAAGCTCCGCGCACTCTCGAGCAGCGAGATCATCCCGCTCGTCGCGTCGCTCGCCCCGAAGCCCCACGAATCGTGGTGGCACCCGACGATCACCTTCTCCTCGGGCCAGACCGCGCCCTCGAGCGTCGCGATCACGTTGGCCGACTTCACAAGCCCGCGCTCCTGCTCCACCTTGAGCCTGACCTTCACGCCCCCCTCACTCGTCAGGCGGTACGCCAACGGCAAGCCACCCTGCCACCCGCCCGGCACGTACGCCCCGTGCATCTTCTCCATGATCGCCCGCGCCGCCGCCCAGCCGATGGGCTGCACCGGAATACCCGGCAACCCCGCCTCGCTCGGGTCGATCCTTTCCGCATCCTCCGTCGCCTCCACAAACGGCGTCAGCGGATCACCGGGCCAGGGCGTCGTCTTGATCGATCCGCGCTGGATGCACGTGTCCGTCTGCCACCCGCCCTCCGGGTACTGGATCCCCTGCATATACCCCGAGTCCGCCGGGTCCGTGTAGATCAGCAGCCCCGCCGCGCCCGCTTCCTCGGCGTACTTCGCCTTGAAACCCCTGTAATTCCCGCCGTACCGCGTGATCACGATCTTGCCCCTGCAATCGACGCCGAGCTCGTTGAGCTTCTCGAAGTCCTCCTTCGTGCCCTGGTTTGCGTACACGACCTCCGCCGTCACATCGCCCGTCGCCGCGTACGCGTTGAACCCGAACTCCGGCACGCCGTCCAGCGCGTACGGATCCCCCGCGATCGCCGACTCCGCAACGGGCAGCTCCGCCAGCACGGGCTCGACGATCCAGAGCCCCGCGTCCACCGGCTTGGACAAGTACGCCCAGAACTCGTGCCGCTGAACACTCAGCCCCATCTCCCGGAACGCGTTCTCGAGTTCCTCGATCGTCCGCCAATCGCCCTCGGTTCCCGAGATGTGCACATGCCCCGCGGTCAGATCGTGCCACGCGCGCAACCGCTCGGCGTTCGGGATCGCCTGCAATCGGCGCTCATACTCGGCGTACGCGTCGCGCTCCTCCTCGGGCCACGCCCAGAGCGCTTCCGAGTCGATCACCGGCTGGCTCGCCGCAAACCCCGCCGCCCCAAGAAACACCGCCACGCACGCACACTTGAACATCACGAACCCTCTCTCTCAGACACCCGCAGCAACCCGATCCAGCCCCCGCCGGCGCAACACCAGCACCGCCGCTTCCACCACGATCCAGAGCTCAAACACGAACATCATCACCGTCACGCACGTCAGCAGAAGCTTGCCATCCTGCCTCGCAAAGCCCTGCGCCAACAGGAAAATCGCCCAGCCCGTCATCGCGAGCATGAAGACCATCGGCAGCGCTGTCACCCAGACGGGCCGCCTCTGCTTGACGAGCCACATCGTCACCACGAGCAGCGCCAGCCCCGCCAGGAGCTGGTTCGTCGCCCCGAAGATGGGCCACAGGATCAGCCCTCCCTTGCCCGCGCCCACCAACCCGACCATCGCCCCGTCCGCGCCTTTCGTCAGCGCATCACCGAGCGCCAGCGCCAGGGCCGTCACCACCGCAACGCCCGTCGCAACATACCGATTCGTCAGCGCCGGCACGCGGAACCCCGCCGCGCCCGTCTCCTTCCCGCCCCCCGCGAGTTCGCTGATGATGTACCGCTGGAGCCTCGTCGATGTATCAAGCGTCGTCGCCGCGAACGACGCCACGAACACTCCCATGAGCGCCGTCGCAAACGCGTGCGACAACCCCAGACTCTCGATCATGTGCGCCGAGCCCGAGACAAACGGCGTCAGAATCCCGCCTAGCCCCTGGTCCCCGCCCCACGTCCCGTAGTACGAGAGCCACACCTCGCGCCCCGTCGCGCCCATGCCCTCTTCGCCCGCCGCGAGCCCGATCCCCGCAGCGCACGCCAGAATCACGAGCGTCGCCAGAAAGCCCTCCGTCAGCATCGACCCGTACCCGATCGCCTGCGCATCACGCTCGCTCGAGAGCTGCCGGCTCGCGCAACCCGACGCAACAAGGCAGTGAAACCCGCTGCACGCCCCGCACGCGACGGTCACGAACAAAAACGGCATGAACGCCGGCGCCATCCGCCCCTGTGCATCGGCCGCCGGCGCCGCCACCACCGCGTCCGCCACGATCTCGGGCCGACTCACCATGAGTCCAACCAAGAGGAGCCCCATCGCGATCAGCAGCTGCACCGCGTTGATGAAGTCCCTGGGCTGCAAAAGCGTCTGCACCGGCAGCACGCTCGCGATGAACACGTACACCATCAAGAGGAGCGTCCAGAACCCGACGGGCGAGATCACGCTCGTCAAGCCCGGCGGCAGCAGCGGCACACCCTCGCCCCACACATTCGCCCAGTCCACCTGCGCCGACCACGCGATCGTCGCGTACATCAGCACAGCGCTCACCGCCGTCCCGATCACCACGCTCCCGCCCCGCCGAAGCCAGATGCCAAGCCCGAGCGCGATCGGGATCTGAAGCCACACCGGCGCCACGCTCGACGGGAACACCGCGAACACCACCGCGATCACCAGCCCGAAGATCGCCAGCACGATCCACAGCGCCACCAGCACGATGAGCAAAAACAACAGCCTCACCCGCGGGTTGACCACATCCCCCGCCAGGTCCGCGATCGTCCGCCCCCGATGCCGCATCGACACCACCAGCGACCCGAAGTCGTGCACCGCCCCGATCAGAATCGACCCGAACGTCACCCACAAGAGCGCCGGCACCCAGCCCCACACCACCGCCACCGCCGGCCCCACGATCGGCCCCGTCCCCGCGATCGACGTGAAGTGGTGCCCGAACACCAGACTCCGCCGGCTCGGGACGAAATCCACGCCGTCCTCGCACTCCACCGAGGGCGGCACCCGCTCGGGCTCCACCCGAAAGATCCGCCGCGCCAGATACCGCCCGTACGTGAAGTACGCCACCACATAGAGCACCATCGAACCAATCGCGATCAGAACCGTGGTCATCGGATTCCCCGGGCAGAACGTGCCCGACCAGCCTACCACGCCAAACTGCCGCTACGCCACGGACGCCATCCGACCCAGAATCCCCTTCAGATCCGCCCGCACGCGCGTCACGAGGTTGTAGTAGAGAACAAGCGCCACCAAGGGCCCCAGCCCCAAGCAGAAAATACCAACAGTGACAAGCACCGGCCCGAGCCATACCAGTAACTTCGCTCTCTTCGTCACCCACGTGTTCGGCAGTCGAGGTCCCATCCACTCGATGTACTTCATCTGCGCGAAGTACCCCACGGCGAATGTAATCAGCCCGAGCACGCCCAGCCCAAGAAACGCAAGCAGCGAGCCGGTGCTGTTCGACCACGGCGGATTCTGAGTCGCCGAAAAGCGGTACGCTCCACTGGCAAGCAGGATGATGCTCTGCGTCGCTGAGAATGCCGCGTTGACAACAGCCATCCAACGCACCAGGGATCGCGAAGCTCCCCCGGAATACCCAGGCGGATGCTCCGGATTCGGTTCACTCATCTTCCACCAGCCGAGAGCAAGCACCAGCGTCCCGATGACACTACACACCGATGTGCCCACAACCACCGCGTCGTGCACTCCAGGCGAAATCGCCTGCACACCCGCCAAACCAGACATCAGGCCACTGAGAAGCCCCAGCACCACAAGGAACAGAATCATCCCAATAACGAGCTTTGTTCCCGTATAAAGACTCCGGACATACTCCGCCGGGGCGTCCCCAAAGAGATCGCGAGCAACAGAATTCGCCACCGGCTTTCCACACTGTGGACACACCGCACTTGTGCTGATGCTGTGCAGGTTATAGCCACAAGAAATACACGTGACGCCGTCAGTGACAAGCACAGCCCCTGCTTCTCCCGAGCTTTCAGCCGCCGAATAGGGTTCATTCATGCGCGGGAGCATACCCAAACCTCACGCGAGCATGTAGCGATCGCCTCCTACCATGCCGCGACCTCGGAGATCCATAATGCCTCACCGCCCAGCCCGACTCATCAACCGCGCCAAATCACCAGCCGTCGCGCTCGAAACCACACTCCTCGTCCACGGCCTCCCGCCCGACCAGGCCCTCACCGTCGCCGATCAACTCGACCAAGCCGTCACCAATGGCGGCTCCAACCCCGCGATCGTCGGCGTGGTCGGCGGCTCGCCCGTCGTCGGCATGACCCGTGACGAACTCAAACTCCTTCTAAGCCAAGGCCCCGTCCCCAAGCTCAACACCTCAATCCTCGGACACGCCCTCTTCTCTCGATCCCACGGCGCCACCACCGTCAGCACCACCACGGAGCTCGCCTGCCGCGCCGGCGTCCGCGTCTTCGCCACCGGCGGCATCGGGGGCGTCCACAAAGATTCCCACCTCACCCACGACATCTCCGCCGACCTCTTCGCCCTCACCCGAAACCGCGTCGCCGTCGTCACCTCGGGCTGCAAAAACATCCTCGATATCCGAGCCACCCGCGAGATGCTCGAGACCCTGGGCGTCCCGGTTGTCGGTTACCAAACCGACGTCTTCCCCGCCTTCTACCAGCGCGCCACCGATCTCCCCGTCGACGCCACGTTCGACGACGCATCCGAACTCGCCGCCTACATCGCCTTCGAACTCGCCCGCAACCAGCGCGGCATCGTCGTCGCCAACCCCATCCCCGCGTCCGAAGAAATCGCCCAAGATGAGTGGGAAAGCTGGCTCAATGAGGCCCAGAGCTTGCCCAGTGTGAAAGCCGCCGCGGGCCGAGACGCCACGCCCGCCCTGCTCACCGAGGTCCACCGGATCTCCAAGGGCCGAACGGTCAAGGCCAACATCGCGCTCGCCGTGGCCAACGCCTCGCTCGCGGGCCGACTCGCCCCGGCGCTCGCGCCCAACGGCCGCTAAACCGAACCCCGAACAAGCCCGCCCGCAACCGACATTCTCGGACACGCCGCCCCTCCATCACGAAAGCTTCACACGCAAAATACACGACGTTGACGGCCCGGACAGATACCCTGAGCTACCATAAAGCAGAGGAGATTCGTGCCACCGGCCCGCCTCGGAACTCGTTTCCGACAAGGGGTTTGTGGACAGTGAGCGATCACTGCATACACAGGGCGTTCGTGTCAATCGTTGAGGGCCCAAACGCCGCCGGAACATGCTCGCCCGTTTGGACGCGTAGCGAGCAGAGAGATCGATCGTCGAGAGAGAACCTGCGGCATTGTGCCCGCGCATATGGGGATTAAGAAATGAAAATTGCCCGTCTCATGACCCTCGTCGCTTGTGCCGGCCTCGCGGCCCCCGCACTCGCACAGGACAGCGTTTCCAGCACCGGCGCCGGCGACGCGCTCGATGCGTACAACACCGCCACACAGGTCGTCAAGTTCAGCACCAAGCTCACGCCATTCACCTCGAGCCTCGGCAACTCCTACGGCATCGTGCCCCTCATCAAGGCCAGCGACTCGCTGCCCGTCGACCTCTTCTCCAGCCACCTCATCTCGGGCCAGGCCATGAGCCGCTCGATCGTCAACAACACACTCACCACCGGCGCCTACGCCACCTGGACCACCGCCGGCCAGGGCGTCAACCCCCAGGAAAACTCCGCCCCCGGCTCCGTCAACGCACCCGCCTCGGGTCTCAAGAGCGTCGGCGTCGGCTTCGCCGAGTTCGGCAACTCCGCCAACAACATCATCGCCGGCCTCGTCTCCTACGACCCGAGCGCCCCCGACACCCTCTACGTCAACCGAATCGTCGCCGCAACCAACCAGCCCAGCAGCACCGTCAACTCCGACAACGGCGCCTTCGGCATGGGCGTCGTCGACGCGAACATGAACGTCCAGTTCCGCGCCGACGACTTCAACGCCTCCGGCTCCAACAACCTCACCGGCGACAACATGTTCCGCGTCAACGCCGAACTCCGCACCAACGGTGCGCTGAACGTCATCGGCGGCTCGGGCGGCTCGCAGGCCGGCACCACCGACTCGCTCCTCGTCGGCGCACCCGACGTCCACAGCCCCGGCACCCAGATCGAACAAGCCATCGGCGGACCCGTCGGCTTCGGCCCCAACTTCCTCGGCCAGATGGCTTTCAACGACTACGCCAGCACCACCACCACACACCTCACCTCCACCTTCCCGGGCCTCGTCAACTCTTCCGATCAGCGCGGCACCTACGGCTACTCGCCCATCAACCCGCTCGGCGGCGTCGCCACCTCCGTCTTCCTGGGCCGCACCGGCGCCAGTTCCATCTACCTGGGCGTCATGGGCCTCAACGCCAACGCCTCCCCCGCGAGCGTCGCGCACTTCCCCGCCCCGATGGTGATCTCCGATCCCATCGACGGCTACGCCGCCCCCTACGCCGAGTTCCGCCACTACCGCAGCCAGATGGCCTTCAACGGCCCCACCGGCACCGCCGCCGTCTCGCAGGACGCCGTCACCGGGGAGGTCCTCGCGGCAGCCGTCTTCGACATCGACTGCGCCAACTGCGGCGGCGGC
>JBGSIX010000137.1:0-6006 GCA_041742315.1 Phycisphaerales bacterium | reverse complement strand
CGCTCTCGCCGCCCGACTTCTTCGAGCCGCCCGGCCCGCCCTCGCGCGTGCGCTTCTGCTGCTCGCGGATCGCCTGCTGCTTGTCGGAGATCTGCTGGAGCCGCGACATGAACGAGCCCTGACGGGGCGCCTTGGGCTTCTTGGTGACCTCGAGCAGGTTGTGCTTCTTAATGTGCGCCCGGATCCATGAGTTCTCCGCGATGGCGATCGTGGAGTTGGCGATGAAGTAGAGCGCCAGGCCGCAGGGAGCGTTGTACATGATGAACGGGAACATGACCACAGTCATGATCTTGATCATCTTCTGCTGGCTCTGCTGCTCGGGGGTCATGGTGGACGCGGTCGGGGGCGTCAGGAACTTCTGGTGCATGAAGAACACCACGCCCAGCAGGAGCGGCATGATGTTGATCGCGCTGATGAGCCCCATGAGCGGGAGGCTAAAGTGCAGATTATCCGGGAGCGGGATGAAGTGGTCGGGCTCGGAGAGGTCGGCCATGAAGGGCCATGCGCCGCCCGAGATCGACTGGAAGACGCCGAAGAACGCGGGCTGCTGGCGTAGCTCGTACAGGAAGTACAGGCTCGCGTAGAGCGCGATCCAGACGGGCGACTGGAGCACCATGGGCAGGCACCCGAGCATGCCCGCGGGGTTGACGCCCTCCTCTTTCCAGAGCTTGGCCATCTCCTGCTGGACTTTCTGGCGATCGCCCGCGTACTTCTCCTGGATTTTCTTCTGCTTGGGCCCGAGGTCCTGCATCTGCTTGCCGAAGCGCTGCATGCGGATCTGCGACCAGCGGTTCACCGGGTGCAGGACGCCCCGCACGATGAAGACGAGCAGGATGATCGCAATCGACCAGTCGTGCGTGAACGTGTGGAGGAAGCGGATGAGCCCCAGGAGCGGGTCGGAGAGCCAGGTGAACGTGCAGAACGCGCAGGGGCCGCCGAAGTTGTAGACGACCAGTGCCTTGACGCCCGCGGCACTGGCCGCGGGGCTCTTGGCGATCTCGGATTTGCTCTTGGGCCCGGCGTAGACCATGAGCCCGTCCGACACGCTCGCGCCGGGCTGGATCGTCTGCTTCTTGCCCGTCAGGCGCAGGATCATCACGCCGTCTTTGGGTTGTGTGTCCTGCTGGAGGACGACGCGGTCGATCTTCTCGATCGTGTCGAAGACGAGCGGCGCGCCGGGCGCTTCGACGCCGTGCACCGCGACGCCGTAGTACCGGTTCGTCATCGCGGCCCAGACGAGCTCGAGCCCGGCGTTGGTCCCCTTCTCGTCGGGCCAGAGCTGCCGGCTCGGCACATAAGGCTTGAACGACTTGCCCGTCTGCGGATCGACCCAGAGCGCCGATGGGTCGCGTGGGCCGAGCACGCTGGCGCGAGGCGTCAGGTACTTCTTGCCCTGGACGAACTCGCGGTTCTTGTCGAGCTCGGGGCGGAGCAGGTACCCGATGCGGACCCGGCGCTTGTCGCCGCCGTAGGTCACCGCGTCCATGGGCAGGTCGATCGGCCCGAACTGGACGAACCGCACATCCACGGGCTGGCCCGAGGCGTTGGCGATGCGCTGCTCGATGCGCAGGTCGTTCGTGCTGTCCGTCAGGATGTACGTCCGGCGGAGCCTAAGGACTTCCTCGCCCGCCTCGTTCTCGATCACGGCTTCGAACGAGCCCGGCGCGGTCTGCTTCCAGACGTTGGCGCCGATGAGCGGCACGGTCTGTCCGTCCACCTCGATCCAGAGCGCCGCAAAGGGCGTCACGACGCTGGCGCCGCTGTTCTGCTCGTACTGGAGCTCGACGTGGTGCTCCTCGCCCACGGGCTTGCCGTGGCGGAAGTCGGTCGCGCTCTGGATGTTGTCGAACTCGCTGGCCATGCGCATCGAGCTGATGCCCGCGCCGATTTCGCTGAAGTGGAGCTTCATGCGGGCCGGGCCGGTGGCCTCGACGGAGCCGATCGTGTCGAAGGGCCCGGCGCCGAGCGCCGTGCGGGGCCGAAGGCCCGAGAGCTGGACGCCATTGGCCGGAGTCTGGGCCTCGGGCTCGGGCTGCGCGGGCGAAGAGTTGTCGATCGCTTGCGCGTCGTCCTTGACCAGCGCCTCGGGGTTCTCACGCTCGGGCTGGGACGCGATGGGCTTGGATTCGGTGTCCTTGTTTTCGTCGTGAGCGGTCGAGGTCGTCCGCTCGGGCGCGGGCTTGGGCTGGGGTTTGGAGTTGACGAAGATCGCCGCCGCCGCGCCGATGCTGATGAGGATCAGAGCGAGCGGTACAACGGTCCTGAGCAGTCGGTTTGGCTGCTGCGCCATGGGGCGTCCCTTCCTGGGTATCAGCGGCCTTCGTAGAGGCGCTCGCCGAGCCGATCGCTCAGCTGCGGGATCGATTTGATCAATTCTGCCGTCTTGGCGATGTCGTACTCGACGCGGAAGAACTCGAACTTGTCCGGGTGCATCACGACGTACGAGGCCCGGGGGTCGCCGTCGCGGGGCTGGCCGACGGAGCCGACGTTGATGATCGCCTTCTCGCCAGCCTCGAAGCTGTACGTTTCTTGGGTCATCTCGGTGGGCGGGTAGAAGTCGGGCTCGTCGGTGAAGACGCCCGGCTGGTGGGTGTGCCCCACCGCGACCATCGTCTCGACGCGCCGGAAGATCGAGCCCAGCTTGTCGGGGTCGCCCACGACGTCGTCGGGGAAGATGTACTCGTTGATGGGCCTGCGGGGTGAGCCGTGCACGAAGAGCATGGGCGTCGTGCCGTCGGGCGCGGTCTCGACGACGCGCACGCGCAGACGGCCCAGGAAGTCGTACCGGCGGGCGCGGTTCTCGTCGTCGGTCTCGGCGTCGAGCTGGTCGCGCGTCCAGTACGCCGCCGAGGCCGCGGGCGCATTGAAATTCGTCGGCTCATAGAGGACACCGAAGTCGTGGTTGCCCATGAGCGACCACTCGCAGCGCTCCTCGACCAAGTCGAGGCACTCGAGCGGGTTGGGGCCGTAACCGATGATGTCGCCCAAGCAGATAATCCGGTCCACGCCCCGGCGATCGATGTCGGCAAGGACCGCCCGGAGCGCCTCGGCGTTGGAGTGGATATCGCTGATGATGGCGGTCGGCACTGGCTTTGATTCCGTCTGAGGGCCGGTGGGCAGCCTTCGGCCCTTCTGCCCGGGGCCGTGATGCTAGGGAACGCCTGGGGTCCGAGCAACGCCCCTGTCCGGCACTCAGGAGGGGCAACTTGAGGAACCGACAGACAACCGACAGACTTTTCTGTTTCATGCCGTCCTTGGGGGATAGGTATCTAAGATTCCGGGTCGATCTCGCCGACAAGCATCAGGCGAGGCCCCGACCAGAGGCCACCAGGGCCCAAGGGCCAAGGAAGGAACCCGAACATGCCCGCAGCCAGCAACGTGAGCTACCAACGCACCCGAGAGATGTCCATCGACGAGCTGCTGCTCGAGAACCGGATCGTCTTCCTCATCGGGGAGATCAACCACTCCTCGGCGGCCCGCGTCATGATGCAGATGCTCTATCTGGAGAACCAGAAGCGGGGCACCGAGATCAACTTCTACATCAACTCCCCGGGCGGAGCCGTCGACGACACCCTCGCCCTCTACGACACGATGCAGTTCCTCAGCTCCCCCATCGCGACCTACTGCATCGGCCGGGCATACTCGGGCGGGGCCGTCCTCCTGGCCGCGGGCGTCAAGGGCAAGAGGTACATCCTGCCCCACGCCAAGGTCATGATCCACCAGCCCTACGGCGGCGTCACGGGCCAGGCCGCGGACATCAAGATCCAGGCCGAGCAGATCATCAAAATGAAGAAGGGTCTCAACGAGATCCTCGCCAATCACACGGGCCAGCCGTACGACACCGTCGCCAGGGACGCCGAACGCGACAAGTACTTCGACGCCGAGGAAGCCAAGGCCTACGGCCTCGTCGACGAGGTCCTCCAGCACCCGCCCGAAGAAATGACACGCCACGCGTTCAGCTGATCCGCTCCGCACACACAGAACCAAGCACCGAGGGTGAACATGTCCTACCTCGTCCCAATCGTCATCGAGCAAACCGGCAAGGGTGAGCGGTCCTACGACATCTACTCACGCCTCCTCAAAGACCGCATCATCTTCATCGGCGGCGGCATCGGCGACGAGATCGCCAACCTCGTCGTCGCCCAGCTCCTCTTCCTCCAGAACGAGGACCCCAAGCTCGACATCCACATGTACGTCAACTCGCCCGGCGGCTCCGTCACCGCGGGCCTGGCGATCATCGACACCATGCGATACGTCGCACCCGACGTCTGCACCTACATCTTCGGGCAGGCCGCCAGCATGGGCAGCCTCATCGCCTGCGCGGGCACCAAGGGCAAACGCTACGGCCTCGTCAACTCCCGCAACCTCATGCACCAGCCCCTGCTCTCGGGCGTCATGGAGGGACAGGCCACCGACCTGGAGATCGAGGCCCGCGAGATGCTCCGCCTGCGGGACCGTCTCTACGGCATCTACTCCGAAGCCACCGGCAAGTCCTTCGAGCAGATCGAGCTCGACTGCGACCGCAACAAGTGGCTCGACGACAAGGAAATGCTCGAATACGGGCTCATCGACAAGGTCTTGACCCACCTGCCCAAGAACCAAGACCGCTAGACCCTGCGTGCTTGACGGATCATCCCCAGTGGGGTGCCACGGCTTGTCCAAGGACGGACAAGCCGTGGCACCCGGATTTCCGATCCGTCCAACAGAACCTGGGCCAACCTGATTCTCCTATGCTTGCCGCATGAAACGAGCGATCGTCGGCATCCTGCTCACCGCGTGCCTGTCCGGCTGCAGCTCCGGCAAGCGCATCGCCAAGGCCAACGACGCCCTGCGCCTCGAACGCGAGACTCTCAAGGAACGCGTGTCAGCTGTTGAGGCCGAGAACGCCGAGCTGAAAGCGAAGGTATCCGAACTCAATCAACGCCAAGAGCATCCGCTCAGCGAAGAAGTGCTGTCCTCGCTTCCGAGGATAGCAAGCATTGAAATCGACTCGTTGAGTGGGATTTGGGCGAAGTATGCTGGCCATGTAGCCCACATCGTCATCGTTCCAAGAGATGGCCGGGGTCGGTTTGTTCAAGCAGTTGGTAGTGTTGAAATCCGCGTTGTAGAACTAGGCAAAGACAATACAACACCAAGAGTTCTTGCGACTAGAACGGTCATGCCGAGCGAACTTCGGGATTCATTCGTCGCATCACTCACAGGACTTGGCTATTCGATCAACATGGATATTGATGAAGAGATATCATCAACTGTTGTATTTGAAGTCATACTTCATGACGAACTGACTGGGGAAAATCATGAAGATTCCCTGATTGCCAGCTCCCGCCCCTATGGTAATTGACCTCAAAACTCAACTACCAACCCTACGTGCACATCAGCAGTCAGAATACTGAACTCCTCGATATCCGTGTCGAACTCGAGCCCGGGGATGTAGACCCATCGCGTGCCGACGTCGATCCAGACATTGTCGGTGACGCGCATCTCGACGCCCACGGGGATCTGCAGGGCGAAGCGGGTGTCGCTGTCGGTCATGTCGTTGAGATCGACATCGACCATCGCCACGCCCGCGCCGAAGCCCAGGTACCCGCGGTAGCCCTCGTTGCAGACATCGAAGAGGACGTTGCCCATGATCATCGTAACTTCGATGTTGCCATCGACGTCCTCGACCATCGCGCCGTCGGCGTCGATGAGGCTGTCGGTGTCGTAGTAGCGCTGGGCGAACTCGCCCTCGAAGCGGTAGCCCACGCCCGGGTCGCTCGGGTTCGGGCCGGGCCCGAGCCTGAGGCCAACGCCCACGCTGTACCCGACCCCGATCTTGGAATTCAGTTCCAGATCGCTCCCCATCGTGCTGGTTTCAACCTCGGTGTCGAAGGGGAACACGAGCGCCGCCGAGCCGCGGACATAGACGCTCGGGTGGGGCCCGCCGCTGTAGATTGCCGGCTCATCAAGGGGCTGGAAACCCGTCGCGCTGAGCAGGCCGCCCGAACGCTCGATCGCGCTCTCGCC
>JBGSIX010000136.1:0-2807 GCA_041742315.1 Phycisphaerales bacterium | reverse complement strand
GCCAGCACCATGTCGCCCGCGCCCGTCACGTCGTACACCTGACGCGCCACCGTCGGCACGTTCACCGGCCCCTGCCCCCGCTCGAGCAGCAGCGCGCCGTGCCGGTCGAGCGTCACCACCACTGTTTGCAAATCGAGCGATTCCAGAAGCCGCTCGGCGATCGCGTTGTTCTGCTCGGCCGATCCCGCGCGCATGCCCGTGGCCTTCTCCGCCTCGGTCCGGTTGGGCGTGATGCACGTCGAGCCGCGATACTTCGCATAATCCGTGATCGAAGCCGGGTCGACCAGCACAGGCTTGCCCGCCGCCCGCGCCCGGCTGATCACCTCCTGGCACAGATCAAGCGAGCAGACGCCCTTGTTGTAGTCCTCGATGCACACCACGTCCGCGTCCGCCAGCGCCGCATCGAACGCGTCGAGCATCGCCGACCGCACGCCAGCGGTCACCGGCTCGGTCGACTCGTAGTCCACCCGGAACATCTTCTGCGGGTGCCTGTGCTGCGCCAGACCGATCAGCGAACGCTTGACCGTCGTAGGCCGCGACGGATCGCGCACGAGCCCGGCACACCCCACGCCCTCGCGCGCGAGCGATTCGCGGAGCTTGTCCGCGTCCGCATCGTCGCCCGTGACGCCGAAGACCGAGACCTCGCCCCCCATCGCGACCAGATTCAGGCACACATTGGCCGCCCCGCCCGGGCGGTGCTCGGAGCGTTTGACGTGCAGCACGGGCACCGGCGCATCGTTGCTCAAACGATCGGCATCGCCGTAGAGCAGCTCGTCGAGCATCAGATCGCCCACCACGAGCACCCGGAAGGGTCTGATCCGCGAGATGGCCTCGGTCAGTGAAGTCATAACCGAGTTTATTCCGCCCCCTCGCCCGCTGCGCGCAGGATCAACCGATCCAGTTCGCCGCCCCCCGAACGCATCCGAAGCTCAAGAACAGGCCGAACCACCGGGCAGGGCCACGCACCGGCGGGCACGTATCTGAGCTTGCTCCAGTCCTTGGCCGTGCACACGATGGCATCCTTCCCCTTCGCCGACGCGATGATCCGCGAAACCGTCCCCTCGCGGTACGGGTCGTGGTCCCGGAGACCGATCTCCTCGGCGACCGCCCCCGCCCGCCGCGTGAGCTCCGCGAAGAAGGGCCCCGGATTCCCGATCGCGCACACGCCAACCACATGCTTCCCCGCGAGCCATTCCGCCGGCACACGTTCCGCCTCGCCCGTCACATCCAGCCCGGCCCACGCGTGCTCGCTCACCGCGATCGCTAGATCCCGTTTCACCCCGAGCACCGCCCGCAGGATCTCCTCCACCGCCGCGTTGCTCACCGACTCCGCGTGCGTGAGCACCACCGCGTGCGCCCGCACCAGCGACTCCATCGGCTCGCGGAGCCTCCCCGCCGGGAGCAGCGCATCCTCAAGCGGGCTCCGCGTGCAATCGATGAGCACAATGTCCAGCTGCCGTGCGAGCCTTCGGTGCTGGAACCCGTCGTCGAGCACGACCGTGTCCATGCGCTCGCCCGCCTCGCTCCCAAAGAGCTCGATCAGCCCGAGCGTCCGGTTGGGCTTCGCGACGATCGGCAGATCCGGAAACAGCGCCCGGTACTCGTCCGCCTCGTCCGACGAGCCCTGCGCCGTCTTCGAAGCGCCGTAGCCCCGCATCGCCACCGCGGGCCAGTACCCCGCCTCGCGGAGCGTGCGCACAACCCTCGCCACCGTCGGCGACTTGCCCGTCCCCCCCACCGACAGATTCCCCACGCTGATCACCGGCCGATCCAGCGTCACCACTCCCTCGCCCCGGTCGTACTTCGCATTCCGCCGCGTGATCTCGCGCTTGTACAGCGCGCTCACCGGCGAGAGCATCAGATGCGCCAGCCCGCCCGGCATCACCGCCCCTCCCCGGCGTCGCCCTCGCCGCCAGTGAGCCGCAACTCCGGCCCGCTCTCCTCGCCCTTGGCCTCCCCCTGACGCTCCGCCATCGCCCTCCGGACGTCCTCTTCCAGACTCCGCAGCTCGCTCCGGAACGCGCTCCGGGCGCTCGCGCTGATCCGCACGTTGTTGAGCACATCCACCAGCGCCAAGACCACCAGGATCCCCAGCAATCCGATGAGCAGCGCCCACGTCAGCATGAACGTCCGCGCATTGGCCGGCGTGGCGATCGCAAACAAGTACACGATCAACGGCTGCGTGAGCATCATCGTCACGCTCCCCAGCGTCCGGATCCGCCGACGCGACTCGGGCACATCCGCCTCGCGCAGCGCCAGCACGTATCCCGCCAGGATGAGCATCAGAATCGCGCAGGGAGGAAGCACGATCCACAGCGGCAGCGCCGGTCCCGTCGCCGCCAGAGTCACGCCGCCACACCCGGCTCGATGCCCCAAGTCGGCAGCCTCGCATTCAAAAGATCCATCGGCAAGCCCATGATCGAGGTCGGATCACCCTCATACTGGATCGCCCAGCCCGCCTCCAGCCGCTCGCGCAGGTTGTACGCCCCCGCCTTGCCCCGCCACTGGTTCGAGGCGATGTACGCCGCGATCTCTTCGTCGGACACATCGCCCCACGCCACAACCGCCTCGTCGAGCATCAGCTCCCGCTCGCCCGTCTCGCGGTCGAGGAGCGCCACACCCGTCACCACCGAGTGCTCGCGCCCGACGAACGACCGCAGAATCGCCTCCGCGTGCGCCGCGTCGCGCGGCTGACCGACCAGCTCATCCTCGCCCCCACCCGAAGACACACAGATCGTGTCCGCGCCCAGCACCACCGAGCCCGGCCCGATCCCGCCCGACGCCCCAGCCGCCTTCAGGTACGCCAG
>JBGSIX010000135.1:0-7565 GCA_041742315.1 Phycisphaerales bacterium | reverse complement strand
TCGGGCGAGCGGTGCTCTTCTTGGCGCTGCTCTTGCGGGCGGCGGGCTTGGCGGTGGTCGCCTTGCGGGCCGTCTTGCGGGCGGTGGTCTTGGTCGCGGTCTTCTTGGCCGAGCTCTTGCGAGCGGCGGGCTTGGCGGTCGACTTGCGAGCCGTCTTCTTGGGAGCGGACTTGCGAGCGGCGGGCTTGCGGCCCGAGGCGCTGGCGGTGCGCTTGGTGGTGCGTTTGGTCGTCGAACGTCGGGTCGACTTACGGGTACCGGTCGAAGCCATGGACAGTCTCCTTGCCTCGGGGCCGAGTTGGGCCGCGAGCGGTTTGTGCGCCCGGGGAGTGGCACAAGCCTGAAGACCCGGGCATCGATCTGGCCCCGGTCTGACCGGGCGCCTCAAGGCCGCACGTCCGTGTGCGACCTCTTTTCATGGTCCGCAATCGACCACATCTGAGGTCCGCTTGTGTTTTTTTGATGTTGTCTGCGTTTTTTCGTTGAGTTCGACCGGCGGGTGCGCAAAAACGACGACATCCTCTGCACGCCCAGAGGCCCCGCCCGGGCAACGATGATGGGACCGCCAAGAGGGAAACACCGTGAGCGAAAACGCCCAGAACACGCATGGCATCGGCACTCCGGGCGATTGGTCCCCCGAGAGCTGGCGCACCAGGCTCGACCCGCAGCAGGTTCTGTACCCGGATCGGGCCGCCGTCGAGCGCGCGGTGCTCAAACTCCGCTCCCTCCCGCCCCTCGTGACCAGCTTCGAGATCGAGAAGCTCAAATCTCAGATCGCCCAGGCCCAGGCGGGCCAGCGCTTCCTCCTCCAGGGCGGCGACTGCGCCGAGCGCCTCGACGACTGCCGACCCGAGCACATCACCAGCCGACTCAAGATCCTCCTGCAGATGTCCCTCGTCCTGGTCCACGGCATGGGCAAGCCCGTCATCCGCGTCGGGCGCTTCGCGGGCCAGTACGCCAAGCCCCGCTCGAGCCTCACCGAGACCCGAGAGGTCAACGGCAGCTCCCAGACCCTGCCCAGCTACTTCGGCGACCTCGTCAACGGCGAGGCCTTCGACGAATCCGTCCGCACCCCCGACCCGCACATGATGGTCCGGGGCTACCAGCACGCGGCCATGACCATCAACTTCGTCCGCGCCCTGATCGACGGCGGGTTCGCCGACCTCCACCACCCGGAGTACTGGGATCTGAGATTCTTCGGATCGGCAGCCTTATCAGAGGATGGCCGGCGCTCGTACCAGAGCATGAGCCGGGAGCTCGCCTCGGCGCTGCGGTTCATGGAGAACCTGGGCGAGAAGGCCGTCGACGACCTGACGCGCGTCGACTTCTTCACGAGCCACGAGGGGCTCAACCTTCTGTATGAGTCCGCCCAGACCCGCACCGTGCCCAGGCGCCAGGGCTTCTACAACCTGACCACGCACCTGCCCTGGATCGGCGAGCGCACCCGCGGCCTCGACGGCGCGCACGTGGAGTACTTCCGCGGCATCCGGAACCCGATCGGCGTGAAGCTCGGACCCAAGGCCGACGCGGATGAAGTCGTCCGGCTTCTGAACGTTCTCAATCCATCCAGAGAACCGGGTCGGATGGTCCTGATCGTGCGGATAGGCGCCAAGGAGGTCGGGCAGAAATTGGAACCCCTGCTCCAGAATGTGAACAAAGCCGGCTCGCCCGTTCTCTGGGTCTGCGACCCGATGCACGGGAACACTCGTTCCACAACGACGGGCCGGAAAACGCGGAACGTGGACGACATCTACGCCGAGCTCGCGCAGAGTGTGGACATCCACGCCAAGATTGGCACCCATTTGGGTGGCGTACACTTCGAACTCACCGGCGAGGACGTCACCGAGTGCGTCGGGGGCGCTTCGGGTGTGACCGAGGAAGACCTCGACCAGAACTACTCCAGCGCCCTTGATCCACGGCTCAACTACGCCCAGAGCCTCGAGCTGGCCTTCCTGCTCTCGAAGAAGTGCCACAACTTCGGCAACCAAACTCGGTGAAACCCCTAAGCATCTGGTATGCTGGCGTTCACTGGGGAAAGGTCAATCCATGACGATGCACGAACTCGGTGCAGGCTCGGGGGTCTGCGATCTGACAGACCGGGAAGCTCGGGCACTCTGCGATGTGCTGCTGACGCACCCGTTCATCGGGGCGTCGCTCGTCGACTGCGACGGCAGGTTCATCTGGGCCAACACCCGCTCGAAGATCCTCTATCTCGGAAAACCCGACGTCGACGTCACGGGCAAGACCCTCTTCGATCTCTTCCCCGCCGAGTGGTGCCGGGAACGCATCAACCTGATGCACGAGCTCAACGAGACGGGCCAGCCCGCGGTGCTCCGGCACATCCGCCGGGGTCAGGCCCTTCTGGTCACCTACCACCACATGCCCACGCCCGAGGACGAGCCCCAGCGATACCTCGTCATGATCGCCGAGTCCGACGGCCGCGACGAGATGCTCATCCCCAGCAACTACATGCGCTTCGAGACCGGGCTCATGAACCTGGGACCCCTCGACACGCTCTCGCGGCGGGAGCTCGAAGTGCTCGCGCTCATCAGCCAGGGCCTGACCACCGAGCAGATCGCCAAGGACATCAGCCGGAGCGTCAAGACGATCGAGGCGCACCGGAGCTCGATCGCCCGCAAGCTGGGCCTGAAGAACCGCGTCCAGCTCGCCGAGATCGCCCGCAAGGCCTCGCTCGAGATCCACCACGCCGATCTGAAGCGCGTCCCCAACACACCCTGACAGCCTCCGAAGGCCGGAGCAAATCGTCAACTTTCCGCGATCGCCGCGAACTGCGCCGAATGTCCACCCGTAGGACCCTGCGATCCGCATTCGCGTGGGGCAGCTGGCGGCGTCATTCCACGTCGCGCTAAAAGGGGAACACCATGATCTGTGATTCGCAGAACGCTCTCTGTGCGCGCACCGGGCTCGCAGTTCTCACGCTCGTCGCCCTGGCCGGAACATCACACGCCCAAATCGAAACCCGCGACTGGCTCCTGCCCCAGAGCGGCCTCTGGTCCGACGCCGCCAACTGGTCGGATGCGAACGTGCCGGACACGGTCAATGAGATCGCCCGACTCAGCCCCGGGGCCGCCGGTCCTCCGGGCTCGCTCGCGACGACACCCCTCGCCCTGGTCGATGGGATCTTCGAAATCCTTCGGCTCCAGGGCAACGGCTCCGTCGAGGTCTTCATCGACGAGGGCGCCGAGCTCTCGGTCTTTGACGGCGTCATCGAGGGTGTCGACGGGGGAAACCTCGCCATCACGCTCGGATCAAGCCTTGGGGATCATGCGTTGCCGTCGGTGCTCTCGCTTGGCGACGGCGCTGGGCGCGACACCGTTGTCAGCAACACGAGCATCCGGATGCTCGGCGAAGGCAGCAGCCCCTCGATCATCCGGGGCAAAGTCCGCCTCGACGCAACGTCTCGCATCGAAGGACAGGGTGTCATCGAAAGGGTCACGAACTACGCCGATATCGTCGTCGCCAAACAGGGCAACGGCTCCGGCGAGCTGCGATTCACTGGCGGACTCTCCAACAGCGGGATTGTGAACATCGAATCCACAGGAAGACTCGTTTTCGACGGTCACACACTCGGACAAGCCATCAGCGGCGAGATTCTCAACAACGGCAACATCACATTCCTCGATGCGACCCTCTCCGGTGGCACACTCACAACCTTTGCCAACGCAACCATCGATTTCATCGGCGAGTGCACGCTCAGGAGTACCGATCTGCTGGGCGGAACAACGAGGGTCACCGGGTATCTCAATGTCGATCCTGCGAACGGCACACTCGACGCCAACGAGTTTGTGCTCCTCGATGGCGCCGAAATGCATTTCGTTGAAACGACCTTCCTCGAAGGCAACACCGGGCTGGGCGCCCAGACAAGCCGGATCCTGTTCGCACAGGCCGAGAGCCTGCCGAAACTCAGCGTTCCGCCCGGCGAAGCCCTCGTCAATACGCCCTCGCACGAGATCCGAGGCGCCGGCGAGATCGAAGCCGATTTTTTCAACTTCGGGAAGGTCAAGATCGATCCCGATCTGCTCTTGGAACCCACCCAGCAGACCCTCCGCGTCGTCGGCGAGTTCTATCAGGCTTCGACGGGCTCGCTCTCGCTCAAAGTCGATCCCAACGAGGGCGACCTCGTCGTCGATGAACTCGTCGTTTCCGGCGGCGATATCGATCTGAATGGTTCACTCGACATCGTCATCGGCATCGTCATCCCCTCGCCCGATCCCCTCAACCAGATCGCGATCGCCAACCGGCGTGTGACACTCATCCGAATCGACGATCCCACCGGAACGTACTCGGTTACGGGAGAGTTTGATGACGTCTCGGTGCTCCTGTTCGACGACCGCATCAGCCCCACCCCGGAGTTGATCTACCTGCCCGACCGTGTCGACGTCCGCTTCTACTGCCGCGCCGATGTCAACCGCGACGCCTCGGTGACGCCCGCCGACTTCACAGCCTGGCTGAACGCCTATCAGCAGGGAAACCCGCTCGCCGACATGAATAACGACGGCACCCTCTCGTCCTCGGACTTCACCAGGTGGGTCGAACTCTTCAACCGCGGCTGCCCGCAGTAACCCCTCTGCTTCATCTGGAGAGTGCTTCCCGGTAGCGCTTCGCCATCGCGTCCAGCGCGCCGGGGAGCACCCTCACGTCCCCCACCGTCGTGATGAAGTTCACGTCGCCGTTCCATCTGGGCACGAGGTGCACGTGCAGATGCTGGGGCACACCCGCGCCGGCGGCCTGTCCCTGGTTCACGCCGATGTTGATCCCGTGAGGCCCGAGCACGCGTTCCATGAGATCCGTCGCCCGGTCCACGAGCGCCCAGAGCGCCGCCCGCTCGCCAGGGGTGTAGTCCATGAGCCGGGATCGGCTCTCACCCAGCGCCACGAGCAGATGCCCGCTGGCGTAGGGATATGCGTTGAGAAAGACCATGCCCGCGTCCGTGCGCAGGACGACGTGGTTCTGGGTGTCGTCCTCGGGCGCGAGCCAATAGTCCCGGATAAAGCACCCGGTGCTCGGCCTGGCCTCGCGTTTGGCCTTGGCATCCGCCTGCCCGCTCTCGACCTTGCCGATGGCCTCGATGTACGCCAGACGCCAGGGGGCTTCGAGACGCGAGGGGCCTGAGCGGGTCCGGTTGTGCGGGTTGTGCGGGTTGGGTGGCATGGAGAGAGTGTACGGAGCGGGCTCGCGTCTGCCGATGCCCATGCCCCTTGGCTTCAGGGCCGATACATCCCTCGGAGGGTCCGAACATGAGCCAGGTGGAGATCGATTCGACGCTGCCCGTTTCGACCATCATGTCCAGACGCGTGATCACCGTCAGCCCTGATGACACGCTCTCGGTCGTCCGTCGGCTCTTCGACGAGCACCGGTTCCACCACCTGATCGTCATGGAGAACGGCATCGCCCGGGGCGTCATCAGCCACCGCGACCTGCTCAAGCACCTGAGCCCCTTCGTCGGCACGCTCAGCGAGGCCCGCAAGGACGCCTGGACGCTCGAGAAACGCGTCCACCAGGTCATGAGCCGGGGCATCGTCTGGGCCCAGCCCGAGACGCCCATCACCGAGGTGGCGCTCATGATGGCGGCCAACCGCATCTCCTGCCTGCCCATTCTGGATGCCAAGAGCCGACCCGTGGGCATCATCACCACCCTCGATCTGCTCCGCTGGATCGCCAGCGTGATCCACCCCGAATTCCGGGAAAGCTCCGCAGCCGCGTGAGAAAGATCCCCTAGACTTCGTCCCGCGGAATGCCTCGCGGTAAACGGAGTCTGGCCCGATGTTTGATTCGATCTCGGTTGGTGGTCAGGGCACGCCCTCGGCTGTGGTGGTCGCCCGCTTCAAGGACAAGCCCCTGCACGCTTCGGGCAAGGCGCACGACCCCGACGGCTCGGTCGCCGAGGCCTGCAAGCGTCCCGAATCCACGGGCGAGTACCAGAGCGTCACGCACGCCTTCCCCGCCGCCGGCAAGGGCAAGAACCCGCCGCGCGTGATCGTGCTGGGCCTGGGCACGCAGTCCAAGCTCACCGCGGGCTGCTTCCGCGACCTGGGCGCGACGCTCGCCAAAGCCGCCAGCGGCATCAAGGCCACGAACCTGACCATCGACCTTACGGGCGCGATCAAGGACGCCAAGCTCGACGAGGGCGCCTGCGCCAGCGCGCTGGCCGAGGGCTTCGGGATCATGGGCTGGAGCTACGACAAGCTCCGCGGCAGCGCAACGACCAAATCCAATCGCACCAAGATCACGCTCAGTTCCCCGAGCAAGGCGTTTACCAACGGTCTTTCACGCGGGCTCGGGCTCGCCGAGAGCACGAACCTGGCGCGGGACCTCAGCCAGACGCCGCCGAATATCGCCACCCCCGCCTGGATCGCCAGCGAAGCGCAGAAGATGGCGCGACAGGCCGGCCTCAAGTGCACCGTGTACAAGGGCGCCCAGCTCGAGTCGATGGGCATGACCGGGTGCATCACCGTCGGGGCCGCCAGCGAGAACAAGCCCTGCGTGATCCGCCTCGAATACACGCCGACGAGTGCGGGCAAAAAGTCGAGGCCCGTCGTGCTCGTGGGCAAGACGATGACCTACGACTCGGGCGGCCTGTCCATCAAGGTCAACAACGGCATGAAGGGCATGAAGCGCGACAAGGACGGCGGGTGCGCGGTCTTCGGCGCGATGCACGCGATCGCCACCGTCATCAAGCCACGCCAACGCGTCGTCGCGCTGCTCATGTGCGCCGAGAACTCGATCTCCGACGAGGCCTATCGCCCCGACGATGTGCTTGAGTTCGCCAACGGCGTCACCGTCGAGGTCACCAACACCGACGCCGAGGGTCGGCTCGTGCTCGCCGACGGTCTCATCCACGCCTGCAAGAAGGAGGACGCCGCCGCGGTCATCGACATGGCGACCCTGACGGGCGGCGTGGTCGTGGCGCTGGGCTCGGTGTTCGCCGGTCTCTGGTGCGACGACGACAAGCTCCGCAAGTCACTCGAAGAGGCCGGCACCGCTTCGGGCGAGCGTGTCTGGCGTCTGCCCCATGACGAGCTCTACCGCGAGATGATGAAGAGCCCGATCGCCGACATCGTCAACAGCGCCCCGGTCCGCGAGGCGCACCCGATCCAGGGCGCGGCGTTCCTGAGCTACTTCGTCGAAGAGGGCACCCCCTGGGCCCACATCGACATCGCCGGCGTCCACGAGGCCAGCAGCGCCAAGGGCCCCTACATCGCGGGACCGACGGGGTTCGGCGTCCGCCTGCTCGCTGAGTACTTCGAAGCGAAGTAAACCGCGAGCAAGCCGCTGGAACACGATTTCTGGTAAGCTCAGGCTGCCCGAGGCGGCCGCGCGGACGGTCCTGTCCCGCTGTGTGTGGTCATGCGCCGCCTTGAGCGTCGGGGAGGCCTGCCCTTGGAGAACGCGATCGCGGTGAATCCAGCGCACGCGGGCGTCGTCGGCGTGCTCGATGCGCTGACCAAGGGCACGCGCCTCGTGCTCGTGCGCTGCGATTCGTGGAGCGACGAGCACCTGGTCGAACTCGCCAAGGACGCCCGCGCGCACACCAGCGCCGCGGT
>JBGSIX010000134.1:0-1980 GCA_041742315.1 Phycisphaerales bacterium | reverse complement strand
CTCTGCGAGCGGTGGCAGATCCGGCATCGGCACATCTCCGAGCCCGGCCTGCGCGCGGATCAGGACGTGGTTGTGGTGTGCCTGGAGCCCGAGACGGGCCCGAGTTTGCCCGGGTCGGAGGCGGTGCGGACGGCCCTTGGGATGCTGCGCCCGCGGGGGACGCTGGTGATGCAGGGCCCGCCCGTGCCGGTGGATGGGCTTGATGTGTCGCTCTCGGCGCATTTGGAGCGGGTGATCCACGACGAGCTGCGCGTTTTGGGCGCGCGGTCGGGCCGGATCGCCGAGGGGCTCGAGGCGATTTCGTCGGGGCTGGTCGATCTGGCACCCTTGATCACGCGGCGGGCGCGGCTCGACGAGGGTGTGTCGATGCTGCGCGCCGCGGCAGCGCCGGAGCAGATCCGCACGATCGTGGATATCGCGGCGTAATCACTCACTCGGCGGTTGATGTCGTTGTGTCTGGGGTGATGGGGCTGGAGTGATCGAGCGAGACGAGACCGGCCCAGATGAGGGCGCCCAAAGCGATGGCGAGGGCGATTCGGTACCAGCCGAAGGCTTCGAGGCCGTGCTTGTTGAGGAACCCGACGAGCCAGCGCACGGCGAGCGCGGCGCTGACCGTGGCGACGGCGAGGCCCACGGCGATGGAGGCGGCTCCGAAGGTCTCGAAGATGTTGGGTGTGCCGAGTTCTTTGGCGTCCTTGATGTTGTTGAACAGTTTCCAGACGCACGCGCCGCCCAGTGTGGGCAGGCCCAGGAGGAAGCTGAATTCCGCGGCGTCTTTGGGCTTGAGCCCGGTCAGGACGCCGCCGGTGATGGTCATCATGGATCGGCTCGTCCCGGGCCACATGGCCAGGCACTGCATGAGCCCGATGATGAAGGCGGAGCGGAGGGTCATGGATTCGAGGCCCGAGGGCTCTTCGGGCGCGCTTTCGGTGTTCCGGTGCGCACGCATGCGCCAACGGTCGATGGCGATCATGTAGACGCCTCCCAGGAGGAGCGCGGCGAGCACGGGCCCGGCGTGGAAGAGGTGCTTCTCGATGATTTCATCGAGTACGACGCCCAGGATCGCGGCGGGGAAGAAGGCGATGAGGATGCGGATCGCCAGGCGCAGGCCCGCGGGGTTTTGGCCGAGGAGGCCCGCGATCATCTGGGCCACGCGCTGGCGGTAGAGCCCGAGGACGGCGAGGATCGCGCCGCCCTGGATGACGATGTTGAAGGCGTCGACGGCGCTCTTCTGCGCGGGGGTATCGAGGCCCAGGAGCGAGCTGGCGATGATCAGGTGCCCGGTCGAGGAGACAGGCAGGTATTCGGTGATGCCCTCGACGAGTCCCAGGATTGCGGCCTGCCACCATTCCATCGGGCGGTCATTCTCCGGTGCGGTCCGTCATCATCGGCAAGGTAGGATGGCGGGATCGTGAAGAGCCCGGCAAATGTGATCCCGGTTGAGGCACCCGATGACGATCGGCTCGTCGAATATCGGCAGCTGCGCGAGAACCGTCTCGCACGCCCGATGGTTGGCGCACCCGAGGGTGTGTTCATCGCTGAGGGCGAGAAAGTGGTCAGACTGCTCATGTTGCAGTCGCGGTACCGGGTGCGATCGCTCCTGATCGCGGGGCAGAGAGAAGCACTGGCGCGGGAGTTTGCTGAATTGGCGGGGCCCGGTGTGCCGGTGTATGTCGCCGACCGCGCGGTGATGGACGAGATCGTGGGGTTTCCGATCCACAGGGGCGTGCTCGCGTCGGGGATCCGGGGGTCCGATGTTGGGGTCCGGGAGGTGATCGCGGGGGCCTGGGCGTGCCTGGTGCTTGAGTCGCTCGCCAACCACGACAATGTGGGCGGGATGATGCGCCTGGCGGCGGCGCTGGGCGGGTGCGATGCGGACGGGACGCCTGCGTGCCCGCTGGTGATCGATCGGGCGACGTGCGATCCGCTTTATCGCAAGGCGATCCGGGTCTCGATGGGGCACTGGCTGCGGGTGCCCTT
>JBGSIX010000133.1:0-13969 GCA_041742315.1 Phycisphaerales bacterium | reverse complement strand
ACCTGCTCGGCGGAGAGCGTGGTCGGGCCGCAGCAGCCGCCGCCCCCGCCGCTGCTCCCGCCGCAGCAGCCTGTGGCGTTCTGCGGCGTAGCGCTCACGCCCGACCACTGGCCGGATTTGGCGATCTCGGCGTAGCCCGCGCGGACCTTGTCACGGGTGTCGGCGGCGGTTGTTGTGGCGCTGGTTTGGGTGTCGTTGCAGCAGTCCGGGCCGCAGCAGGGCGACTTTGATGCGCTTGGGGTTTCGTTGATCATTGTATTTCTCCTGTGAGTGTGGGTTCTGGAACGTGTGGCTCGGTGGTTGCGTAGAGCCTGCGCCCGAGCCAGAGCGAGACGCTGACGAGCGCGATGAGCACGGGGACCTCGACGAGCGGGCCGACGACTGCGGCGAAGGCGACACCCGAGCCGATGCCGAAGACCGCGATCGCGACGGCGATGGCGAGCTCGAAGTTGTTGCCCGAGGCGGTGAAGGCGAGCGTGGCGGCTCGTTCGTAGTCCGCGCCGACCTTGCGGGCCATGAGGAAACTCACGAAGAACATGACGACGAAGTAGATGGTCAGTGGGATCGCGATGCGCAGGATGTCCAGCGGCAGCGCAACGATCTTCTCGCCCTTCAAGCTGAACATCACGACGATGGTCGCCAGGAGCGCGATGAGTGTGATGGGCGAGATGCGGGGGAGGAATGTATGCGTGTACCACGCATCGCCCTTGACCGAGCGGAGCACGAGGCGGGTCACCATGCCCGCAAAGAAGGGGATGCCCAGGTAGATCAGGACGCTGACGAAGACTTGCGCGATGGTGATATCGACGACGGCTCCCTCGAGGCCGAGCTTGGCGGGGAGCCAGGTGATAAAGACCCAGGCGTAGGCGCCAAAGAACAGGATCTGGAAGATGCTGTTGAAGGCGACGAGGCCCGCGCAGTAGTCGTTGCTGCCCCGGGCCAGGTCGTTCCAGACGAGGACCATGGCGATGCACCGCGCCAGGCCGACCAGGATCAGGCCCACCATGTACTCGGGATAGTCGCGGAGGAAGAGGACCGCGAGCGCGAACATGAGGACGGGCCCCACGATCCAGTTCTGCACGAGCGAGAGCGCGAGGACTTTCCAGTCGCGGAAGACCTCGGGGAGCTTCTCGTAGCGGACCTTGGCCAAGGGCGGGTACATCATGAGGATGAGCCCGACGGCGATGGGGATGTTGGTGGTGCCGACGGAAACGCTATCGAGCGCACCGCTCACGCCCGGGATGAAGTACCCAATCGCGACGCCCAGCGCCATGGCGAGGAAAATCCAGAGTGTGAGGAAGCGGTCGAGAAAGGCAAGCTTTTTGCGCGGGCAGGCGGGGGCGAGCGTCATCGGCTGCCCCCTTGCTTCTGCTGCGTCAGGAGGTCGGGGAGCGTCAGGACGAATGCCCTGATCTCATCGCGGACGCGGCGGTAGTGAGGCAGGGCTTCGTCATCAGATGTCGTGTGCGCTGCGAGGCGTGGCGGGTCGTCGAAGCCGTGGTGGACGACGCGGGTGTTTCCGAGGAAGACGGGGCATTTCTCGTGCGCGGACGAGCAGACGGTGATCACGAGATCAAGGGTCTCGGGATCGCACGCCTCGATGGTCTTGGAGGTGTGCGATGAGAGATCGACCCCCGCTTCGGCCATGGCGCGGACCGCGAGAGCGTTGAGGCCGTGGGGCTCTGTGCCCGCGCTGCACGCGTCGATGGTGTTCGCGAGCAAGTGCCGGGCCCAGCCCTCGGCCATCTGGCTCCGGCAGGAATTGCCCGTGCAGAGAAAGAGCACGCGCGGGAGTCGATCAGCCACAGCAGTCTCCTTCGCAGCAGCCCTCGGGTTCGAGCTCGTCGAGAGCCTCGGCGATCGCGCGGAAGCGGGCGGCGAGCTCGGGCGGGGCCTCGTACCAGACGGTTCGGCCTTCTTTGCGGGAGGTCAGGACGCCCGCTTTGGCAAGAGCGGCCAGGTGACGGGCGACCATGGAAAAATCCAGGGCGCAGCACTGGGCGATCTCGGTGACCGAGCAGGGCCTGCCGCACTTGGCCAGGCACGCCAGGAGCTTGACCCGGGTCGGGTCGGCCAGGGCCTTGAAGAAGGCGGGCTCGAGGAGCTCGTCGAGGCGGGCCCGGCGCCTTGCGGCTTGCTTTGGGGTCGCGGGACGTTGTTTGAATACTGACGCCATAATGCAAGTATACTTTCGTTCCGGCTCCGGGCAAGTCTGGATCTCAAATTCGCGAGTTCCGGGTGGCCCTACGATCGGGGCATGGCATCGATCGCACACCCAAACCGCGTTCTGGGGCTTCTGGCAGGCGTTCTGGCGGCTTTGCTGCTCGGGGGGTGCGCCAGCAGCTACACGCTGGATCTGACGAACTCGACGCGATCGACGATCGAGGCGAGGCTCGAAATCGAGAGCCTGGGCTCGGGTCAGCAGGTCTTGACCAAGGCGGTGCTCGGGCCGGGCGAGTACCGGACGCTCGGGCCGGTCAAGGCGCCGTTGACGGACCGGGTCCGGCTCACGGTGACACCCATGGGCGGGTCGGGCGGGTTCGCCGAGCGCGTCAGGCTCGATGCGGGCAAGACGTTCGCCGAGGTGGGCAACGACGAGTACGGCGGCTCCACCCTCCGCATCTCGATCCGGCGCGAGTAGGAACCCGAGTCTTGCATCACCCGGACGCACCCGACACACTGAGGACGATTGGAGCCTTACGCATGAGCGCCCAGATTCGCACACTCCGGTTCGGTTTGCTCCTGGCGGTGCTCGGGCTCCTGGCTGGGTGCTCGGGGACGTTCAGCGCGAACGTGGCGAACCAGTCGCCGCACCCGGTGCGGGTGGATCTGGTGTACACCTCGTGGTACGGCGGAACGAAGGTGCTCGACAGCAAACGGCTCGCGCCGGGCGACGCGGCGATGCTCGGGCCCGCCAAGGCGCCGCGTTGGTCGGCACGTCTCTTTGCCCAGCCCGAGGGCATCGCGGCCCCGCGCGCGAGCGTGAATATCCCAAGCGGGCAGACGACGGCGCACGTGATCGGCGTCTTCCTGCCCAGGGGCATCCCGGGCGTGGACTGGTGGATCATCGACAAGAACCCGAACTAAGAAGGAGCGGAGCGATGTTCATCCATTCGATCGCGCTGGCGGCCCTGCTCGCCGGGGCTCAGCCCGAGCACGACGACAACAAATCGCTGGTCGTGTTCCCGCACCCCTTGATCACCGAGATCCTGGCGGCGGTGCCCAAGGACGCGGGCGACGCGAACATGGACGGGCGGCGCGACGCGGCGGGGGACGAGTTCGTCGAGCTCATGAACCCGCACGACCGGGCGATCCAGCTCAAGGGCTACACGCTGAGCGACCGCAACGCGGGCGGGCAGGGCGCGGTGGAGTTCACCTTCCCCGACTTCACGCTCGAGCCGGGCGAGGTCGTGGTGGTGTTCAACGGCTTCGGCATGAGCGAGAGCGCAGACGTGGGCACGGAGATCGCGGCGCCCAAGGAGAAGCACGCGCGGCTCGGAGCCTGGGTCTTTACGATGGGCATCACGAGCGAGTTTGCGAGCTTCTCGAACAAGGGCGACTGGGTGCTGCTGTCGAGCCCCTCGGGCAAGCCCGTGCACGTGGTCAGCTGGGGGACGTTCAAGGAGGAGCTGCCCCGGGACGAGGAGCTTGTGGCGGAGAACACGGTCGAGGGCGGGCAGGGGAGCCTGTGCCGGTATCTCTTCGGCGGGCCGATGGTCGGGCACACGGCGCTGGACGGGCGTCAGTTCAGCCCCGGGAAGCACCCGATCCAGTCGATCCATGCGGCGGACGATTCGGGCCGCTAGCATCGTGCCTGACTCAGCAAGAGGGACCATCGGATGGCATGGATCACCAAGAACAGCGCGGGCGCGAAGGTCGAGAAGCGGGCCGAGCCCTACCTGACGGACGCGATGCGTGAGCATCTGCAGGCCGAGATCCTGCCCCGGTACGAGACGACGATGGGCGCGCTGCTCCCGACGCTGCACGAGATCCAGCACACCTACGGCTGGATCCCGCAGCAGGCGATGATGGAGGTCGCCGAGTTCCTCTCGATCACGCCCAGCGACGTGATCGACACGGTGACCTTCTACGAGGAGTACTGGACGCACCCCAAGGGCGAGCACGTCGTGGCGGTGTGCCGATCCATCGCGTGCGAGTTCTGCGGGCAGGGCGCGGTGACCCAGGCGTGCAAGGACAAGCTGGGCATCGACGTGGGCGAGACGACCGAGGACAACGCGTTCACGCTGATCGAACTCGAGTGCCTGGGCGCGTGCGGCGGGGCACCGGCGCTTCTGATCGATGAGACGCTCCACGAGTTCGTCAGGCCCGAGCAGATCGCGGGGCTGATCGATGAGGCGCGGAACCAGAATCACGGGCACTGATCGGGGCGAAGAGCACGGCTGACACAGCCGTGGCACACGGAAGCACGGGTGACACGGCCGCAGCACGGAAGCGGAGGAAGACCCTCACCCGCCTCGCTTTGCTCGGCACCCTCTCCCCCGAGTGGAGAGGGAGGAAAAGCCTGATGGGCCACAAGAAAGAGAGCATCTCGCGGAGCCTCGGCAAGTTCACGGGGGAGATCTGGCGCGCGCTCCGGGCACCCGCCTCCGGCACGCACACGCACGAGGTCAAGCGCACGATCGAGACCGAGGAACGCGACACACCCGCGGGGAAGGTGACGCTGCGCCGGACGACGATCGAAGAGATCGAGGTCGAGCCCACCCCCAAAAAAGAAGACGGGTGAGTCTTCTTGGCCGACGCGGCGGAAAGCCACGATCCGGTCGAAAGACCCACCCGGTCTTCAGAGCAGAGATGGATTGGAAGTCAGCGTCTGTCGATCAGCAGTTGCATGTCCGGCAGAACTCGTTGACTTCCTTCTCTGCTTCTTCGCGGGACTTGCCGTAGCGCTGCTGGATCTTGCCCGCGAGTTGGTCGGCTTTGCCCTCGATGACATCGAGGTCGTCATCGGTGAGCTTGCCCCATTTCTCCTTGGCCTGTCCTTTGACTTCTTTCCATTTGCCCTTGAGCTGGTCGCTGTTCATTGCGTGCTCCTTTCCTACTTCTCGTTTCGAATCACGCATCTGTAGGGATATTGGGGTATGGCGATGAACGCGCGGTGACAGCGGGATGATTCTTTGTTCATTTTGCGCGGAATTCCCCCTCCGCCTCGCTTCGCTCGGCACCTCCCCCGCCGGCGACGGGGGGAGGGGAGCCTTACTGAACGGCGAATTCGGGTCTTTCGCGGCGCTGGTGGGTGACCCACTCGTAGACCTCGAGCGTCTGGCGGGCCTTGGCCTGCCAGGTGAGGTGGTCCTCGACGCGTTTGCGGGCGGCGGCGCCGAGGTTCTCGCGCAGGTCCTTGTCGTGCGCGAGCTGGTCGAGGTGGATGCGCATCGCCCTGGCGATCTGGTCCTTGGTGCCCAGCTGGACCTTTCGGCCGCACTCGTCGGTGATGAGCCCGCCCGGCCCGCCGTAGTCGACGACGACGCTGGGCAAGCCCGCGGCCATCGCCTCGACGACGACGCCCGCGCCGAGTTCGCGGATCGATGGGAAGACGAAGACATCGGCGCTGCGCAGGAGATTGCCGACCTCTTTCTGATCGACCCAGCCGGCGAGATCAACAGTGTCCTCGAGCTTGTGCTCGCGGATGAGGGCTTCGAGCATGGGGCGGTCGGGGCCGTCACCGATGATGAGCAGGCGGTGCCTGCGGAGGTCGTCGCTCTGGGCGAAGGCGCGGATGGCGACGTCGGCGCACTTGTAGGGAACAAGCCTGCCGACGAAGACAAAGGTGAGGCGGTCGGAGTTGGTGGGCGTGCGGGACTGGAAGACGCTCGGGTCGACGCCGACTTCGGGCAGGAGCACGACGCGGTCGTGGCACCACTTCGGGATGTCGTTCATCGTGTGCCGAAAGCCGGCGAGGATGCACGCGGATTGTTTGTACGTGCGCTTGAGGTAGGGCAGGTGGCGGTAGATGCCGCGGACGTAGGTGAGCCACTCGCGTTCGCGGGCGAGCTCGGCTTTGAACTCGGGGGGCCACTTGAGCCCGCCGTTGAGAGGCCCGAGCACGAAGGGCACGCCGCCGCGCCCCGCGATCCAGCTGGGCAGCGTGGGCGACATGGGCGTGACGCGGTGAACGACGTCGAACTCTTTGGCGCGGATGCGCTGGCCCAGGTGCTTCCAGGCCTGGCGCTCGAAGGCGAGATAGGGCAGGTAGCTCATCGCGATGCCGGCGGTCCAGGCGACGGACTTGCCGCCTCGGATGAGCGTGCTGGCCTTGTACATGGGGCGGGCGATGTATTCGTTGTCGAGGTAGACGACCTCGGCCTTGCCGAAGCCGTGCTTCTCGATGTTCTCGCGGTTGCGGACGTGCGTGGCGACGGTGACATCGCAGACCTCGGCGAGCGCGAGCGCGGCCTTGTAGCCCACGATGGGCAGGCTCGGCCATTCGGGGTTGCAGCTATCGGCCAGGATCAGGGCGCGCATGGGTGCTCCGGGGGTCGCTCGTGCTCGTCCTGCGGGCGCAGGGTCTTACGGAGGCTATCGGCGCGCGGGCGCGTCCGCATGGGTTATCGCCCATCCATCATCTTGAACACGCCGCCGAGAACCGAGCCCTCGCCCTTCTGTGTGCGGCTTGCGACGATGATGCGGTCGGCGAGGCGGCTAAACGGGAGGGTCTGGATCCAGACGTTCCCCGGGCCGGTCATGGCGGCGTAGAAGAGGCCCTCGCCGCCGAAGAGCTTGTTTTTGATCCCTTTGACGAACTGGATGTCGTAGCCGACGGACTTCTCGAAGGCCACGAGGCAGCCCGTGTCGACGCGGAGCGTCTCGCCCGCTTTGAGGGTGCGTTTGATGGTGGAGCCCCCGGCGTGGAGGAAGGCCTGCCCGTTGCCCGTGGGGCTTGAGAGTTTCTGAAGGATGAAGCCCTCGCCGCCGAAGAGACCGACGCCCAGCTTGCGCTGGAGCGCGATGTCGATCTCGACGCCCCGCGCGGCGCAGAGGAAGGAGTTCTTCTGGCAGACGAGCTGCCCGCCGTGGTCGGCCAGTTCGATGGGGATGACGTGCCCGGGGTAGGGCGCGGCGAACGCGCAGTCGCGGCGGACCTGGCCGTTGTTGGCGAAGTAGGTGATGAAGAAGGAGTCGCCCGTCATGACGCGTTTGCCCGCCTCGAAGAGCTTGCCGAACGCCCCGCCCACGCCAGCGCCGCCGGCCTTCATCGAGAGGTGCGTCGCCATCTCGATGTCGGGGTCGATGTACATCATCGCGCCCGCCTCGGCGACCACGGCCTCGCCCGGGTCGAGGGTGACGATGACGGCCTGCATGTCGTCGCCGATGATCTTGTAGTCGATGATGTCCGCGCCCATGTCAAAGAACCTCCTTCCCGGATGGTATGGGGAATCCGGGCGCGCCGCGTGCAAAGAAAGACCCCCCGCTTGCGCGAGGGGTCCGTTGGGATCAGATGCATTTCAATGCCTGCGGATTGGGATCCGTGAGAAAGCCCACGGATTGAGATCCGTGGGTTTACCGTCTCCTGCGGATCGCGACGAGGCCCATGCCCATCAGCGCGATCGAGGCGGGCGCGGGCACGACGAAGACGTTCCCGCTGAGCGAGGCGCCGGTGTTCCGCGAGATGATGTCGGCGAGCGTGGTGTTCTCGATCTCGCTCAGATAGGGGAGCAGTTCGGCATCGTTGAGGTAGAAGAAGCGGTCGCCGTCGCGGAGGCGGGTGAACTGGTCGCTGAAGATGGTCAGCAGGCTCTCGCCGATGGCGGCCCCGGGGACGTGGTCCTCGGCCATGAGCCCGATCCAGGCGTCGATGTTGTTCACGTCGCCGAAGACGGACTCGAGGGCGGCGGCGAGGGTGGCGTCGCTGGTGATGTCGGAGAAATCGCTGACGGCGGGGAGCCCGAAGTCCTGGCGCATGGTGTTGTAGTCGGCGATGCCGTGGTCACGCCCGCGCTGCAGGTTGAGGGAGATCAGGTCGAGGCCGCCCGCGCCTGGAGGGCCGAAGAGGAAGTTGCGGATGTCATCGACGACCTGGGTGTCGATCTGGTTGGCCTCTTGGTAAGCAAGACCTCGGAAGAGGTCGTCCAAGGTGCCGGGGGTGGTGATCAGCGCGGGGTTGAAGAAGGCGTCCTGGAGGTTGAACGCGCCGTTGTCCTCGCCGTTGGGGCCGACACGCAGGAGCTGCGAGTTGAGTAGCGTGTGCCCGATGCGGTAGGCGGCGGTGGTGAACGCGGCGGACATCGAGGGGTTCACGTTCTCGTCGTAGCCCGAGTAGGGCGCGAGGGTGGTGCCCAGCATCTCTGGGAGCCAGTCGGTGTAGGTGATCTTCTGCTCCTGGGCGCCGACGATTTTGCGGGACATCTGGAAGAGTTTCTCGTCGTCCCAGGACGGGTTCTCGGCTGCGAGGCGGTCGGCCCACTGGTTGTGCTCGCGGACCCACAGGGTGTGCATGGAGGTGAGCCCGAGCTGCTCGTTGGCGCGGATGTCGCCGCCCAGGAAGAGCTGGTCGCCCGGGATGGGCCCCTCGTTGGCGTTGTTGAGGCCCGTGGTGTTGCATGAAATCGCCGGCGCTGGTGGCCATGCGTCCGCCGGAGAAGGAGCGGAGCGTGTCGGCGCGGAGGGTGTCGGAGCCGTAGATGTTGGATGCGTCGAGGTAGTGGGTGATCTGGCTCTGGTGCTCGCGCGGGCCGGTGATGCCGCCGGTGAAGGCGGAGCGGTGGAAGCCGATGGTGGCGGTGCCGGAGTTGGTGGGATCGAAGAAGGGATCGCCCGCGGGGACTGAGATGGGCACGGATTCGGAGCCAGTGTCAATGAGCGCGTAGTCGTGGTCGAGGAACTGGCCCCACTGCCAGAACATGCTCGAGAGGTTCCGGTCGTTGCCGATGGGCGCGGTCTGGGCCGAGAGCGCGTTGGAGACCTCGCGGGGCGAGGGGCCCGATCGCATGGCGCCGAGGCCGTCGGTGTAGTGGGCGCCGCTCGATTCGCGGAGGAGCGAGTAGCCGACAGCGCCCATCATGGGGTCGCTGAGGTTGTTCCCCGAGCCGTCGACGGAGCGGTATTCCTGAGCCGAGACGCCGCAGGCCAAGCCCGCCAAAACGACGACCACCGATGTTGTGCGCAACATGCCGTATCCCTCTCTGTGTTGGTCCATCCCATGTTGATGGAGCCGGGGTGTTTGTCCCGGCGAGGCCAGTTTACTCAAAATGCCGCGATTCCAAAGAGAGACTCTCTCTCTTTTACACACATCTCCGGTGAATCTACTCCCCGGGCAGAGGCGATCACTCCCGTGTTCGGGGCATGAATGGGGAGCAACGAAGTCTGCGGGGGGCGTTCTGGACGCTAGTATCTGCCCCGAGACGACCCATAGAGCCCCACTTGCCGGGGGCGGAGCGATGACCATGGCCTGGCAGCCCAAACTCAGCGAGCACGTTCTCTGCAAGCGGATCCCGACGCCTCCCTACGGCGACTTCAAGGACCGCCACATCGTCGGTTACGACGAGTACGCCCGAACGGGCGGCTATGTCGGGCTCCGCAAGGCCCTGACCATGAAGCCCGCCGACGTGACAAATGAGGTCAAGACCTCGATGCTCCGGGGGCGGGGCGGGGCGGGCTTCCCGACGGGTCTGAAGTGGACGTTCCTGCCTCCGGTGCCCGAGGGCAAGAAACCGGGCGAAGAGGGGGCCGAGCGGTACCTGGCGATCAACGCGGACGAATCCGAGCCGGGCACGTTCAAGGACCGGCTGCTGATGGACTTCGACCCGCACGCGGTGCTCGAGGGCATCGCGATCTGCTGCTACGCCTGCGGCCTCAACAAGGCGTACATCTTCATCCGCGGCGAGTACCACCACCAGGCCAAGGTCCTTGAGAACGCGCTCAAAGAAGCGTACGAGCACGGCATTTTCGGCGACAAGGGCCTGATCAATTCGAGCGAGAACACGGGCGGCGAGCCGTTCCGAGTCGATTGCTACGTCCACCGCGGCGCGGGGGCGTACATCTGCGGCGAGGAGACGGCGCTGCTCGAGGCGCTCGAGGGCAAGCGAGGCTGGCCCCGGATCAAGCCGCCCTTCCCGGCGATCAAGGGCCTCTTCGGCAAACCGACCATTATCAATAACGTCGAGACGCTGGCGCACCTGCCCACGATCATCGAGCACGGCGCCAAGTGGTTCATGGGCCAGGGCCTTGAGAGCACGGTGGGCGGGCCGCCGAGTTATGGCACGAAGCTGATGGGCATGTCGGGCCACGTCGAGCGCCCGGGCGTGTACGAGTTCGAGCTGGGCATTCCTTTGCGCACGTTCGTGGAGGACTACTGCGGCGGTGTGCGCGGCGGGAAGAAGTTCAAGGCCGCGATCCCCGGCGGGGTGTCGATGGGCATCCTGGGCACCGATCAGTACGAGGCGGAGCTCGATTTCGATATCGGACGCAAGTACAACGTGCTGGGTCTAGGGACGGCTTGCCCGACGGTGTTCGACGAGGACACGGACATGGTCGCCGTGGCGCGGAACATCGCGCGGTTCTTCAAGCACGAGAGCTGCGGGCAGTGCACGCCCTGCCGCGAGGGCTCGGGGTGGCTCTACCAGCTCATGTGCCGGATCGAAGAGGGCGACGCGCGGACAAAGGACCTGGATCTGGCGCTCGAGATCGGGACGAGCATGGGATCGATGCCGGGCACGACGATCTGCGGCTTGGCGGACGGGAACAACTGGGCGCTGCGGACGATCATGAACAAGTTCCGGGGCGAGTTCGAGGCCCGGGTGAGGCCCTCGCACGTGCCGGTGACGGTTTCGGTTGGAGCCGCGGCCCGCGGCTGAGTGCATCGCCCGCCGGGCACGTCTGTACCACGACTGATGAGGAACGAAGGAATGAAGTACACACGCCTGCTCTCGATGATGTTGATGAGCGCGGCCTGCGGACTGGCTGACGCTCAGCCGATGGTGGACCAAATCCCGACGGACAACCGCAAGGTGCCGGGGCTTGAGGTGTTCGTCGAGCACGCGGAGATCATCAAGCCCTTTGCGCGAACCGAGACGGGCCGGGCGTTTCTCGATGCCGTGGCGACGCTCCCGAACCAGCTCCGGCGGTACCTGTGGGTAGACCGTCCGTTCATGACCGCGTACACGGAGGCGGAATACGCGACGCTCGATGAGAAGCAGAAGAAGGGCCTGAACTTCCGGCCTGTCACCGAGCTGGCGTACTACATGGCGGTCTCGGAACGGCCGCTCCTGGATGTGCTCGCGCTGGATCTTGTCGTTTCGGGCACGCAGATGGCTTCCCCTGAGGGGCTCGCGGGCAAGAAGGTGCTGCTCTACAACCCGCGCGTGATCACGCAGGGTCGGCTCCTGGCGAGCCTGGGCGCGGATGTGACGATCGTCCAGGACCAGCAGCGCTTCTCGGCGCTCTACTCCGAGCCGGGCGATGTCGGCGCGGTTGATGGCTTCGGCGAGCTGCCCGCGGGCAAGCTCCGCGTCGTGCGTTCGAACTGGCCCGGCGAGGGATCGCCCGTTCCCGGGAGTGGGTATGACCTGATTCTCGCGAGCGACTGGATCTCCAAGGGGCTGAGCACGATCACCGCGCAGCCGCCGAGGTGGATCACACCGGGCGCGTCGCTTCACCCGCTGCCCTGCGAGCGTGAGGCTTTCGTGGATGCGATCGCCGGGGCATTGGCGCCGGGCGGGCGGTTTATCAACTACGCCTACGGCCCGATCCAGCCCCGCCAGCCCTCGAACACGTTGCCCTACTCGGATGTCCGCCTGCCCTTCTCGACCGAGATGATCCAGAACGCTGGGCTCGAGATTCTGGCGTTCGACGCCGACGACACTCACAGCTTCCTGACGGCATCGATCGCCACGGGGTACAACGAGCCCCTGGTCCGCCCGAATGACGGGATGCCCTCGATGACCACGGCGTACGCGATCCTTCAGAAGCCCGCAGCCTCGGAGTGATTCTCGGACGGGCGGATTGGGCACAGCTGGGGGCAAAGTCCTCGCCCGAGGGGGTCGAAATGCCTTACAGTGAGCCGACGGGCCGGCGTGAGCCCGGCCTTGCATGTGCCTGAGCGGCCCGGAGGAACCGGAGCCGCCCGGATCAGTCCCAAAGATGGACGAGAAACCAGAGCCTCCCGCGGAAGACGACAGTCCGGGCCGACCTCGGATGGGTGCGCCTTCGGCTCGCCCGCTGATCGCCGAACTTCTGGACCCCCGTGCGATACTCGGGCGCGCCGACTTTGATCGGCTCAGCTCGCTCCTCGAATCGGCCCGGGCGCACTTTGCCGCCGGCGGGCTCTCGGGTGAGATTCGCGCCCAGGTCGTGGGCGACGAGCGGATGAGCGCCCTGCACGAGAAGCACAAGGACACACCCGGCACGACCGATGTGCTGACGTTCGATCTCTCGGGCGATCCGAGCGTGCTCGACGTGGACATCGTCGTCTGCGCCGACGAGGCGCGGAGGCAGGCCAGCGAACGCGGGCACGGCGTCCCTGAGGAATTGGCGCTCTACATCGTCCACGGCGTCCTGCACTGCACGGGCTACGACGACCACGAAGATGAGGGTGAATTCGGCGCGGCCTCGATGCACCGGCGCGAGGACGAGATCCTGTCGGCCATCGGCGCGGGCGTGGTCTTCGCCCGGGACGAAGCAACCGGGCAAGCGGGGGGCGCGTCATGACCGCCACGCTCGCGTTCTGGGTCGCCTTTGCCTCGCTCGTGTTCGGCGCGGTGTGCTCGACGCTGCACCTCTCGCTGCGAGGTCTGTCGCGGTCGAAGATGGAGCAGCTCGCCGAGCGGGGCTCGCCGGGCACAAGGGCCAGAGCGGGCAAGATCCTCGAGGACCGCTCCGGTCACGCCTCATCGATCGCGCTGCCGCGCGTGTTCGCCAACATCCTCGTCGCGCTGGCGGTCCTGATCTGGGTGAATACGGTCCGCGGGCACGACGCCTCGGTCGGGTTCACAGGCGGAGACATCGTCATCGCGACGCTGATCGCCACCCCCGTGATGTGGCTCTTCGGGTACGTCCTGCCCCTGTCCATCGCGACGCACGCGGGCGAGCGAACGGTGGTGCTCTTTTCGATCCTGATCCGGGGGATGCACCTGGCTCTGGTGCCGGTGCGCCGGGTGCTGGACGTGATGGACGAGGCGATCCGCAGGCTCGCCGGCGCGACGACGACGGACGGCAACGAGGCGTTCGGCGCCGAGCTGATCAGCGTCGCGGAGATGGGCGAGGCCGAGGGGCAGCTCGACGAATCCGAGCGCGAGATGATCGAGGGCGTGGTCAGCTTCCGCACGACGAGCGTGGAGCGGATCATGACCCCCCGCACGGACGTCGAGGCGATCGAGCTGACCGACGATCTCGACAAAATCCTGGCGCTCGTGCAGGAGATCGGGCACAGCAGGATCCCCGTCTACCACGAGAGCCTCGACGAGATCGTGGGCATCCTGTACGTCAAGGACCTGCTCGCCTGGCTCGGGAGCCAGCGCAAGGGCCAGGTGTTCCGGCTCGAGAATGTGGTGCGCAAGGCGCTCTTCGTGCCCGAGCAGAAAGCCGTGCGCGAGCTCTTGGCGGAGCTGGTGACGAACAAAGTCCACCTGGCGATGGTCGCCGACGAGTACGGCGGGACGAGCGGGCTCGTCACGATCGAGGACATCATCGAAGAGGTCTTCGGCGACATCTTCGACGAGTACGACGACGAAGAGGACGAGGAGCCCGAGCTGGAGATCGATGTGCCGGCGCGCACGGCGCGCGCGGAGGCGTCGATCCGTGTCGACGAGGCCAACGACGACCTTGAGGCGATCGACATCGAGATCCCCGAGAGCGACGAGTACGACACGCTGGGCGGGTTCGTGGTGACGAAGCTGGGTCGCATCCCGGAGACGGGCGAGACGCTCGAGCTCGAGGGCGCGCTCGTCCGCGTCACCGAGAGCAGCCCGACGCGCGTCGTGCGGATCACGATCGAGGCCCGCGACGCGGCCCCCTC
>JBGSIX010000132.1:0-9941 GCA_041742315.1 Phycisphaerales bacterium | reverse complement strand
GCGGGTCGGCGTCGATCGAGTTCCGCGTCGAGCCCCAGCCCATCCAGGCGGGTGGGCGCGCGGTGGTCAAGGCCTTGGCGCGGTCGACGGGCACGCATCCGGTGTATCGGCTGCGCACGACGCTCGAGCCGCCAGCGGATTCGGGGCTCGATCCGATCGAGTTCCAGTTCGGCATGCTCGCGCCCGGCGAGACGCTCGAGCTCGAGCATCGGCTCAGTGTGCCCAGGCGCGAACGCCAGAGCGCCGCGAGCTACGCGGTCTCGACGAGCGAGCAGCATAACGCCAAGGTGGACGCGTCGAAGACGTTCGCGGTCGCGATGGACCCGCTGCCGCTGCCCGCCTTGGAGGCGACGCTCGAGATTCTGCCCGACCGCCACGGCCGCACGGTGGATCCGGTCTCGGGCCAGCTCCGGTTTCGCCCGGGCGACGATGTGCATCTGGTGTGCAACGTGAAGAACTTTGGGGATACGCCGCTGGTCGGGGGCGTGGCGCGGCTCCGCACGCCCGTCGCGGAATCGGCGAGCGTGCGTATCGGCCGGGCGATCGTTGGGGATTTGCCCCCGTCGGCGTCTGGGCGCATCAGCATCTGGCTCGTCGTGACGGCCCCCTTGGGCAGCGACCCCGTGCCCATCGTCGTCGAGATCGAGGACACGGACCTAGGCGTCGTGGCGGAGGCGACGACGATCCTGTTCCTTGAGCCGAGACCCGAGAGGCGCGCGGGGGATTGAGATCACGCATCCGGCAGCGTTGCGTTGGTCTTGATTGTGCGTGGAATACAAAAAAGAAAAAGGGGATGGGGGTGGGGCGGCTGGCGAGCCAGATTGCCGGGGCACAATGGCCAATCGCGGCGAGCTCCGCCTACCCCTCAGGCCTGCCCGGGTCGTCCGAAGACGCCTGGCGTGGCCCTCTTGTCCCTCCCGATCCCATCTCTTATGAGCAGCCTACCTGAGCGTCGCTCTGCGTCAATACCGAACATGCGAAACGGGCGTTCAGTGTGCGCAAAGGCTGAGTTTTCGGGACACAAAGGCGGGGTGTTCGGGTGAGGGAGGAGGTGAGAAGAGGAGGTAGAGAGCACGGCCGACACGGCCGTGGCACGGGAGGGAATGCGAAGACCCTCACCCGCCTCGCATTGCTCGGCACCCTCTCCCGCGGGGCGCGGGAGAGGGAGGGAAAGAAAGACCCCTCGCGCGGGCGAGGGGTCGGGTGAGGTGGAGTTGTGCGCGTGTGATCAGCAGCCGGCGTTGTAGTTGGCGATCCAGGCGGTGAAGTCCGCGGGGGTGCAGGAGCCGTCGTTGTTCTGGTCGCAGGCGGCGGACTGTGCGTTGAAGGCGGCGATCCAGGCGGAGAAGTCGGCGGGGCTGAGCATGCCGTCGTTGTTGGTGTCGGCGAGGCAGTCGGGCGTGCTGACGGAGTTGCGGTACTTGGCGATGCCGTAGTGCGTGTCGTCGTGGACGCGGGCGTTGTCCTCGGAGTTGGCGACGCCGGTGGGGACGCCGATGTAGTTGACGTCGGGGTTGGAGAAGTAGGGCACGCGTGTATCACTGTTCTGTGAGTAGGCCATGATCGTGCGGTATCGGCCGCCGTTGGTGCTCGTCCAGCGCCAGCCGTAGGCGTAGGGGTAGGGTGCGCTGCCGGCGTTGTCGCGGTCGTGGTGGCAGCCCATGTTGTGGCCGATCTCGTGGGGGAAGCTGAGGTTGTCGACGGCGCAGCCGGTGTCGACGACGGTGTAGCCCAGGTCCTCGTTGAAGGGTGCGAGGAAGCCGACGCCGCAGGCGTTGAAGCTGTCGACGAGGAGGGAGACGAGGTCGGCGCCGTAGGTGTCGCGGAGCGGGAGGACGTTGTCCATGAGCCCGTCGCCTGGGTCCTGGAGCGCGTAGATGTCGTCGCTGGCGGAGCCGGATTCGCTGTAGCTGATTTCCTCGGCGTGAACGAGGCGGAGCTCGAAGGGCTCGGTGGCGCTGTTGGCGTAGGCGATGTTGGAGGTGTCGATGCAGTTCTGGGCGAGGGCCATGATGTTGGCTGTGCCGCCCCAGCCGTTGCGGGCCTGTGCGGTGTAGACGATCATGACGTCGATGACGGAGCCGTCGTCGACGACGAAGACGGGGCCTGTGTTGTCGTGCTCGTGCGTGTCGGTGAGGATGCCCGTGCCTGTTGGTGCTTCTTCGATCTCAAGGATGGGAAGCTGGGCGCGCTGCGGGTTGGCGATATCGTTGGTGGCGCAGCCGGCGAAGGTGGATTCGTCGATCTTGATGAGGTTGTAGATAGGCTGGCCTTCGCCGGTATATTGGCCCGAGGCGCGGAGACTGAACTTGCCCAGTTCGCCCGCGCCGATGATGGCGTGGAAGGCGTCCTCGTACTGGACGACACTGAACCAGCCCTGCTCGACGCCGTCGAGCGTGCCCGACCAGCCCGTGGAGACGTCGGAGTGGTGCTGTGTGCGCTCGACGCGGGCGCGGAGCGTCTCGCCTGTGCCGAGCGGCAACAGGACGGTGTCGTTGTCGAATGCGGAGGCGTCCACGGTGACGGCGACCGCGCTCTCAGCGGTCTCGGGCAGGTTGACGATCGGGGCCTGGATGATGTTCAGAGCCGAGGCTTCGGGCTGGGACTGGGCGCCGGCGGTCGCGCACAGGCCCACGGCGATCAGGATCGCGGCGGGCGACAGAGACGGACATTTCGTCAACTTCATCGGTTGGACTCCCCTGGGACGGATGTGATGTGAGCCTCCAGCGTACCGGAAACCCCGGCGCGGGCGGTGCCCGACGGCTCAGAATACGGGAAAGAGCCGTGAAGAGTTCCGGAGTTCTCGGTCGGCAGAGGGGAAATCCGCCCAGATTCACGGGCAGCCGGCGTTGTAGTTGGCGATCCAGGCGGTGAAGTCGGCGGGCGAGCACATGCCGTCGGCGTTCTGGTCGCACTCGGATGCGGCTGTGTTGAACGCGGCGATCCAGGCGGTGAAGTCTGCGGGGCTGAGCATGCCGTCGTTGTTGGTGTCGGCGGTGCACGACTGGGCGCCGATGCTGGCGGTGGCCTCGGCGATGAGCAGGCTGCCGTTGACGGTGTATGCAATCGTGAACGTGCCCTGCGCGGATTCCGAGACGAGCGAGGCGATGACGACCTTGTTGTCGGTATTGCCGTCGGCGCTGCCCAGGCCCGGGCTTGTGGGTGTGCCGACGCGTGTGGCATCGCCGACCCAGCCGATCGGCGCGTCGATGACGCGATCGTTCGTGTACGCGTCGATGTCGAGATCGATCGCCAGCGGAGCGACGGGGCTCGGCTCGTTTGAGCGGTCGCCGATGGCGATGTAGGAGTCGTACGGCACATTGAGTGCTTGGAAGATGTTCTGCGGGATGGGCAGGGCCGCGTTGCCCGAGCTGGGGGCGCTGGTGTCGATGAAGCACGCGCCTCCCATGTCGCTGATGTGGGCGTTTGTGACACTGATGAGCTCGGCATCGCCGGCGGGGAGCGGGACGAGGATGTCGTAGCCCGTGCTTCCGTCGGGCTGGATGACAGGTTCGATGTCGAGCACGATCGGGGAGATCGTCTCGGGGAGTCCGGTGGCGAGCGTGCCGGTGGTGGCGCAGGGGTTGAAGTTGGCGGCGAAGAAGGCGAGATCGACGCCGTCGGTGTCGCCGTCGTTGTCGTAGTCGGCGATGCTGGGCCCGCCGTCGATGACGAGTTGGAGCATGATTGAGTATTGGAAGAAGTTGACGCAGCCGCAACCGTTGAGGTCGAGCAGCGAGCAGTCCTGGGCGGCGGCGGGCGCGGCGAGTGCGGCGGTGATGATCGTGGCGGCTGTGGTGCGTGTCATGGCGGGTTCTCCGGTGTGGCGTTCGTGCGAGGGTCTGACAGAAGGATCACGCGCCGCCCTGTTTCGATCTAGAACGCGGTGTGCGCCCCCTTCAAACACACGGATGCTCCCTGTAGACTGTGTTCTGGAGGCGATGTGCGAACGGGCTCACTGACAGACACGGTTCATCTGGATCCGCCGGGCACGCGGACGCTCTGGGCGGACCGCGCTGGGGACTGGCTCGTGGTCCTGGCGCACTATCCGCCGGGCGAGGGGCTCGGGTGGCATGCGCACGAGCTGGCGTCGTTTCACCTGACGATGGCGGGCACGAGCCGGGAGCGGTACTGGAAGTTCGACCGGGGCAAGCTGGCGGGGACGGCTCAGTTCTACGGCTCTGGGGTCGAGCACGCGACGCGGTTCGGGCCGGGCGGTGCGACGGTGCTGCACATCAACAAGCCGAGCGGCGCTCCGCTCAGCGCTGACGCGATGGCCGAGCCCGATCCGGGGCCCATGCTCGCGATCGTGCGAGAGATCGTGTCGGGAGATTCGGCGTCGCTCGTCTCGATCGAGGAGTGGTGCGCACAGCTTGAGGCGTCGGTCACGGGTCAGCGCGAAACCCGTGAGACGGATTGGCCGGGCTGGCTCGTGCGCGTGCGGCAGCGGCTCTTCGATGATCCCGCCGAGGGGCTGACCGTGCGTGAGATCGCCGCGGATGAGGGCTTGAACCTCTCGCATGTGGCGCGCACGTTCCGCGAGCGGCTCGGCGTGACGGTCGGGGAGTACCTGCGTGTCAGGCGGTTGCAGATCGCAGCCGACACGCTGCTGACGACCCAGAAGCCCATCGCCTCGATCGCGGTCGACGCGGGCTTCTGCGACCAGAGCCACTTCGGAAGGGCCTTCGCCTCGCGCTACGGCACGACGCCGGCCTTACTCAGGCGAGATATGGGCGGCACGCCCTCGCGCTTGTTCCTCGATTGATCGGGCTTGGGAATGCTCAGTGCGCGTCGCGGAAGAAGCCGGGCGAGGGGTACCTGCCGCCCTTGATCTGCAGACGCGACAGGAGCGACGTGCGGGCGTAGAGCAGGCGGCAGGACTCGGGGCCCGACTTGACCGTGGCGCTCAGGATCGTTTCGCCGGCGCTCGCGATCTCGACGTGCATGTAGTAGGGCTCGGCGTCGAGGAACGTGACCTGCGGACGGACGAGCTCGATCGGGAAGGAGCGGTTCGTGCCCGGATCGAAGAGCTCGGCGGCGGGGGCCTGCTCGCTCTCGAACGAGATGCGGAGCTCCACGGGCTTGCGCGATTTCGTGTCCAATCCGAGCTCGGGCTGGGCGAGCAGGGCGGCCCGGCGCTCGATCGTCCAGACGACGCTTCCCGTGCGCAGGGCGGGCGTGGTCGTCTCGGGGCGCGTGCGCGGGTTGGAGCGGATCGTGCTCATCGGTCGAGTTTGCTCAGCAGTTTGGCGGCCAGCTCGAGCCCGGAGCCCGAGGGGCTCACGAAACGCTGGCTCAGTTTTTCCATGACCTTCATGAAGCTGAGCATCTCTTCGAGGCGCTTCTGGTGGGCGAGCAGTTCCTTCTGGTCCTTGCCCGTGGCGTCGTCGGGCGCGGGCGAGGCGTCGCGGATCTCGTAGAGCGTGGCCAGCAGCGGCTCGACCTCGCGTTTCATGCGCTCGCGGACGATGGAGCGGAACATGGACCAGACGTCCTGGTCGGCCTCGAAGTACTCCTTGCGGTCGCCGCGTTTGTGGGTGCGGCTGATGATGCCCCAGTCGAGGAGGGCGCGGATGGACATGGAGGCGTTGCCTCGGGAGATCTGGAGTCGGTCCATGATCTCGTCGGTGTTCATGGGGTGGCCCGTGATGTAGAGGAGGGCGTGGGCCTCGGCCATGGTTCGGCTGATGCCCCAGGCGCCGGCCATCTGGCCCCAGGAGGCGATGAAACGGTCCTGGGCCAGGGTAAGCTGCTCGTGCTGGCCTTGGGGCTTGGGCATCGCTTGATTATCCGATCCGGGGGTGGTCGAGTCGAGCGGTTCTTTCAGAAATTATTGAAACAGATGCCTCGCTTGGGGTGGCCCAGGGCGGCTTTGGAGTCCCTCCCTTGGGTTCGTGGCCGGCGAGGGCGGGATCATCGGGCGTTTGGCTGGCTGCGGCTCAACAATGGCCCTTGGAACGATCGACGAGACAGAATCTGCGTGTGCTGCTGACCGGCTCTTCGGGCTGGCTCGGTCGGCATCTGGCGCCCCGCCTCGCGGCGCGGGGCGACACGGTGGTCGGCCTCGACGTTTCGCCCGGGGAGCACACGACGGTTGTCGGCTCCATCGCCGACCCCGAGTGCGTCGAGCGCGTGTTCGGCGACCACGGGGTTGAGGCGGTTGTGCACGCGGCGACGCTGCATAAGCCGGACATCGGGCGGCACCCGGCGTCGAGATTCATCGATGTGAACGTGCGCGGCACATTGAATCTACTTGAGGCCGTGGTCAGGGCCGGGCACGAGAGGTTTGTGTTCACGTCGACGACGTCGCTGATGATCTCGGCTTCCATCCGCGCCGAGCGTGGCGAGGAAGCGGTGTGGCTCAATCGTGACACGGCCCCGCTCGATCCTCGGAACATCTACGGCGTCACCAAGCTCGCCGCGGAGAACCTGTGCCGGATGGTGCATCTTGAGGAGGGCCTATCGTGCGTCGTGCTGCGGACGGGGCGGTTCTTCCCCGAGGATGACGATCTGTCGCACCGACTTGCAACGAGCGGTGAGAATACGAAGGCGAATGAGTTTCTTCATCGTCGGCTCACGGTGGAGGATGCAGCGGAGGCGCATATCCGAGCGCTCGACAAGGCCACGGACATCGGCTTTGGGGTGTATGTCGTCTCGGCGCCGCCGCCGTTTTTGCGGGATGATCTGCGCGAGCTCAAGCAAGATGCGGCATCGGTGGTCGCGCGGTACTTCCCGGAAGCGCCGGAGCTGTACGCCAGGCGCGGCTGGGCCTTGCCGCGATCGATCGGCCGGGTGTACGACCCATCGCACGCCGAGGACGAGCTTGGGTTTCGGTGCAGGGCGGACTTTGCGGCTGTGTTGGATGCGATCCGCAAGGACGAGCCATTGCCGTTTGCGCACGATCCCGCGTACTTCACGGGCACGCCTGCCGATGCCTTCGGCGGCGAAAGCAGGTAGCAGATTCAGAGGACGATGTCGGCGATACCGGCGAGCCCGAGTGTGACGCTGGCGATGCCGTTGAGGGTGAAGAAGGCCATGTCCAGGCCCGCCTTGCCACGCTGGGCGAGGACCGCGTGCTCGGCGACGAGCAGCCCCGCAACGGGCGAGAGGCCCGCGAAGAGGAAGACGGCCCCGAGCCGGGGCTCCGAGTGCCAGGCGAGGGCGAGCGAGGCGAACGCGATCAGGTGGCAGAGGCGGCTCACCCAGATGGCGCGTTTCCAGCCCAGGGCGGCGGGAACGGAGTGCAGGCCCTCGGCCCGGTCGAAGTCGAGGTCCTGGAGCGCGTAGATGATGTCGAAGCCCGCGACCCAGAGCAGGACGAAGCCCGCGATGAGCCAGATCGTGGGCCCAGCGAGGTAGGCCGGGTCGATCGCGATGACCGCGGCAACGGGGCTGAGCGCCAGGGCCGCCCCGAGGAAGATGTGGCAGAGCGCGGTGAAGCGTTTGGTGAAGCTGTAGAGCGCGATGAACCCGAGCACGGGCACGCAGAGGTACGTCGGCCAGGGGTTGCCGGTCAGCGGCCAGAAGAGGACTGCGAACGCACAAAAGAGGGCGGCGGAGGCGAGGGCGATGGTGCGCCCGTCGCGGGTGGAGAGGTCGCCGCTGGCCATGGCTCTGCGGGTGGTGCGTGGGTTCCTGGCGTCGATGCGCGCATCGGCGAGGCGGTTGACGAGCATCGCCCACGTCCGGGCGGCGACCATGCAGAGGACGATGAGCACGAGCTGGAGCGCCAGGCGCGCGGGGGACAGGGAGAAATCCGCGGCGAGGGCCGCGCCCAGGATCGCAAACGGGAGCGCAAAGACGGAGTGCGCGAGCTTGATGTCGCGGGCGGCGAGTGAGAAGCGGGATGAGGGTCGCGCAGCGGCTTCTGGCATGCACAAACGGTAGGTCTGATGGACCTTTTCAGGGCGTGTACAGCCGCAGCTCAGACCTTCCCAAGCTTGGAACCGCACCAAGGGCAGAAAGTGATGCGAACGGACGATGACCCACCATCTCGTACTGGTAGTCCGAAAGAGCCATCTCTGAATCGGATCAGAAGCACATCGGGGCAATCGTGCGGGTCGTCGTGTTCTTCGCACTTGAGAGTTGTGTGGTACGCGGTGCATGCGCAGGGAAATTCTGTTGTGTCGATCCCAAGCTCTTTGCAAAGCACGACAAATTCCGTAGAACTCATGGTCTGTCAGGATATCAGCAGCCCTGGTTGTACGCCGCGATCCAGGCGGAGAAGTCGGCGGGTTCGAGGGTGCCGTTGTTGTTCAGGTCGGCCTTGAGGTCGCCCTTCTGGTAGTTGGTGAGCCAGGCGAGGAAGTCGTCGGTGGTGAGGGCGTTGTCGCCGTCCTGGTCGGCGGGGCAGTCGAAGGCGGTGCCGAGGAATCGCAGGGCGAATGTGGTCAGCGTGTGCGTGTCCTGGTCGGCAAGGTCGGCGACATTGAGCGTCCACGTGCCCGCGGCCTGCTCGCCCCAGCATCGGACCGAGTGGAACGTGTGGTCCATTTCGTCGGCGGAGTTGGTGTGCTGGGTGTGGAGGATGGATGCGGTCCCATCGGGGCTGGTGAGTGTGATGGAAAGGTCGCCGATGTAGGTGCCGCTCACGGCGATGTCGGCGATGACGTGCTCAATGACGAGGTTGTTGGTGACAACGAAGGGGATGTCGATTCCCGCGGGGTCGTTGTCTGGGATGGCGATGGACTGCTCGATGACGCCCGCGTCCAGCGCGATCTGCGGGGCGACGGGGGACGAGTTCAGGGCGGCATTGATCATGCGCACGGCGTCGAGTTGGCCGAAGCCGAAGTTGTGGTTGATCGGGATGCCCGCGCCGTTGAGTGTCCAGTCGGCGTCGGACGTGTCCACGGGCTCGGCGGCCTCGACGATCAGGTGCTGGACGTCGCGCCAGGTGAGATCCGGGTTGGCCTCGAGGCAGAGCGCGATGAGCCCCGAGGCGAGCGGGGCGGCTGAGCTTGTGCCGCCGAAGTTGAAGATGTAGGGCGTGGCGGTGGAGTTGTTGGTGGAGACGATGGATCGGTCGCTGCCGCTGCCGCTGGAGTAGGTGACGGCGAAGAGCGACGAGCCGCGCTCGGAGTAGTTGGCCTTGAGGGCTTTGTCGGTGATCGCGCCGATGGAGATGGTGTAGGGGCTCGAGGCGTAGGGGTCGTAGTCGACCCGGTCGGCGGCCCCGCCGTTGCCCGCGGCCCAGACGAAGACGGTGCCCTTGCCGCCGCGACCGTTGGTAACGGCATCGATGAGCGCATCGTTCTCGATGTCGGCGATCGTGCGCAGGAGCCCGTTGTCGTTCGGGCCCCAGGAGTTGTTCTTGATGTGCGAGAGGTCGTTGCGGAAGAGGAAGGCGTCGGCGTTGACGGTGGGGACGCCAGAGGGGCTGAAGTAGAGGCTTGCGTAGTTGGCGCCGTGGGCGATGCCCGCCGAGCCCTGGTTGTTGTCCCCGATGGCGACGGCCACGCCCGCGACGGCTGTGCCGTGCTGCGAGGAGGAGCCCGATTGCGTGGCGTCGGCGACGCGTTTGCCGGCCATGTCAGGGTGGAAGCCGTAGACCCCCGAGTCGATCACGCCGATCGTGACGCCCGCGCCGGTGTAGCCCAGTTTCCAGGCGGCTTCGGCGTTAACGTCGTGGCCTTCCATGTCCTCGTTGAAGAGGTGCCAGGCGAGGCTGTAGAACGTGTCGTTGAGTGCGTTTCGCTCCGAGAGCGGCGCGAGCGCTTCGAGCGAGCTGCTTGAGACGCCGGGCATCGCGGCGATCGTGTCGGCCAGGGCCGCGGCGCTGGCGACGGAGTCGGATTCGATCGTGACATAGCCCGCGGGTGCGGGGACGAGGGTATAGCCCGCCTGGGCGAGGGCGCGTTTCGCGATATCGTCGGCCTTGACGAGGACGCGGCTGGTGAGCGTGAGGGTCTCGGAGGCCAGCGGCGCTTTGCCGGGCGAGCGGT
>JBGSIX010000131.1:0-2890 GCA_041742315.1 Phycisphaerales bacterium | reverse complement strand
CGAGGCCCAGGCCCGGCGCGATGGCGGGGGTCCGGCTCGATCGGCCCTTGGCGGCCTCGGCGCGCGGGCGCGCCAGCGACTTCCCGCCCATGCTCAAGCAGGAGCTGACCAAGGCCGAGATCGACATCATCGCCACCCAGGAGCGCATCCGCAGGCTCCAGGTGCAGCTCGAGGTCTTCAAGCAGAACGGCGCCCGCCCGACGCAGATTCAGCAGGTCGAGGCGCAGATCGCCGAGTTCCAGCAGTTCATGGAAGAGCTCAACAGACGGGCCGATCGGCTCCGCCAGGAGCTCGAGGGGATGGGGATCAAGAACCCCTAGCCCCGCGTCAACCGTTGTGACACGATCTCGATCGCGCGGGCGGTCTCGGGGTGGGCGGTTGCGTCGGGCTTGGCCAGGTCGATCGCTCGCGCGCAGCGAGTCAGGTGGCGGGCCCGGGCCTCTTGGGCGTCGGCGCGGATGCTGGTGTGCATGTCGCAGAGGTTGTCGTACACGTCGGCGAGCTTGATGAGCCGGGCGCGCCAGTCGGCCTGCGCCAGCCGCTGGTCATAGTCGGCTTCCCGCGTGGACTCGGGCAGGATCATGTTCTTGGTGAGTGCCGCCACGATGTCGGCGATCTCGTTGCCGAAGCGGTGGGCGACGTCGTCGTAGTCCACGGGCGTGTCCTCGATCGTGTCGTGGAGCAGAGCCGCGGCGAGGGCGACGGGGTCGGCGAAACCGAAGGTGTGACGCAGGGTCAGCGCGACGCGTGCGGCGTGGGTGAAATAGGGAGTGGCGCGGTCCTTGCGAAGCTGGCCCGCGTGGGCCCGCGCGGCGAAGGCGCAGGCGAGCTGCCAGAGCTCGTCGCCGGCGGGTTGGCCTTGGTTTGTTGGCGCGGTCATGGGTTTACCGGCGGATGGGGTTGCTGTTCTTGTCGAGGACGAGGCGGACCTTGGCGGGCGAGTTGCCGTGCTCCTCGAAGATGGTGAGCACGTTCTTCTTGCCGGCCTTGATGAGCGTGTCGGGCAGGAGCATGGAGGAGCTCGGGCCGACCTGCTTGCGGGTGCTCGTCTCGAGGAAGTAGCGCCCCAGATGCTGGTCGTTGAGGTAGACCTGCCCCTTGCTCAGGCCCGAGAGATCCAGGCGAACGGGGGTGCCCTCTGGGTCGATGGTGAAGTCGGTCTGGTACCAGACGGGTCCCTTGAAGGAGCCCAGCTTGGTCTTGGAGACCTCGTCGTAATCGACCTTCGCGGGCGGTTCCCACTTGGCGAAGGCCCAGTCGGCCTTGGCGGTGATCGTGTCGGCGCCCTCGGCGAAGTTGGTCGCCGAGGCGAGGGCAGCCAGCACGCCCGCGGGGTCGGGCTCGTCGCTGAGGATCGCGAGTTGGAGCGTGTTGTTGCCGCGGTTGAGCTCGGACTGATCGAGCATGAATCGCGTGGGGCCCGACTGATCAATGAAGCGGATGGGCTTGTCGTTGAGGATGACCAGGACGCGCGTCGGGAGCGGGTCGATGGTGATGATGACGGGCGACTTCTTGCGGTGCACGAAGGACCAGGCCACGCGCTCGGGGTAGGTCGTGTCGCCCGGGCGCATGTGCCAGAGCGGGACGTGCGTCGCCAGGGGCTGGATCGGGTCGGCGGTGACCGTCGTGTGGCGCCCGGCCTTGAAGGGCTTGATGATGAAGAGCTCGTCGACGAGGCCCTTGGGCTCGGCGAGCGTGAGGCCTGAGTCGGGTCGGCCCATGTTCTCGGCGAGCACGACGAGGTTGTGGTCGCTCTTGGTGAGGGTGAGGGCCATGGGCTCGTGGCTCGCGCCGGGGCCGAAGCCCATGATGCCCAGGTCCTCGCCGTCGAGGAAGAAACGGAGCCGATCGCGCGAGCTTGGCGCGAGGATCTTGTGCTTCTTGCCGTCGCCGGATTTGATGCTGATGCGGTACCAGCCGTAGCCGAAGGGCGAGCCGAGGTCGGCAAGGTCCGCCGGGCCCGTGATCGGGGCGTAGCGGGCGCTGGTTCCGGCGACGTGCTCGTCGGACGGGGCGGCCTTCCAGTCGCCGAGCGAAACGTTTCCGCCCGAGCGGCCGTTGGCTTTCTCTTTGACGACGACCTTGCGGTCCTCGCCCTTGAGATTGACGTGGATGCAGCTCTTGGAGCCCTGGGTGGGCGTGGGCTCGCCCGCGGCATTGACGGATTGCACGCCGACGAAGACGCCCTGCTCAGTCGGGAAGACCGAGTCGATGGACTCTTCATTTGCGACGACGAGCGTGAAGCCCTCGTGGTGCTCGATGAGCGTGGACTTGCCCTTGGGGACGGAGACGGTCAGGGGCGAGCCGTTGATGGAGACGACGCCGTCGGAGCCGGCGGGCCCGAAGCAGACGAGGCACTTGCCGACGAGGGACATGGCGCTGAGCGTGCAGTAGTCCATGGTGCCGCGGCCGTCGAGGAGGACATCGAAGAGGACCCAGGCGGCGGCCTGCTTGCCCATGGGCACGGAGAGGGCCGAGCCGTCGCCCAGCAGGATGTCGACGTTCTGCGAGCGAGAGCTCTTGCCCGTGGCGAAGGGCTCGCGTGCGAGCAGGAAGGCGACGGAGCCCTGTGTGCCGACGAGGTCGACGATGGCGACGCCCTCGGAGGCGTTCTGCGGGAGGCGCTGGTCGAGGAGGATGGGCTTGTAGTTGTGGTTGAGGTTGGCAAAGACGCGGGAGAAGCTTGATGCCATCGACGTGACGCGTCGGAGGACGTGGTAGCTCTCGGTGGGCGAGCCGGCGTCGTCGATGGGCGCGTGGCGGCCGTGGGCGTTCTCGTAGTAGCGGGCCGCGTCGGTGCCGTCGCGGCCGGGCCAGAAGCCGGGGGTTTGTCCGCCGGCGATGGGGTTCAGGACGAACTGCCCGCCGCCCGCAAGAACCTCGGCGACGC
>JBGSIX010000130.1:0-23828 GCA_041742315.1 Phycisphaerales bacterium | reverse complement strand
ATCGTCCGCCTCGCCCACGCCGAGGTCGCACGTGCCCGGAGCGTCGCCGTGCCCGGGCTCGTCCCAGGCGACGATGCGCGAGCAGCGGGGGAGGAAGGGTTCGAGTCTCTGGAGGGCGTCGTAGCGCGAGTTGCCCCAGCCGTGCGTGAAGACGGCGACCGGGCCATCGGGTTTGTCGCCCGCGATTTCCCACACGGGCAGCTCGCGTCCGCGTGCCCTGACATGCCACATCGAAAAGGCGCGCCCGCCGTTTGGGAGCTCGCTCGGATCGCCCGGGAGTTGGCGCCGGATCATGGATGCATAGGTGCGACGATTCGGGTGCGTGAGGCGCCAGGCGGTTGAGACCACGCCGAGCAGCCACAAAATCGCGAGCCCGGTTGCGAGCAACGCGATGAAGCCCGTCATGAGCCGAGGAGCCTGGAGATGTCGTTGTACGTCACGAACAGGAACACGGCGACGATCAGCACGAGCCCCGCGAGCGTGGCGGCGTTCTGCACCGCGATCGAGACAGGGCGGCCCGTGATCTGCTCCCAGAGCAGGAAGAGCATGTGCCCGCCATCGGTGATCGGGATGGGCAGGAAGTTGACGACGGCGAGGTTGATGTTGACGAGCGCAAAGAAGAAGAGGAGCCAGATCATCCCGCGCTCGGCGAGGATTGTGCCGGTGTGCACGATGCCGACCGGCCCGTTGAGGTTGGTGGGGGAGATGGTGCCCTGGAAGAGGCGTAGGAACGTGACGTACGTCGTGCGCATCACGCGGTCGGTCTCGTGCACGCCCATCGCGATCGCCGAGAGCGGGCCCGTCGCCTTGAGTGTGGTCATCTCGGGCTCAAAGAGCATGGCCAGGTTTGGGAGCGTCCACTCCATCTGAGTCAGGTGCGCCGATTGTTCGGGCGAAAGTGCGAGCGAGACGTTCCGCCGAAGTGGATTGCCGTCGGCGTCTTCGATGGGGAGCTCGATGGTCACGGGAATCGGCGCATCGGTCCTGCTGATCGCGAGCTGGAGCTGCCGGGCGATGTCACTGAAGGATGCGACAGGGTTGCCGTCGATGCTGATCACGCGTGAACCGGGTCTGAAATCCTGGAGCGAGATTTCGAGCGGGTTCTCGCCCGCGTAGGACTGCGCGAGATACGTGTGCTCGTTGCGGTTGTCGATCGTAAAGCCAACGACGCCCTGCCTCGTCACTTTGAGCGTGAGGTCGATCTGTGCGCCGTCGCGGAGAACGATCGCATCGATCGTCGTGCCCGCGTGCGCAGAGACCTCGGCCGTGCCCCGCGCGACGTTGGGATAGCTCGCGGCCCCGAGGCGCACGAAGATGTCGCCCTCGCGGAGGCCCTGTGCGTAGCCTTTGTGGAGCTCCGGATCGAGTTCGCCCACGCACATCACGGGTGTCATGCCCAGGATGCTGGGCACGTGTCTTGATTGACCCGCGATGTCCACCGTGTCGATGTCGAACACGGGCCAGGGTTGCGTGGAGCGTTCGATCGACTGGCCGTTGTGCTCGAAGGTGAGCTTGACAGGGGCGCCCATGCCGTGGCTGATGGGCGCCGTGAAATCGCTCGGGCGTCTGACGGGTGTGCCGTTGATCGAAACGAGACTCGACCCCAGCGGCACGCCGGCCAGGCCTTCGCGGCTGAGAATGGAATTCACCGCTTCGATGTCTCTGGGGCGTGTCGGCTCGGTGAGCGTGTTTGTTTGCGAGGGGATGACGCCGAGCGTGAGCAGGCCCATCGCGCTCTTGGCGGGTGTGATTTCAAACGCGAGATCTTCCGGAAAACCTTCGCGCCGGACACGGATCTGCATCGGCGTGTCGCGTCGAGCCATCGCGGAAGCGAGCTGAATGTCGTTGAAGGACATCGGCTCTTTGCCGTCGATGGACACGATCGTGTCGCCCGGCATGAGGCCCGGTTCCTGGATGCCCAGTCGCTCGGCGTTCTGCGCCACGGCGAGCGCCGCGGGCGCGCCCTCGGCGACGTCGCCCACAACCGGAGCCTCGGTCTTGAGCCCCGCCATGAATACCGCGATGTAGAGCACCACCGCCGTCGCTACGTTCATCGTGACGCCCGCGGAGATGATCACCATCCGCTTCCAGATCGGGACCATGTTGTAGCTGTCGGGCTCGCTGCTGCGGTAGGCCGGGTCGGCGTCGTCCTGGCCGAGCATTTTGACATAGCCACCCAGCGGGAGCGCGTTGAGGCGGTACTCGGTGGGGCTCAGCTCCGAATCGGGAGCCGCGGCGCCGTCCGCCTTGAGCACGAGCCAGCGTTTGTACTCCTCCTCGCTCGAATGCCGGCGAAAGCCAAGGCCCTTGCGGTACGTCACCAGCGCCGGCCCGAAACCGATCGAGAACGCGAGCACGCGCACGCCGGCCCACTTGGCCGCCAGGAAGTGCCCGAGCTCGTGGATGAACACGACGAGCCCGAACCCGACGAGAATCAGGGCGATATCGCCCAGTTTCAACATGATGGCAAGCAGCAGCTGGTCCATGTGTCTACAGGGTATCGGTTCGCGCCCGCGGGGGTGCTGAACGGAGGCTCAAAATGAGCCGCGGCCCGGGGTGCCCGGGCCGCGGCGAAAAATCGGGAATCACAGGCCCTTACTTCTTCACGTACTTCACGGCGCAGCCGTACGCCGGGATCTCGGCGGTCACGATCTCGCTCTCGCCGTTGAGGAGCTGATTGACAGCGATCTCGATGTAGTTGTCGCCGACCTCGCGGGCGCTGTTGGTCGAATCGACCGGCCCGATGTAGCGTACAACGCCCTGGGCGTCGACGATGAAGATGTGCGGCGTGCGCTTGGCGCCGAAGGCGTGGCCCACGGAGCCGTCCTTGTCGAGCAGGATCGGGTACTTGATGCCGTACTGCTTCTCGGCCTCCAGGTTCCGTTCCTCGCCCCAGCCCTGCTTGCCCGGGGCGCTGGCGGAGTTGATCGCCAGGAACTCGACCGGCTTGCCCTCGAACGAGGCATACGTGGTGCGCATCGTGTCGTGGGTGTAGTGGAACTTCTTAATGAACGGGCAGTCGGGGTTGAACCACTCGAGAACAACGATCTTGCCCTCGGCGGTGTAGTCGCTGAGCTTGTGCGACTGGCCGTGGATGTCGGTCAGCGTGAAGTCGGGGGCCTTGTCGCCCACCTTGACGCCTTCCTCGACCGCGGCTTGGCGCACGCCGGCGCCGGTCGCCAGAGCCACACCAAGGGCGCCGATACCCGCTGCGAGAATGCCCGTCCATGTCCGTCTGCTTGCGATACCGATCATGTTGACCTCCAATTTCCTTTCGGCCCTAATGCGGGCCGGCACTTTTCGCGTGAATGACTCAGTCAGGAATCTTTGAACCCCCGAGAATCCGTGTCGGCCCCTTGCCCCGTTCAAGCCGAACCAGGTACAAATCGCTCGGGATCGGCGGGAGATTCTTGCCCTCGGGCTTGATCAGGCGCACCCAGCCGACCACTTCCGCGCGTGGGTTCTGATCGAAATCGAACTTCAATTCGAGCTCGCCCGTGTCCGAAGCACCTCGTTGAATCAGGTCGAGGGGTTGGGCGCACCCGGGCCCCGGGATGAACTCGAGTCTGTACCCGAGCACGCTGCTGATGAGAAGTGTATCGCCCTGCCAATTGATCAGGATCGCGTCGTCTCGGGCGCCGGTGGCGAGCTTGCCCGTGTCCTTTCGGGCTTGATCAAAGAGACCAGCATCCGCGCTGCGATCGGAGCTCTTCTGGACGGGGAGTTCGAGGCTCACCTCCGCGAACTGCGGCAGACACCGGTTCGCGTCGCACACGAGCCACTCCAGGCTTGCGGAGATGATTGTGCCTTCGCCCGCGCGCACCGCGTCCGTCACGCTGAGCGGGAACATCACAACGGCCTGATTTTCATAGACATGGTCCAGAATCCCGCCCGCCTGGACATGACGGTGGCTGGCGGTCCAGATCGGCTCGCCGATCTCAACCCCATCAGGGAGCGCCCAGGTCACAAGCATGGGCGAGCCCGAATCGTTCACGGAATCCGCGTACGAGTGCCAGCCTTTGTCGAGATCCAACACCACGGCGAGCATGGAACTCGTCCCGGGCACAAGCGCCTTGGTCTCGCAGACGAGGCTCGCGCGCGAGTGCTGCTCACCCGGGTCATCCAAACCGGGCTGGGCCAAAGCGACCTGAGCCGCGACGAGCGTGGCAATGCCGGTAGACAGACAACTGAATCCAAGACGCCGCATCAAATCTCCTGACACACGGCCAACTCCAAAGGAGCGAGCAGTGTTCCCTACCGGATCCTACGCCCGGGATGAAAATCCGTTCGCTTGAGCACTGCTGCCGCATTGTATGGCAAGCGTTTGGGCGGGTTGCGAGTGGTCTTGATTGTCCAAAATGGAAAGAGCCCCCCGTGAGACTCCACGGGGGGCTCTTGGTTGAGCGTGAGTGGTCGATCAGGCGATCGAGTTGGTCAGTCCGAGCGGAGCCCCGCCGGTACCCCAGCCGCCGCCGAGGAAGCTGTCGTAGTGCGTCATGGCAACGACAACACCTGCAGTGGCGTCGATTCGCATGGCGTAGTAATTGAGCTGCGGACGGTTCTGGATGACCTGTGCGATGTTCTCGAGGCGGAGCAGGAGGAAGTCCTCGGCCGCGATCGTCTCCATGCGGACGCGGTCGGCTGAGCCGTCGGCAAAGAAGAAGGTGATCGTGACGTCGGTATCCATATCGCTCGTGTTGTAGAACGACAGGGTCTCGGCGTAGAGGTTGCCGGCGCGCAGTGGGTTCATGAATGCGTCGCCGAAGTAGAAGGATGTGCCCGCTTCGGTGAATGCTGCGGTGGCGTCGGCATCGCCTCGTTGGCGTTCGATCGAGGTGATCGCGACGTTGACATTCGATTCGATCCGGAGGCCGATCGGCTCGTTGGTTGCGAAGGCAAGATCGGTGCCGGTCAGACGCAGGCGCTGGCCCGCGCCGACGGTGACCTGACGGATCAGGTCGGGCAGGCCCGAGTCCTCGAGATACGAACCGACGATGTCGATCGTGGCCGTGGTGCTGCTCGAGTTGAAGATCGAGAACTCGCTGGAAACATCGGTGCCGTTGGTCAGCGCCGTGATGATGTTGGTGGTGCTGCCGCCGTCGCGAACGCCGAGGTAGCCGAATGCGAAACGGTTGACCAGGTCGTATCGACTCAGGCTGGCGACGATGCCGATGTTGGCGCCGTTGTTGGCTGAATCGACCGGCGCCGAAAGGATCTCGACGGCAAAGGTGCCCAGCGGGAGGGCGGCGGTGTTGTGGATCTCGAGCCCGCCGCGCTTGTTTGCACCGAGTGTGATCGGCGAGAGCACAACCGTCGAGCCGCTGCCTGTGTAGGCGGTGATCGTCAGCGTGACGTCGAAGCTGTTTGGGTTGTACCAGACAAGGAAGTCTTCGACGACACCCGGGCTGCGGGTGACGTCCGGGAAGTCCCAGCGGTTGGCGGTCAGGTCGGTGAAGGCCTCGCCGATCGCGCCGGACCGAGCCAGGTTCGCGTCGTAGTGGCTCAGGCTGGCGCCAAGCCGCAGCGTGGATTCGACCACGACGGCGAAGGCCTCGTTGGCGATGATGCCGGGTGCGTAGTCGGCGTTGCCGTCGTTGTCGATGTCGGCGCCGAACGAGAGCGTCGCGCCGCCCCGGGCCCCCGCCGCGAGCGTGCCCGATGCGACCACCGCCGAGCCGAGGCTCACATCCGCGTAGTACACGGTGATGCTGTAGCTGACGGCCTCGTCGTTCGGGTTGGCCAGCGAGATGTATTCACGGATATTTGCGTTGGCAAACCCCTCGGGGTAGTACGTCCGGGTTGTCAGCGCCGGGCCATCCACACGGAGCGTGTAGTTGCCGACGTCGACGTCGCCGGTGGAGTCGATCAAGATGTAGAACGTCTGGCCCGCACTCGAGGCGGTGAAACTGGTCGCGGCGGTGACACCCGCGACACCCGCGACACCGGTCGCGTTGGCGAGGTCGGTCAGCTCGTTCCCGCTGGCATCGAAGATGCGAACCGTAAAGTCGGGTGTGGGGGCGTCGGCCGAAGCGACCTGGATGTACAGCTCACCCCGTCCGATCGTGGTGTATCGGAAGAGATCGGTATCGATGATGTTGTCGATGATGCCCGTGTCCGATGCGTTGCCGTTGATGGCGTTGATGTCGAGTACGGTCGCGCCGGCGAGGTTGCCGTTGTTCGCGTGGTCGTCGCCGGGCGAGGGCGAGATGGGCGGGCCGTCGACACTCACGGTGTAGCTTCCCGTGCGGATGCCCGGGAAGGTCGATCCGATGGACAGGTAGTAGCGTTCGAGCGGCCCAGCGAAGTTGTCGTACTCGATGGTGTTGCCGTCGACCTGTGTGAAGCTCACCTGGGTCATCGTGGAGTCGTAGAGCTTGAATTCAAGCGTCCCGATCGTGCCCTGTGCCACGTCGATCGTGAAGATGCCCTCGTCGAGAATCTCGAACGTGAAGAAATCGGTGTCGTCGTCGACCTCGAGTCGGCCCGTGGAGCTGCCGTCACCCGTGTTGAAATCGAGCGGGATCTCGGTGGCATCGCCGAAGTTCGAGTCGTTGGCGTGGTCGTCGACGATACCCGTGTTGATGTTGAGCGTGTAATCGATCCGGGTGGCGGTGGGCCCAACGACAGCAACATAGAAGATGTCCGCGGTATTGCCCGTGAACTGCGGGATCGCGAGGAAGCCCGAAGCGCTGGAGTAGGTCGCGGTCACGCCGTTGGCGTAGATGCGGTTGCCATCGATGTCGTAGAGGCGAAGCTCGAACGTGGCGCCGGGCACATCTTCCCACACGAGTGAGATGTCGGTCGGGCCCGTGGTCGGGACACCGAAGACGAACAGGTCCGAGTCGTTGGACTGCTCCAGGATGCCCGTCGACGAGCCGTTGCCCGTCGAGGGCACGATGTTGATGAACGTGGCATCGAGAAGCTGGCCGATGTCCGCGTGGTCGTCCTGCGGGTCGTACTCGACGCTCAGGTCATACCCGCCCACCGAGTTGATGGGATCGGCGCCCTTGACCTCGATGTAATACCGGCGGCCGGTCTGCGTGGAGAAGTCAATCGAAACCCGGCCCGATCCGTTCGGGTTGAAGTCCCAGGCGATCACATGGTTGACGGGCTTGGGTGTCGCAGCATTGTCCTCGCCCAGCTCGTAAACGATCACCGCTGGCGTCATCGACGCCTGCCCTGCCTGGCGATCGATCGTGACGGTCGCGAGATCCGTCACCACCGCGTCGAACACGTAAATGTCCGAGTCGCCGCCCTGGTTCAAGACACCGCTCGTCTCTGCGAGGCGGCTGAAGTCGCCGAAGTCGAGCTCCGTCGCGGCGTAGAACTGCCCAGCGTCGGCGTTGTCGTCGCTCACGGGCAGGCCCGAAAGAGCGATGGTGTACGTCCCGACGCCCGTCAAGCCGAACACGCGGAGCGAATACCGCTCGGCCTGCTCAACCGCGATGCTCACCGTCAGCGGCTCGCCCAACACCGCCGAGTTGTTCGGGATGAAGACCTGCGTTCCGGTGCCGTCAAAGATCGTCAGCGCCACCGAGAGCGCCGCGGACGGATCGAGTGTGAGCGTAAGGAGGCCGTCGACCGGGGCCATGAATGTGAAGGCGTCGAAATCGTTCTGGGCTTCGATCTGGCCCGCGATGGAACCGGTGCCGTTGTTTGGGCTGTTGGGGTCCGAGTCGAACGGGATGACGGTTTCCTGGAAAGCACCGATCGTCCCCGCGTGGTCGTCGGTCGCGCTCTGAGGTGTCGCGTTGATGATGAGCTGGTAGGAGCCCGTTGCCACGCGCCAATCCACCGTGGACGGGTCGTTGGGATCGCGGGCACCCGCGCCGACTGTGTCTATGTCGGCGTCGGCGTTGGCGCTGTAGCGCTGCGAACTCTCGACGACCACAAAGTACTCCTGCCCCTGCTGCACATTGAGCACGAAGCGAGGATCCTTGCGGAAGACCTGGACATTCCCGACGCTGTTGTTGAACCCGTTGCCGAAGGGGATGACTGTGCCGTCGCCGGTGTAGCCGAGGTAATCGTTGACGTAGGCGATCTGGTTGCCGTTGCTGTCGTAGATGCGGATCGCCGCGTCGAGCGGGCTGTTGTACGTTTTCTGGATGTTCCGAGTGCTGATCGGGCCCAGCAGTGGGTTGATGAACTGCTCTTGGAACGCATCGGTAATCTGCGTCGTGCTGATGATGATTTCCGCAGTGCCATTCTTCGTCGCCACGAAACGGTACATGTCCGTGTCGTTAATATCTGTGATCCTACCGAGCTGCCCGTTCTGGGTGATCGAGTCGAAAAAGTTGGGGAAGTCCACGGCCGGGTCGATGCCGCTCTCAACATCGAAAGTACGAACCTCGGGCACAAAGTTCGGGTTGCCGGTGGTCGATGCGATGCCCGAAGTATTGTCGAAGATCATCTGCGGCGCGGCACCGAAGTTGCCCTCACTCGGAGCGTCGGTGTTGGTCCCGAACGTGTCGTCCTGCGCATCGCCCTGAACGATCACGTTGTACCTGGTGCGAGTGCCGGCCGAAGAAACAACGAGGTAGTATGCCTCGCCTCCCCAGTATTCGTTGTCGAGGGTCACACCGAACTCAAGCTTGCCTGTGTCGGTCGGGTTCGGGCCAAGCAAAGAGGGGCTGTCAACCGTCGCGGGGTTGGTCGTCGCCTCGTTGTCGGTCCGTTGCGGATCCACAAACTCTTCATTGACGAGCGTGAAGTTCGAGTCGTAGATCTGAATGGCAACCGGGCCGAGGCCTGTCCACTCCTGTTCGAACGCAACCCGGATAGAGATGCGCGAGGCAGGACGCCCCAGCGTGTTCCAGATGTTCGGCTCAATCTCGTCGCCGTCCATGTCGAGTTGAAGGCTGCCCTCGAACCGGCCCAGGTGGTCCACCTGCGGCACGAACATAAACACGTCCGTGTCCCCGGCGGTATCAAGCCTGCCGATGGCGCGTGACATGACGACCAGGCTGTGATCGCTGACCGTGTCGGGGAAATCAAAGACCGATGGGTAATTGTCGGTGGGGCCGGTGCCGTAGAAATCGCCCACGCCGTCGCCGTCGAGGTCGTAGTCATCGGTCAGGGGTGTGGTCCAGCCGAACGGAACAAACGGATCGCCCCAGACGAGCGGAGTCGCGAGATTACGGATGGTGTCCTGGTTGGTGACAAGCTCCGGAGCGTCCTCGTCATCATGCTCGACGTCGATGTGATCGTCGATCTGCTGGTTGAGATCGCTGCGATCGATCGTGGCGTTCGATTCGATCACGAAGTAGAAATTCTGATCGGCCGCACCGTAATCGCGAGGCGTCGCGGTCACGCCTTGGAGCAGGCCGTCGAAGGCGTCGATTACCACGAAGTACTTCTCGCCGCCCTGGAGATCCGCCACGATCTCGGCTCGGTCGAACGCATCGAATGACACGGCCGAGTCGTTTGTCGCAATCGGTGTGAGCGTATTTGCGTCGTAGAGCGCAATCTTGGGGTCCCAGGACCGCTGCCCCATGGCATTCGTGACGAAGAAGTTGATAATCGTCTGGCCGGATCCGAGCGCCTCGAAGCTGTAGATCTGCGCCGAGTGCTGGTCTCTGAGCAAGCCCACGCCAACGCCGGCGGGCGTAGTGGGTTCTCGGAAGATCACGCCAAGACGAGTGATGTCGTCAAGCGGGAAATCGGTCCCCGCAGCCTGGACGCGGAGCTCGAAAAATCCAACGGCAACGTTGTCTGTTGTGTTCAGGTCCGTATCAAATTCGTTGGTTGGCTCGAACGCATCCGACCGAACCCGGACGTAATAAGTCGTGTTCCGCTGCATCCGTGTGATCAGGAACGCGTCCGAGAGGTAGCCGCTCTCAGAGTCGGCGCCGATTAGGTTGCCCTGGGCATCAAAGAACTCAAGTCGTGTATCGAGCGGATCTTTGATCAGCGTCATCCCGCCGATGTAGCCATCGGCGTCATTGCCGAAGATGACGTTGCCGGCGAGAATGCTCCCAAGGCTGTCAAACTTCTCTAGATCAGGGGTCGTAAAGCTATAGAGCAGATCCTGCTGGAGTGCTGAGATCTCTTGCCACTGGGTGAGTTCGCTGCCCGTGGTGACATAGCCGGTCGAAGAATTGACCGTGAGCTCGGTATTGGCTGTGTTGACCTGCAGCGCATACGAGCCGGTCGTCGCGTCTTCGCCGATCACCCGCAGGTAATACGTCTCGCCCGCTTCAGCGACGAACCCGAGCCAGCCATCGGGGCCGAAGCCGCGGGCGGTCGTGCCGTTGTCAAACCCTTCATCATCCGCGGAGAGCTTCGTCCCGTCCGGGCTGTAGAGTTCGAGCGCGGTATCGAGCGCCGCGCCGAACGTGTTGGCCAGTACCGAGACGAACCCGTCCTGCGAGGCGGTGAACTGGAAGAAGTCGCCCGAGTCGTTGGCGACGTCGCCGATCACGCCGAACCCGGTGCCCGTCCCGTCCATCCCGATCGTGATCACCGTGGGCGGCGTATTGGAAGGCCCGAACACGTCATCGATGCCCGGGTGGTCGCCCGAGAGCAGGATGCGGGGCTCGAGCGCTTCGAACGCGCTCGAGGGAGAGGCCGCGGCTTTGCCGGCACTGGCGCTGAGCCGCTGGGCCTTCGACTGGCCAAGGCTCAGACGACGAGAAATCCGCGACACAAGATCCTGCTTGAGCATGACTCGCTCCGTCCAAAGAGGTACACACCGGGCGCGACCCGTGTGCCAATCCAACCTCGGCCCCCGGTGACAAACTCCCTGCCGGGTAAGCCGAACTCGTCCGTGCCATGGTTCAGGGCAAGGCCGCGTGCATTCCTTTGCACGTCGGTGCTCTGCGATCCCCCGATCGACCCAGCTGACTCGCAGCCAGGCCCGATCTCGCGCAAAGCCCCCGCCTGGTTTCTCCGAAAGGCCGACCGCGTCGGCGTTCCGGACCGGTGGCGCTGCCTCCCGCGAGGCAGTCGACAGGCCAGCGTATCACGCCCGCTTTCGGCCCGTCCAGTGGGTTCGGACCCCGATCAGAGAGAATCTGGGCAACCGACCGCCCACAGACAAGGATCTGGCTGACGAATCAGCCCTCAGCGGCCCGAATCACCGCTCCGACCGCCAGCAGGTCCGCCGCATCGAATGTGGGGATGGGCAATTCAATCTCATCGATAATGAGCCGAAGCTCGCTCGCGGCGATAATCAGGGCCTCGCTGCCCCGTTCCCGGAGCCTGTCCGCGATCTCGACAAACGACTTCTCCGACGAGGCCGAGTGGAAGCCGTAGATCAACTCCTTGAAAAGGATCTCGTCAAGCCGGTCCACATCGTCCCCGTCCGGGACCTGGAGCTTGACCCCCTTGAGCCCGAGCGCCGTCTGATACGCCGAGCCCTGGGTGACATACCGCGTGCCCAGGATCCCCACCGTCTGGTGCTGCCGATCCACAAGGGCGTTGGCGACAAGATCCGTCATTGTCAGCCAGGGCAGGGGCGAATCGTGCTCGGCGATCATCACGCCGTGCTGCACAGCATTGTCGGGCGTGAGCACGAAATCACACCCGGCCAGGTGGAGCACCCGCACGGACTTCTTTAATAAGTCCGCCACGCCCTCCCAGTCGTCGGCCCGCACGCACTCGATGTACTTGGGCAATGGCTCGTTGTGAATCGTGATACAGGGCGGCTCACGCTCGGGGAAGAGCTTTGCCGCGTGACGGAAAATCTGGCGATAGCACAGCGAGGCCCCTTCCGGGCTGACTGCGACGATCCCGATGTGCCCGGCGTTGCCCACTGTGCCACCATCCTCAGGCCAAGCCCGTGTGGAGTCAAACAGGAACTGCCCACCGGCCTGCCGTATCGTGTCCCGACATGCCCGAAGATGACCCCTTTGCTGCGCTGAACCTCGCCGCCCGGTTCGATCTGGAGTCCGCACAGATTGAACGGGCGTACCTCGCCCGGGTTGCCGGCGTCCACCCCGATCTGGGCGACCAAGGCGACGAAGCCGCCGCGAAGCTCAACCTAGCGCGACAAACACTCCTGAACCCCGAATTGCGAGCCTTGGCCCTCCTTGCCTTGCACGGCTTCACCGATCAGGACAAATCCCTCCCCAATGGCTTCCTCATGGAAATCATGGACGTCCGCATGGAACTCGAAGAAGCCTTCGCCGAGGGAAACTCAGAGCAGATCGCCCACTGGCAGCGCTGGGCCGATGACCGCAGAAAGGAATGGATCGACACCATCTCGGGGTTGTTCCGCCGTCTGGCAGGCCCGGGGGATGCGGAGATCCTGAGCGAGATCAAGCGATCTCTCAACGCCTGGCGCTACATCGAGAGGATGATCGAGCAGGCCGGCGCCGCGGGCCGATGACCGACCCAGACCGATGAACCCCGCCGAAATCATCCTGCTCTCGGTCGTCCTCCCGATGCTGCTGATCGCCTCGGGCATCGTCAGCGGCTCCGAGTCCGCGCTCTTCGGTCTCACGCAAGCCGACCGCGTGACACTCCGCAAACACGCCCCCGCCGCGCTCGCCAGCGTCGAAGCGCTCCACCGCAGACCCCGCTCGCTCCTGACCGCGATCCTGCTGGCCAACAACCTCGTCAACGTCCTCTACTTCACGCTCGCCTCGGTGGTCATCATCGGATTTGAGAAGAAGGGACACCACGTCGCCGCCGCGGTATTGGGTGTGGGCTCACTCCTGGCGATCGTGCTCATCGGCGAGGTCATCGCCAAGACCACCGCCTCGTCGAGCCGGGCCACCGTCTGCCGATTCATCGGTCCGTTCTGGCTGGTCGTCATCCAGGCGCTCTGGCCCCTCTGGTCGGGCGTGGACCGCTTCGTCATGGCGCCGCTCACCCGATTGATCACCGCCAAAGTCGCGATCAAGGACGCGATCGACCCCACGGACCTTGGCCACCTGCTCACGAGTTCCGGCGAGCAGACCGCGATCGACACCGACGAGCAGCGCCTGCTCCTGGACGTCTTCCGCCTGGGCTCGCTCCGCGCCCGCGACGTCATGATCCCGCGCGTCGAGCTCGACTCCATGCCCATCGACGCCAAACCCGACGAGATCGAAGCCTCGATCCGCGAGCACCGCATGGATCAGATCCTCTTCCTCGACGAGAGCGAAGAGCCCGTCGGCTTCCTGAGCACCGCCAAGTACCTCGCCAAGCGCCCGCCCAAGGTGCGCACGATGCTGGAAGAGCCCATGTTCGTCCCCGAGCAGACCCGGCTCGACGGGCTCCTGAGCCAGCTCCGCAAGAAGGGCAAAGAGCGGGCCGCGGTCGTCGACGAGCGGGGCGAGCTTGTCGGCGTGGTGCGTGTCGAGGACGTCGTCGCCGAGCTCTTCGACGAGGCGAGCGACCCGCAGAACGCGGGCGAGGTGCAGATCCTGGGCCTGGGCAAGTTCCGGGCCCCGGGCCGGATGCCCGCGCACGCGCTCCTCCACGATTTCGACCCGGGCTTTGTCCGGCTCGACAGCTCGCTCGGCAAGGTCTCGACCGTCGGCGGCGTCGTGCTCACGCTCCTGGGTCGCCTACCCGACGTGGGCGACAGCGTCCAGATCGGAAGGCTCCGCCTGACCGTGGCCGCGCTGCAGGGCCGGGCGATCGAGTGGGTGGAGATCGAACTCCTGTCCAGCAAAAACGAGGGCAAGCCATGAGCGCCCTTGAGATCATCCTCTGGACACTGCTCGCCCTGGGCGGCGTGGGCACGTCGGCTCTCTGGAGCGGGCTCGAAACGGCGACCTACGTCGTGGGCCGCGCCCGCCTGGAAGCCCGCGCCGGTGGCTCGCCCCCGGACCGACTCGCCCGGACGCTCAAGCTCGAACTCGACAAGCCCGAGCGCGTGCTCGCGGGCCTGCTCATCCTCAACAACACCAGCAACTACATCGGCGTGCTCGCCCTGGCGAGGCTCCTCGAGCTGACCGGCCTGCCCACGTGGCAGATCTCCATCATCAACGCCCTCGTGCTCACGCCCACGCTCTTCATCTTCGCCGAAACGCTGCCAAAGGAGTACGCCCGCGTGACCGCCGAGCACTCGGCCTACGCGCTGGCGCCCCTGCTGCGCGTGATCCGTCTGGCGCTCTCGGCGCTGCTCGTGCTCCCGATCGTGGTGGGGGCCGCCCGGCTCATGCGCCGGCTCACTTCTGGCGACCAGGAGCACGCCCCGCTCGATCCGCGCGAGCGGATGGTCTGGCTCGTGCGCGAAGCCGTGGGGCAAGGCATCGTCTCGCAGACCCAGGCCGAGCTCGTGCGCCGAGCCGTGGCCTTCCGCGACACGCCCCTGCGGAGCGAGATGACCCCCTGGGCGCGTGTGACCAGGCTCCGTTCGGACGCCGACGCCTCGTTCGCCCGCAAGCTCGCCTCGGGGACGTCCTACTCCCGTTTGCCCGTCGTGGATGCCCGGGGCTCGGTCGTGGGCGTCGTCCACGTCATCGACCTCTTCCTTGACCAGAAGGCCACCCCCGCGAGCGTGATGACCGAGTGCCTGACGATCGACGCCTCCGAGTCGGCCCGCCAGGCGCTGCGGACACTCCGGGCTCGGAATCAGCACCTGGCCGTCGTCACGCACCACGGCCGTCCGATAGGGCTCGTCACGATGAAGGACCTCGTCGAGCCCGTGACCGGGGAGCTCCTGGCGTGGTGATCGTTCCACGAAAGCAGGAATAGAACCCCCCCGGGCGGGGTCTGGCCCTCGGACCAGCGGTCTGCAGAAGGAGCGCCAATGTTCGGGAAGACCAAGTCAAGCTGCTCGGGCCTGTGCTGGAAGCGCACGGATCTCGTTTTTTTGCTGATCATCGTGGCGAGCACCATTGTGATCATCAACGCCCGTTCGAGCAGCGCTCCGGCCGAGAAGCCCGCGATCTTCGCGCAGAACCTGTCGTTCCCCGAGGCCACCAAGGCGTCCGCCCAGTCGGGCAAGCCCGTGCTCGTCTACGCGACCGCCTCGTGGTGCGGCCCGTGCCAGTCCTTCAAACGCGGCGCGCTCAGCGACCCCGAGGTCGAGCGTCTCATCACCTCGCGCACACTCCCGGTCTACCTCGATATCGACGAGTACAGCGCGACCGCGAGCATGCTGGGCGTGACCTCCGTCCCAAGGCTCATCGTCATGAAGGACCACCAGATCCTGGCGACCCGCGTCGGCGTGATGAGCGCCGAGCAGACCAGGGCCTTCATCACCGAGCAAACCGCCCTCGCCGCGATCAGCTCAGCGGATTGATGAACAGACCCGTCGCCAGCTTCGGGTAAAAGAACGTCGATTTCTGCGGCATCAATTCGCCCGCCAGGCAGATGTCCCGCACCGCCTCCAGCGGTGTCGGGCGCACGATGATCGCGATCTGGGCGAAGCCCGACCCGCCGCCCGCGCCGGTCTCGTTGCCCGAGCCGATCGCCATGACTTCATCGACCGAGTGCGGGAAGGCCCACTTGATGTCCGCGCCCTCGTTGAGCTCGGGCTGGCAGATCTCCTCGACGATCAGGTGCTGAACGATCGCAACATCCAGCTCGCGCCAGGCCTGGGGCTTGTCGGCGAATCGCTCGCTGAGCGGGTCCTCGTCGACGCAGCTGGCGACCCAGCAGAGCCCGGTCGCAAAGTCGATGATGCCGAAGACTTCCTTGGCGCGCGTGGCGGCCTTGGCCATCTCCGCCTCGATCTGCTTCGGGTCGTTGACGACCGGATCGATCTGCAGGTACCCACCCGCGGCCTCGATGAACTTCTCGTGCGTGTAGTCCTTCATCCCGCCCAGCACACGGTGCGTCGGTCCGATCGCAAGGCCCGGGTCCGACATGCTCACCATCACGAACATCGTCCGCCGCGAGGGGTGATCCGCGGGCACGTCGCCCTGGCTCGTCAGCGTCTCGAGGTAGTTGACCGCGGTGTTGTACCGGTGGTGCCCGTCGGCGATGAAGATGTCCTCGCCCGCCAGCGCGTCCTTGTACGCGCTGATCGTGGCGCTGTCCTCGATCGTCCAGACCTCGTGGAGCACGTCCTGTCCGTCCGACTCGGTGACGGTCGCCGTCATGTCGGGCTTGCGGGACTCCATGACCGTGCGCACGAGCGAACTCGCGGTGCCCGACTGATCCGGGTGGAGCCCGAAGATGGGGCTCAGCTGCGTCGCGGTCGCCTTCATGAGCGCGAGCCGGTCTTCCTTGGGTCCACTGAAGGTTTGCTCGTGGGGGAGAATGCCCCCGCCCTCGCGGGCGCCCAGGGGCTGGGTCTTGACGGTGCAGGCCATGCCGCAGCGCTGGTAGTTCTGGCCCCGGAAGGCGAAGGTCTGGCGGTAGGCGAAGATCGCGGGCTTGTCGCGTTTGGTGAGCACGCCCTCGGTGAGCCAGTTGCACAGGGCCTCGCCCGCGGCCTTGTACGCCGAGGGTGGGCCGAGCTCCTTGGCGGGTGTGTGGGGCAGATCGATCGCGACGATGTTGTGCGCCTCGCGGTCCAGGAGCTTCTGCTTGCGGGCCTTGTCGAGCACGTCGTAGGGCGGCGCGACCTGCGCGGTCACATCGCCTGAGCCCTTGCGGTACTGGATGGCTTGGAAGGGGTACACAGCGGGCATGGCGTCACTCCGGGCGGATGCATGAAGAATGAATCGGGCGGCGTCCTGTACGTGCGGCGGGCACATGCCCGTGGCCTATCGTACGCCGATGCCTACCGCTCTGGTCATCCGCACCGCCGGGACGAACTGCGATCAGGAATTGCTCCGCGCTTTCGAGCTTGCCGGCGCCCAAACAAGGCTCGCGCACCTCGAAGCCCTCGTTTCAGATCCTTCGCCCATCGACCGGGCTGATTTGATCGGGTTCCCGGGTGGGTTTTCCTACGGCGACGACGTCGCCTCGGGGCGCATCTTCGCGATGCACACCAGACTCGGGCTCATGGAGAGCCTGAGGGGCGCCATCGACCGCGGCGCGTGCGTCATCGGCATCTGCAACGGCTTTCAGGTCCTCGTGCAGACGGGCATCCTCCCCGGCATGGAGGGCCGACGCACGGCGCTGACCGGCAACGCGGGCGGCGCGTTCATCTCCGACTGGTTCGGGGTCGAGTTCGACCAGACCAGCAAGTGCGTCTGGACCCGCGGGCTTTCGGATGAATCGGATTCGGTCCTGCCCATCGCCCACGGCGAGGGCAACTTCGTCGCCGACGAGAGCACGACCAAGCTGCTCGCCCGGAACGGGCAGGTGGCGATGCGCTACACGGCCGATGTGAACGGCTCGGTCGATCGCATCGCGGGCATCTGCGATCCGACGGGCCGGGTCTTCGGGCTCATGCCCCACCCCGAGCGGTTCCTCGAGTGGAACCGCCACCCCGCGTGGACGAGTCTCGGCGCGGACGCCCGCAAGCAGGAGCCGATCGGGCTCCGGATGTTCCAGAACGCGGTCGAAGCGGTGACCTCCGTCGGCGCGCGCTGAGCGGGCGGTGTCCTGCCTGTAAACTGATCCACGCATGGCCACGCACCAACGCACCAACAGCACGCGCTACCTGGGCGAGGTCCTCACCGAGGACCGCCTGTGCCGAAAGTGCAACTACTCACTCAAGGGGCTCCACGCGGGCGGGCTCTGCCCCGAGTGCGGCACACCCATCCCCGCGCCCAAAAAACGAGTCCTCGGGGGCGATAACCTCTCCGATGCGCCCGTGCGTTATCTCCGCAAGCTGAGCCTGGGTCTGGCGCTCGGTTCGATGGGCATGTGCCTGATCTTCGCGGGGCTCGTGTATCTGCGAGGCTCGACCGGCGCGACAGGACCTGCGATGCTCGGGCTTGGCGCGATCCTCTGGATTGCGGGCGTGGCAATCTCCGCGGCGTCGCGTCCGCGATCGGAAGCCACGCTCGGCGATGCCGCGCTCGATCACAAGCCCTGGCTCCTGGGCATCCGGCTCGCGCAGATCGTCTGGCTCTTCCCCGTGCTCTTTGCGGTCTGGAGGCTCGTGATTGTGCGCAGCGGCTCGACCAACGGGCTCGATCTCGCACTGGGCGCGCTCAATATCTCGGTCATCCTCGCTTTCATCGCGACGGTGCCCGTGCTCGCGCACTTCAACGCCCTGGCGACCTGGGCGGGCGATGGCTCACTCGCGGCGAGGCTCCACACCGCAGCCTGGGGGATCGCCGTCTGCGGCATCGCGGGCCCGGGGCTCGTCTTCGGTTCGCCGATGCTCGGCCCGGTGAAGCTCCCCGCGCTCGTGATCGGGGCGATCCTCTCGGTGCTCCTGGGGTTCTGCCTGATCGTGGCGGTGATCTCGGTGCTTCAGATCGCGTCGATCTCGTTCCTGGCGATCTCGAGCAACGCCGCTGCCGAAGCGCGCGATGCGAGGGTCGCTCAGAAAAGGGCCCGGGAAGCCAAAGAAAGCTTCGAGCGTCAGCGCGAAGCCGAGGCCCGGGTGCCCGCGCCAGAACCCGGTACACAGGAACCCACGGTCATCAAGCCCACATTCCGCACGGGCGGCCTGCGGATCGAGGCGTCCGACGGCGACGACGAGATCTACGACCTGCCGCCCGAAGACGAGGCGTAAGCGAGCCGGAACCTGAGTGATTTCAAGCCTCTACACTCTGCCGTGAAGACGCGTGGAAAGGTATTGCTGGCGATGTCAGGGGGGGTGGACTCCTCGGTCGCCGCGGCTCTGCTCCAGGAGAAGGGCTACGAGGTGGTCGGGGCGTTCATGCGCCTGGGCTCGCCCGGCGAGACGCTCGACGAGCTCGTGCCCGACAACCCCGCGTGCAGCGCGCCCAAGCTCCACAAGCAGGGCTGCTGCTCGGTGGGCGACGCCGCCGACGCAAGGCTCGTGGCGGCCCAGCTCGACATCCCGCTCTATGTGCTCAATTTCCGCAAGGACTTTCGGCGGGTGATCGATTACTTCGTCGACGAGTACGCCCGGGGGCGCACACCAAACCCATGCGTGCGGTGCAACGACTGGCTCAAGTTCGGCAAGCTCCACGAGCACGCGGGGCGGATTGGCGCGGATTACGTCGCCTCGGGGCATTACGCGCGCGTCGCCGAGCGTGAGGACGGACACGCGCTTCTGACGGGCCGGCACGCGGACAAGGATCAGTCCTACGTCCTTTTCGGCATCCCGCGGCACCAGCTCGCCTCGACGCTGCTCCCGATCGGGGAGTACGAGACGAAGGAAGAAGTCCGTGAGCTGGCGCGAAAGTTCGGGCTTCCAGTGTTCAACAAGCCCGACTCGCAGGAGATCTGCTTCGTCCCCGACAACGACTACGCCTCGTTCGTCGAGCGCGAGCGGCCCGAGTTGCTCGCGGCGCGGGGCGAGATCCGGGACACCAAGGGCCACACGCTCGGCGAGCACGACGGGCAGCACCGCTTCACCATCGGCCAGCGCCGAAAGATCGGGGTGGCGCTGGGCTATCCGATCTATGTCGTCGACAAAGACCCGGCAACGAACACCGTCACGATCGGGTCGGAAGAGGACCTGCTTGTCTCGTCTTGCCTGGTGCTGGACGACAACTGGCTCACCGAAGTTCGCAAGGACGACCGCTGGCATCCGTGCCTGGCGCGATGCCGATACAACGGCGAGCTCGCCCGGGCCGTATACCGCCGTTCGACTGAGGAACCATCAGGTTTCGAGGTCCGATTTGACAGCCCCCTCCGAGCCGTCACACCGGGTCAGGCGCTCGTGGTCCACGCGATCGACGATCCGGACCGGGTTCTGGGGGGCGGCTGGATCGCCCGGGCCTTGCGAGAAGTCTTGTAGAACCCGTCAAGATCGGGTATCTTGGCGACGAGTCGTACGGGGAACCCTGGACATTCGTTCCGGGCAGGGTTCGCGGCGAGCGGTACTTGGCAGCACCGCAGCCGTGACCACAGATCAAGCTGGGGGTCGGTGTGGTTTCGGAGAAAGCCGCTGTTGACGTGGACGTTGTGGTCATCGGCGGTGGCCCTGCGGGCTCGACCGTGGGCACGCTCGTCAAGAAGTACCGTCCCGATCTCAAGGTGCTGATCCTGGAGAAAGAGAAGTTCCCCCGCGAGCATGTGGGCGAGAGCCAGCTCCCGGCGATCGGGCCAATCCTCAACGAGATGGGCTGCTGGGAGAAGGTCGAGTCGGCGGGCTTCCCGATCAAGATCGGAGGCACGTACCGCTGGGGCACCTCGAAGGAGCTCTGGGCGTTCGAGTTCCTGCCGATCGCCAAGTTCAGGGATGAGCCAAGGCCAGCGTCGTACAAGGGCCAGCGCGTGTTCACGGCCTTCCAGGTCGACCGCGCGATCTACGACAAGATCCTGCTCGACCACGCCGCCGAGATGGGCTGCGAGGTGCGGGAAGAGACGCAGGTCACGCGCATCGACGCCTCGGGCGGGCACGTGAACGCGATCTACCTGCAGGACGGCACGTGCGTGCGGGCCAAGCACTACGTCGACTGCTCGGGGTACGCGGGCATCCTGCGCCGAGCCAACGACGTCAAGATCGACGTCCCCAGCAAGCTCAAGAACATGGCGGTCTGGGATTATTGGGACAACGCAGACTGGGCGATCGAGATCGGCGTCGGCGCGACGCGCGTCGAGATTCTCTCGATCTCGGCGGGCTGGATCTGGTTCATCCCGCTCGGGCCCACGCGCACGAGCATCGGGTACATCTGCCCGGTCGAGCACTACAAGAAAATGAAGATGAAGCCAGAGGAGATCTACGAGCAGGCGCTGGCGCAGGAGCCCCGCGTGCAGGAGCTCTGCAAGAACGCCAAGCGTGACGGCAACGTCCGCACGACGAAGGACTGGTCGTACGTCGCCGAGAAAATGGTGGGGGATAACTGGTTCCTGGCGGGCGAGTCGGCGGGCTTTGCCGACCCCATCCTGGCGGGCGGCATGACGCTGGCGCACTCAACGGCGCGTGAAGTGGCGTACACCATCCTCGCGCAGTTCAACAACTATCCCGAGGTCGCTTGGCTCAAGAAGCGTTACGAAGAACTCACCACGCGGCGCATCCGCCAGTACATCCGCTTCGCCGACTACTGGTACTTCGCCAACGGGCAGTTCACGGATCTCGAGGATCTGACCAAGGAGATCGCGGCGTCCGAGGGCCTGAACATGACCTCCAAGGAGGCGTTCCGCTGGCTGAGCCTGGGCGGGTTCGCCGACGAGGACTTCTTCCTGCCGGGATTGGGCGGGCTCGATCTGGTCGCGGTGAAAGAGGTGGCCCGCCGGCTCAGCGTGGACAACGACAAAGAGCTCGAGTGGGAAGTCACGAAGTTCAACACGTTCAAGCTCAACCTGACGGGCGCCAAGAAGGAAACCGTGCCGCTCTTCAACAACGGCGAGGTCCACAAGGTCGAGGCGTTCCGCCGGGGTCTGAAGCTGCTACCCAAGCTGGGTCAATTCAAGATCGTGATGGATCTGGTCTCGAAGTACCCGGACATCACGCAGTTCATGCGGGCCGCGGAGGTTTCGCTCCGGACCGCGGACACGCACCTGAACTCGCCGCTGACGCTTCAGCAGTGCGTGGCGACGCTCGAGATGATGCTCATCGACGGCTGGGTGACGGGCAAGTACGACCCCAAGCGCCCGCGCATCAAGGTGGACTTCAAGGGCGACGACCCGAATCAGGGCATCCGCGATATCGACAGCACGCTCCGCGTCAAGTACCACGACGGCGTGGCGCAGGCGTGCCCGAGCGAGCAGGCGAAGGCTTCTTCATGATGAAGCAGTAGTTGAAGCCCCGCAGGAAGAAGTTTTCGTCGATCGCCGACTTGCGCCAGTTGCCTCGGGTGACTTTGTCGTTCTTGCGCGCCACGCTAATGATGTCCACGGGTTCGAAGTGCTGGCGCATGATCGAGAAGAGCTCGAAGCCGATGGGCATGAACGTGCTGCCCTTGACCGCCGAGCCCGAGGCGGCCTTGCCCTTGTTTTTGCGCCAGGAATCGCTGACGTAGAGCGCCATGTAGCGCTTTGGTTTGAGCACGCGGTCGATCTCGGCGATGACGGTGCGCATCGCGTCGTAGTAGGCCTTGCCGCCGTCGTCGCCCGAGGCGTCGAGCTTGCCGATGCAGGCCGGGTCGTCGGAGTAGTCGATGTGCGTCGAGTAGGGCGGGTCGATGAAGGCGAAGTCGATCGTCTCGGGGCGGAGCGGGAGCGAGCGTGCGTCGGCCTGCCCGATGTCGTCGCGCGACGGGACCAGATCGAACCCGACGCCCGTGCGGTTCAGGTCCGTGCAGACGTCGAGTGTTGTGCCCGAGCCGACCATCGGGTCGAGCACCGCGTCGCCCTCACGGGTGTAGCGCTGCAGAAGCTGCCAGATGACCCAACTTGGCGTGGCGCCGGTGTAGTGCTTGCTGCCCTGCATGGTGCTGCCGTCCGCGGCGTCGTAGTGCTGGCTCGGGTATTCCCAGAGCGTGGTGGGAAAGACGGACAGAGGCGGGCGGCGTGATGACCGCTTCTGCGGGCGGTCATCGGGTGACGAAGGGCGCGAGGGTTTGATGGGGCGCCACTGGCTCACTTGGATTCCCTTTGCGTCTGCATGATCGCATCGAGGAGGACGGGCTTGGCCTGCTCGACGGGGAGCCCGATGCGGGCGCCCGCGGCGTTGGCGTGACCGCCGCCGCCCAATTTGCGGGCGACCTGGTTCACGTCGATCATATTGGGTCCGGATTTGGAGCGGAGGCTGATCTTGGTCGCCGGCGAGCCCTCGGTGGTGTCGATCTCGGTCAGGATCGCGCTCACGCGCACGCTCGATATCTTGAGCCCCAGGTCGCTGAACCCGCCCGTGTCGGACGAGCCTGCCTGGGCGCGGTGGACGGCTTCGCGCGTGAGCGACATGATCGCGATCCGCTCGCGGTCGTGGAGCTCGAGCGAGCCGAGGGCCTCGGCCATCACGCGCAGGCGAGCGGGGCGATCGTTCATCTCGACCAGGCCCATCATCCTGACGTGATCGACGCCCGCGCGGAGGAGCTGCCCGGCCAGATCGAAGACCTCGGCGTTGACGTTGGAATGCCGGAACCAGCCCGTGTCCGTCGCCAGTCCGGTGTAGATCAGTTCCGCGATCGCCAGCGGGAGCTCGCTCGGGTTTTTCAGGTCGAGCAGTTTGAGCGCTAATTCGCACACCGGCTGAGCCGCGGCGGCGCAGGTCTTGGCGAGGTAGCGTCTTGGCGCCATCTCCGGGTTGCCTTGGAGGTGGTGGTCGATGATGCTCGCGATGTCGTGCCGCGCACGCACCCAGTCGGCGAGCGTGTCGAGCTGCGCCCAGGAGCCGGTGTCGACGACGACGACTGCGTCGGGCTCGACCTCGGGGAGCTTGCCGCCCTCGAGCACGTGGTAGGGCGCGTCGCCCGCGAGCTCGGCGAGCCAGTTGGGCGCGCTCCCGACGTACCACGCGCTGGCTCGGCGGGTTTTGCTCGCTTTGTTGAGCGTCCGCACGAGCGCGAGCGACGAGCCCACGGCGTCGCCGTCGACACGGGCGTGTGTGAGCACCGCGATCCGCTCCTTGCCCGCAAGAAAGGCCGCGATCTCGTCGAGGGTGGTGTTCGTTTCCCAGTCACTCATGGGCGGGCACTCATCGGGAGGGTTCCAGTTCCTGGGCTTGGCCCACGATGTCCAGTGTTCGGTCGCAGTCGCGTTTGAGCTGTTCGATCAGGTCTTTGAGGGCACTGTACTTGATCTGCTCGCGGAGCCACGCGTGGAGGTCGACTTTGATGGACCAGCCGTACTCGGGCAGGCCCGCGAGCCTTGGGCCGTCGTTCTCGGCGTGCAGAACATGCACTTCAAATCGGCGTTCGGGCGAGCCGGTGACGGTCGGACGCGTACCCATGCTGATCGCGGCGGGGAGCGTCTGGCCCGTTGGGAGCGTCGCGGTGCCCGCGTAGACCCCGTCGCCCGGGGGCATGGTCTCGCAGGCGACGTTGGCGGTGGGGCAGCCGATCTGCAGCGGCAGCGCCAGCATG
>JBGSIX010000129.1:0-6270 GCA_041742315.1 Phycisphaerales bacterium | reverse complement strand
AGCTCGGCTGCGACGCCCGCGAGGTGGTCCACGCGCCCGTCGGGCTGGACGAACAGCACATCGGGCGGCGAAGTGTCTCGGCGGGTCATCATCCGGCCCGAAGCATCGGCGTTTTCAGGCTTTGCGGGCCAGAACCAGCCGATCTCTCTGGCATGACCACACGCCCGCCGCCCACGCTCATCCTCCTGCCCGGCGGGCTCTGCGTCTCGGGTGTCGCGCTCTGGGCGACCAGGCTCGCCTCCACCCTCGCCCAGCAAGGCGGTCACGTCACGCTCGCGCTCTTCGCCCACCCGGACGGGACCCAGCGTCTCGAACTCCCGCTCGACGAGCGCGTCCGCCGGCTCGACCTTTCACACCTGCCCCCGATCGAGACCTGCGCGGGCGATCTGGCGCCCTACCTGCCCGCGATCCGGGACGAGACGCTCCGGCTTGCGGCGATGGGCACGGTGACGCTCCTGCCCAACCAGCACGGCGATTGCTTCGGGATCGCCGCCGCCCTGGCGCAGACCATGGGCGACACCCTCCGCGTGATCGGAACCGCCCACTCCGACAACGCCTACGACCTGCGCCTGCTCACGCACTACGCCCCGATGCTGACGAAGCTCGTCGCGGTGAGCGACACGCTCGAAATGAAGATCCGGAGCGCCCTGCTCTCGCGAGAGGGCGACATCGCCCAGATCCCCTACGGCGTACCCATCCCGGGCGAACCCTGCGCCCGCCCGCCGCGCGCCGACAGGCCGCTCCGGCTGCTCTACGCGGGTCGGTTCGAGCATCGGCAGAAGCGGGTCATGGCGCTGCCCAGGCTCGCGGCGAAGCTCGAAGAGGCGGGGATCGATTTCGAGCTGACGATCGCGGGCGACGGGCCCGTGCGCGACGAACTCGCAAAGGCCTGCGCGGGGTCGAATCGGGTCACGCTCCTCGGCCCGCAGTCGCAGAACCAGCTCGCAGGACTCCTGCGGACCCACGACGCGATGGTCCTGCCCTCGCGGTACGAGGGGCTCTCGATCGCGATGCTCGAGGCGATGGCGATGGGGTGCGTGCCGATCGTGACGCGGTGCGAGTCGGGCTCGGCGCAGGCGATCCGGGACGGTCAATCGGGGCTTCTCGCCGAGGTCTCGCCCGATGCGGACGAAGAAGCCGCGGCATTGGGTTTGTTCGCGTGCGTGCGCAGGCTCATGGAACTCGATCTCTCGGCGCTGAGCGCCGGCGCTGCGAGGCGCGCCCGTGATTGCTATTCACTTGGGCAGCACACACACAAGTGGGCTGACTTGCTTGTGAGCGCCAGCCGATCACCCGCGCGGTGGTGGCCCGCAACAAAGGCCCCGGCGTTCACGGCGGTCTCGGGGGGCTCATCGGGCTCGGTGCCCGAGGGGAACTTCGACGCGATGCGGCGCACACTCGCCAGGCTCGCGGGCCGACCCATCCTGATCCACGGCGCCGGTCGGCACACGATCGATCTCGCGCCGCTGCTTGTGGGCTCGGACGTGCGCGCGATCGTGGACGACGACCCGGCGCGTTTCGGCGAGAAGCTGCTGGGCTGGAAGATCATCGGGCCCTTCGAGGCCGCCCGGACCGGGGCGACGGACGTCGTCATCAGCTCGGCGATGCATGAGGAAGCGATCTGGAAACGCCGGCATGTCTACGAGGAGCAGGGTCTTGCGGTCCACCGGCTCAGTCAGGCGGCGGACATCGAGGCCAAGCCCTCTTCGGTCGCGGCGGCGATCAGGCCCTGACGCCACCAGTACCGCTTGAGCGGCAAAAACCGTTGATACAGCGCCTGAATGTCGGTCGACGCGTACGCGGGTTTGTGCGCCAGATCCTCGAACTCCCGCTCGAGCACAACGCACACCTCCGCGTCCTGCGCGCAGAGTCTCTTGCACTCGCGCACGAACGACGGGTCACGGATCTCGCGCCGGAAGATGGCGCTGGCGCACGCGGGGTTGATTGTTGCCAGGGTGAGCGCCTGCGCCCCGAGGGCTTTCTCGCGTTCGAGGTAGGCCGTGGGTGTGTAGCGGTGCTCGTGCGTGACCCGGGCCTCTGGCCTGTAGAGGACACGTGAGCCGTGCGTCTGCGCGAGTCGGCAGGCCCACTCCAGGTCCTCGAACATCGCTCGTCTCAGTCGTTCGTCGAACGGGCATCGCTTTGCGAACTCGGTCGAGAGCGAGAGGTTGAGCGTCCAGGCGTGGCGATAGCCCCAGTCCCGGTCGCGTTCGTGCTCATTCATCGCGTCGTAGAAGAAGATGAGCGAGGTCTCCCGGATCATCCGGTCGAAGAGCGTGTCGCTTTCGCCGATGGCCCATGGCGCGCTGCCCAGGGCGAGGTCGTTTGGTTGCAGGCTTTCGTGCGCGCGGAGGTGGGTTTCCAGCAGATCGCGCGCGGGCAGGGCATCGTCGTTGAGAAAGAGCAGGAATCGGCCTTTGGCGTGCTCGATGAGCGTGTTCCGTGTCGCGGCGGGTCCTCGGTGCGGGAGCGAAAGGAACCGGGCAACCGGGTGTGGATCTGGGGAAGCGCTGCCGTCGAGTCCGACGAGCACCTCGAACCGGTGATCGCCCAGCGTTTGGCCGGCGAGCGCGTCCAGAAGCCGCAAGAGTTGCGGCTTTCGGCCCCGGCTTGGGATGGCAACGGTCAGTTCCACTGAGCCGTTATCGGCCCGATGCGGGGCTCACCTTTGTACAGAACGCTTCCAACCGCGAGCCAAGCCGGTGATCGGCATGTCCGATAGATCGTGCGGCAGGCGACTGACATCAGGAGATCGGACATGTTCGACAAGAACCGAATCATCGAGACGCTTCCCATGAAAGGCCCCGAGGTCGAGCGTCGTCGGCACACGCGCTGGACGCTCGAACGCCCCTGCAAGGTGCGCCGGGCCTCAAGCATCACCTTCGAGCCGGCGCGGACGGTCAACGTCGCCCCGGGCGGCGCACGGGTCGTCGTGCTGGGCGAGAAGCACTACGTCGTGGGTGATCGGATCGAGATGGCCGTGGCTTGGGACAGCCAGCCCGTGGTCAGCCGCGAAGGGCTTCTGATCGGCCGCGTCGTGCGGGTGATGCCCGCCGAGGTGGGCCAGGCGCTGGCGATCCAGTTCGAGCAGGCGATGAGCCTGGACGCTTCGGTCCTCGACCCGGCGGCCTGAGCGCCCAGCTTTCCCAGATCAACGCATCCGCAGCGCGCCGATCCCGAATGAACGGGATCGCTGCGCTTTTTCGTGGCGCTACGATGAAGCGCGGCCCAGCAGTCCGGCCGCGAATGGAGCCTCACATGCTCTGGCAGCCCTCCATCCCCGAACGGTACACGAAGGCCGAGAGCGCCTCGCTCGCGCGGGATATCGCGGATCGTCGCGCCCGTCTGGGTGATCGCCTGGTCATCCTGGGGCACCACTACCAGGCCGACGCGGTGGTTCGGCACGCGGATCTGACGGGCGACAGCCTCAAGCTCAGCCAGCTCGCCGCCCGGGTCTGCCGGGAAAAGCCCGTCGAGTTCCTGATTTTCTGCGGCGTGCACTTCATGGCCGAGACGGCGGACATGCTCAGCCCCGAAGAGGTCGCGGTGATCCTGCCCGATCTCTCGGCGGGCTGCTCGATGGCGGACATGGCGCAGCACGACGACTGCGTCCACGCGTGGGACACCATCCACGCGGAGCTCAAGGCGCAGGGCTTTGCAGGTCGCGTCATCCCGATCACGTACGTGAACTCGTCGGCTGCGATCAAGGCCTTCGTCGGCTCGCACGGCGGAGCGTGCTGCACCAGCTCCAACGCGGACCGCGTCTTTGAATGGGCGGCCAGCGGCGGCGACGGGCGCGCCGATGACGAGATCAAAATCCTGTTCCTGCCCGATCAGCACCTGGGGCGCAACACGGCGCACAAGTTCGGGATCGACGTCGCCAAACACGCGGCCCTCTACGACCCGCGCCTGACCAACCGGGGCGAGCCGATGGGCGGCATGACGCCCGAAGAGCTCCGCGAGGCGAAGGTGATCCTGTGGGCCGGGCACTGCTCGGTGCACAAGCTCTTTCGGCCCGAGCACGTCGACGAGATCCGGGCGCTGTCTGCCAAGGAGAGCGATCAGGAGCCGTGGAAGGTGATCGTGCACCCGGAGTGCGCCAAGGAGGTCGTCGACAAGGCGGACCTGGCGGGCTCGACGGAGTTTATTTTGCAGACGGTCGGCAGGGCCGAGCCCGGGACGCGCTGGGCCGTGGGCACCGAGCACAACATGGTCAACCGCCTGCGCCAGCAGGCCGCCGAGCGGGGCGTGACGGTGCGGATCCTGTCGGACTGTCAGTGCCTGTGCACGACGATGTACCGGATCGATGAGCCGCACCTGCTCTGGACGCTGGATCAGCTCTGCGGCCTCTCTCCGAGCGGCCGATCACGCGAGCCGACGGTGCCCAACCAGATCCGCGTGGACGCGGAGATCCGGCGCGAGGCGATCAAGGCGCTCGACCGGATGATGGTGCTCAGCGCACCCGCGTTGAGCGCCGATTGATGGATGATCGACTCAGCCCCGCGTGGCGCCGGCGGGGCGCTTGGCGGCGGGCTTGGCCTCGGTGAAGGCGGCGACCTGCGCGTCGGGCTTGGGCGCGGGCGCTTTGACGCTCGACTTGAGGCCGAGCTGCTCGGTGGCCTGACGCATCAGGCGGCCGGCCTTGAACCTGACGGACCACTTGGAGGGGACCTCGACGCGTTCGAGGGTCTTGGGGTTCTGCGCGGTGCGGGCCTTGCGCTCGCGGACTTCGAAGACACCGAAGTCGCGGAACTCGAGGCGCTTGCCCTCGCCGAGATCATTCACGACCTCATCGAGAACGGACTGAACGATCATCTTGACCACGACGCGTTTCTGTCCGGTCTTGTCGGCGATGCGATCGATCAGTTCCTTCTTGGTGATGGTGACAGTCGTGGGTTTGGTCTCGGTCTTGCTCGACATCTCTCCCCCGATCAGGACGGCGCGTCCGTATGAATCCGACCCCTGATGCGCGCCGGGCAGGGGGCAAATGTATCCCGCCCGAGTGTGCTCCGCCACACGAGGGGGCAACCTAAATGCAGACTCTTGGACAGTTTAGCGACACTCGCCCCTTGGCGATACGCGCATCTGGACCGTAGGCACGCCGGGGGAAAGTTGTCGAGTGATCCGACGCAAAGAGCGTGTCAGAACGAGAGCGTGACGCCGCCGTAGAGGCCCGCGAGCGCGCCCTCGGTTTCGACGTCGTCCGACGCGAGATCATAGACAAGCAATCGGTAGCCGATCTGCGCCGCGACGGTGGGGATCGGCATGTACCTGAAGCCCGCGGTGATGTCGAAAGAAGAGGACGACTGATTCGAGATCTCTGGAATGTACCCGAGATTCGTCGCGAGGTCGATGGCAAAGAGTTCGTCGAATTCGATCGACCACTTCACGCCCACGATCGGTTCGATCTGGAACATATCGCCTTCGGCGCGCCCGCCGGCGCCGCTGACACGTTCGACGCTCAGGCTGTAATCGTATGCGCGGAGTCCCGCGACGGCTTCGAGGCTCGAGCGGAACACCGGGGTGCCGTGTGCGTCTGGGTCGGCGGCGAATTCCCAGACCCGATAGCCCACGCGCAGGCCGAGGGTGGTCATGTCGAACTCGGTGTGCAGGCTGTCGCCCGGGGCGACGGCGAGGGCGCCGAAGTTGACGGCGTTCTGCGCGACCGAGCCGCCCTGCTGGCCCGCGACGGAACCCAGGAGCGAGAAACGCCAAGGGCCGTCGTGGAAGTGCACCTCGGCACCGCCTCCGATATTGGGATTGTCGATATTCAGGTCGTTCGTGTGCAGGAGCGGGCTCCCCTGTACACCCACCTCGCCGCCCGGCGCGACGTACCAGAGAAAGGGCTCGACCTCGAACCGCGAGGGAATGAAATCAGTCAGGGCATAGTTCCCGGAGAAAAAACCGAGCCCACGGAGGATCGGATTCTCCTCGGGCGCCTCGGGTACCTCTTGGGCGCCGACCGTCAGGGCCCAGGACGCACACAACCAACCCAACATCCCAAATCGTCTCACGGGCAAGCATCTCCCTGCATGGACCGGCAAGCGTACCGTGCTCGCGGAGCCCGAGCGTGACCCCGACCCCCAAACAACCCGAGCCGGGCGAGCAGCCATCGGGCGAGATCCGTCTGGCCGCCGGGGTGATGGTGTCCGAGTCGGCGCTGGAGTTCTCGTTCGTCTCCAGCTCGGGCCCGGGCGGGCAGAACGTCAACCGGCGTTCGACCAAGGCGAGACTCCGGGTGCGGGTGGCGGATCTCGGGCTCAGGCCGGC
>JBGSIX010000128.1:0-1551 GCA_041742315.1 Phycisphaerales bacterium | reverse complement strand
ACGCCGTCGCCCACCATGACGACAGGCCCATCCGCCCGCGCGGCAAGGACCGCCTCGACCTTCTGCTCCGGGCTCATCCCGCCCCGCACAAGCACGGGCTCAATCCCGAGCCTCGCCCCCACCGCGTCCGCCACGTCCTGCCGATCACCCGAGATCATCCCCACGCGCCAGCCCATGCGCGTCAGCCGATCGATCACGCCCCCGGCTTCGGGCCTGATCTCGTCGCCGAGCACCGCCAAGGCAACCACCACATCCCCGCGTGCGATCAAGATCGGTGTGTGCCCCTCCGCCGCGGCATCAGTCCCCCGCTGCGCGAACATCTCCGGAACCACGATCCCGAATTCGTGCATCAGCATCGCCGAGCCCGCCGCGTACCGCTCGCCCAGCACAACGCCCACGACGCCCAAACCCACGCGGTGATCGACGTCCTCTGCTTCGAATGCACGGGCGTCATCAGGCTCCGCAAGGGCCTGCGCGATCGGATGCATCGCCCCCGCTTCGATCGCCCCGATCGGCTCGCGCGCCGTATCGTCGCCGAGCCATTCCAGACACCGGAACTCGCCCCGCGTCAGCGTGCCCGTCTTGTCCATAAGCACAACGCCCGGCCTAGTGATGTCCTCGAACGCGCCGGCGCCCTTGATCAGCACCCCGCCCTTGGCTGCGCGCCCGACCGCGACCGCCGTCACCAGAGGCGTCGACATCGCCAGCGCACACGGGCAGCACACGATCAGCAGCGCCGTCGCGTGCCCCAGCGCGACATCGAGCCCCGCGTGGACCCAGATCGCAAACGTCAGCCCCGCCAGCGCGAGCACCACCGCGACAAAGACGCCCGCGATGCGGTTGGCGTGCCCGACGATGGGCGTCTGCTCGCGCGCATGCCGCTCGATGTCGCGGAGCACGCGACCGAGCCTCGTCTGATCCCCCACCGCCTCGGCGATCACGCGCACCGGCGCGGACAGATTCACCGTCCCCGCCGTCACGCGATCGCCCGGCCCCATCTCCACGGGCCTTGCCTCGCCCGTCATCACGGACTGGTCCATGTGCGATCGGCCCGAGACGATCACGCCGTCGACCGGCGCGGACTCGCCCGCGTGGATCTCGACGCGCATACCGGGCGTGACCGCCTCGATCGGCTCATCGCGGACCGAGCCGTCCTCCGCGACGACGTGCGCCGAGGCGGGCGTCAGGGCGAACAGCAGCTCGAGCGCATCCGAAGCCGCCCGCTGCCCCCGGTGCTGGAGCCAGCGCCCGATGAGCAGCAGGAACACGAGCATGGTGATGGTGTCGAAGTAGACCTCGCCTGTGTCGCGCACCGCGTTGACCAGACCCGCCGCGAGCCCGACCGCAAGCGCGATCGCGATGGGCATGTCCAGATGCCACGCCCGCGCGCGGATCGCCGCAAGCGCCCCCTTGAAGAACACGCGCCCGGGCCAGGCGACGCTGAGCGCCGCAAGCGCCGCGCTGATGAGCCGAAACGCCATCCGCGTGCCCGAATCCATCCCCTCGAACATGCCCGCGTAGAGCGCCACCGCCAGCAGCATCGCGTTGCCC
>JBGSIX010000127.1:0-5661 GCA_041742315.1 Phycisphaerales bacterium | reverse complement strand
GTCGCGGATCGACACGAGCCTGCGCCGAATGTGCGTGCATCTGGCTCGGGCGGAAATGCTCGCCAAAGCCAAGCCCGCGTCGTGGGAGCTGATCGCCGGCGAGATGCGCTCGGCGCTCGATAGCCTGGGATTCGTGACCGGACGCGTCGATCCGGACGAGGTTTTGGGCCTCATCTTCAGCACCTTCTGCATCGGCAAGTGATCGTCATTGACGAAGCCCGGCGCGCAAGCGAGGGTCTTTACGCGCTCATCAGGCTCGCCACCGCGTCCGCAAACCCGCCCATGTACCGCTCGGCGAACACCTGCGCCGCTTGGCGCGTGGCGATCGCGTCCCGCCCCCAGCACGCCGCGACGAGGTCGATCGCGTGCAGGTCGAGCTGGACGATCAGCACGTCCTTGACCGAGTAGACATCGGGCAGTTTGTCGGCCAGGAACGCGGTGTACGCGTTGAGCTCGGGCTCGCCCACCGAGACCGCGGGGCGTGAGCGCAGGCGGTCGTCGTTGAGGTACCACAGGTCCGTGCAGACCACGGCCCGCAGGCCCGGAGAGCGCTGGCAGAGCTCGTCGGTGAGCTGGTCGGCGAGCCACTGGGCCGTCGCGCGGTCGCCCAGTTCCGCCTCGATGTGGGCGCCGACCACGACCGGCACGACGAGCGAGAGATCCACGGGCGTGTCGGGTCCAAGAACCATGACCCGAGCTTACCGGGCGGGCGGTTTCCGTGCCTTGATCGGCCCAGGCCGCACGTCCCGCAACGCGAGGGCTTTGACTGAATCGGGGTGCAAAGGTGGCGCGCCCCGGGTCCGATGGTGTGTCCGCCGGAGGCGAGCGTCCTCTGCGTCGGAGACAGACTCATGCCCCTACGGATCGGTGATATTCTGGTCGAGCTCGGCGTCCTGACCGAGCACATGCGCGAAGAGATCCTCGACGAGCAGCGCATCGTCGGCAAGCCCTTCGGCGAGCTCGCCGAGCGCATGTTCAACGTCGATCCGACGGTGATCGAGGACGCCTGGGCGCGCCAGTACGAGCAGATCGCGGGCGTTTTCAGCTTCACCGATGTCCGCCTCGACTCGGCGGCGATCGCCTGCGTGACGGCCCGCCAGGCGTGGCAGTTCAAGCTCATGCCCGTCCGCTTCGAGCACGGCGAGCTCATGATCGCCACCACCCGCGAGAACCTGCCCCGCGCGCTGCGGTTCGCCGCGACGCAGCTGGGCGAGGTCTGCTTCTTCGTCACGACCTCCGCCGAGGAACTGACCGAGCGTCTCCAGCGGGCTTTCCCGATGCCGGGCTTCGGGCTCGAGACGATCAAGGCCCCCTCGCCTCGGTTTCCAAGGCGAGCCGCCTGAGCCTTCGTAAACCCCGCCCGGGCCTACCATTGCCCGGATGACCCACACGCAAACGACAACCCCCGATACCGAGATCCGCACGGTGAGCTTTGTCAGCCTTGGCTGCCCGAAGAACCTCGTGGATTCGGAGAAAATGCTCGGCACGCTCGCCGCCGACGGCCTGATCCCAGTCTCCTACCACCCGTCCGAGGACGAACGCTGGGACGACGCGGGCCACACCGAGGGGCGCTCGCTCGGCGAGGGCGACCACGTCGCCAGCGATGAGGGCGTCGACCCGGCGGACGCGGTGGTCATCAACACCTGCGGCTTCCTCGAAGCCTCCAAGGACGAATCGCTCGCGGTCATTAAGGACGCCGTCCGCGCCAAGGAGGCTGGGCGCGTCAAGCGTGTCGTGGTCGCCGGGTGCCTGGTGCAGCGCCACCGGGCGAAGATGCTCGAGTGGGAGCCCGGCATCGACGCGATGATCGGCGTGTTCGATCGGGACAAGGTGATCGAGGCGGTCAGAGGCGTGCGCCCGGATCGCCAGGGCCTGACCGACGCGGGCGAAGCGCCCAAGTACTGGGTCTCGGCCAACGCGCTGCTCGCGGCCCGCGAACGGGGCATGCAGACGACGGGCCTGACCGTGCAGGGCAAGGACGGCAAGGGCATCGGCTACTTCGAGGACGACTCGGCGCGCCTGCGCCTGACGCCGCGCCACTACGCGTACCTCCGCATGAGCGAGGGCTGCAACCAGGCCTGCGCGTTCTGCACGATCCCGTCGATCCGCGGCAAGATGCGCTCCAAGCCCATCGATCGCGTCGTGAGCGAGGCCAAAGAGCTCCTCGCCGACGGCGCGTTCGAGCTGAATCTCATCGGGCAGGACACGACCAGCTACGGCGACGACATCGGCCTTGGTTTCAACGAGAAAACAGGCAAGGGCGGCCTGCCGGATCTGCTCCGCGCGGTCAATGGCGCGGTCAAGGACGCCGGCGGGCACGGCTGGGTGCGCCTCATGTACGCCTACCCGAGCAACTTCCGCGAGGAATTCATCGACGCTCTTGCGGAGCTCACGCAGAGCGGCCACGTTCTGCCCTACATCGACATCCCGCTCCAGCACGCGAGCCAGCGCATGCTCGAGCTCATGCGCCGCCATGTCGATGCCAATCAGCAGCTCGAACTCATGCACACGCTCCGCGAGCGCATCCCGGGCATCGCGATCCGCACGACCTTCATCTCCGGCTTCCCGGGCGAGACCCAGCAGGACCACGAAGAGCTCCTCGCGTTCATCGACGAGGTCGGCTTCGACGCGGTGGGGGTGTTCGAGTACTCCAAGGAGCCCGGCACGCCCGCGGGCACGATGGAGGAAGACCCGAAGCTCGCGGTGCCCCACGAGATCAAGGCGCAGCGCAAGGCCGAGATCATGCAGCTCCAGCAGGACATCGCCTTCGAGCAGGCCGAGTTCATGGCGGGCCAGTGGGACGAAAAGGACCCGCTCGCCTCGGGTGTGCAGCTGGACATCCTGATCGACCGCGACACGGGCAGCGCGGTCGCCGCGACGACCGGCGTTTCCAAGGGCGGCAGGCTCTACCAGGGCCGGGCGTACCACCAGGCGCCGCAGATCGACAGCGTGACCTACGTGCAGTCGAAGCAGAAGCTCGCCCCGGGCGAACTCGTCCGCTGCGCGATCGTCGCCGCCGACGGGTACGACCTGATCGCAAGGCCCCTTGCGGACCTCGATCCGACGGTGCGCCTGAGCGTGCTCAAATAAAAAACGAACCGCTCGCGCGGGCGAGGGGCTCGTGTGTGATGAACTTGAAGAGTCCCCTCGCCCGCGCGAGGGGCTCGTCGTAAATCGTAACGCTCAGTTCACATAGAAAATATACTGGAATGGCCGGTCCCCGAAGGCATCCTCGAAGTCGCGCCAGAGGAAGTCGCGGGTGAACTCGCCCTCTTCGAGGTAGTCGATCGCCGCCGAGCCCTGGATCCAGAGGATCAGGTCAAAGGCTTGGGGTTCCTCGAAGACGCGTTTGAGGTTGATGCCCTTGGTGCCGTCGCCCCGCCAGAAGCGGACGAGCTTCTGGCCCTTGAGCGCCGCCTCCGAGTCGTTCAGCAGATCGTGCCAGAGCTTGATGCGATCCTCTGTGATTTTCATCCCCGAGAGGGCCGCGTCCTGGTTCGGGTTGGGGAGCCACTCGCGGTCGTTGTCCTCTTCGACCAGCGCGTGCGTCCACATGGCCCTGCTGTGCCCGATCGCACGGATGAAGTGCTCCCGCGCCCGGACCATCCGCTCGGGCTCGTCGACCGGGAAGTGGATCAGGTGGATGAATGCGATCAGGTCCGTGACATCGAGCCCGGTCATCGTCGGGTCGAAAACGGATCGGCCCCGCAGGTACTCGTGGGGCGTCTGGGTGCTGGGGAAGACGACGTGCCCGACGCGCTCGAAGAGCTCGCGCTGGTCGTGGGCCAGGTGCACCTCGCCCAGGCCCAGAAAGACCTGGCAGTACGCCCGGAGCCACTCGACATCGGTGCGGTCCGCGGCCACGACGAAGCTGGGCACATCTTCCGCGCCGGGCCTGCCGCCGCGGAACAGGATCGAGAACGCGACGCCCGCCATCTCGTTGTCGGAGGCGACGCCGTTGCCGTTGAGATCGAGCCGGAGCTTGGCGAGGTCGATCTCGAGCTTGATGCCGCCGTCGTTGATCTTGGAGAGGATCTGGTCCGCCTCGACGAGGTCGTCCATCCAATTCTGAAAGAACGCGTCGATATCCTCGTAGCCGAGCTTCTCTGGCTCGGGGTTGCCCGGGATCGCGGCGAACATCGGGAAGACGAACATGCTCGCGTTGCGTGTCGGGTTGCCCGCGCCAAAGCGGTAGAGCCACTGCGCCGAGTCCTCGCCCGTCTTGACGATGGTCAGGATCCCAAGCGCCAGGCGGGCCCGGTCATCGCCCGGGTTGGCATCGACGAGTTCGGTCAGGGCGGCGACGGAATCGGTGAGCGTGCCATTGCCCACCTTGCCGAGCAAGGCGTCCTCGACCGGGTCGGCGTGGGCCGCCAGTGCAATCAGGGAACAGAGAATCAGAGCGATCGTGCGTGTCATGGTCGGCCTCCTGGGTCCGGGCCGGAATGTTGTGCCCGGCGGGCGAAACCAGACGATGGTAGTTCGTGCTCCGCTCAGGACAGATTTTGTTTCTATGCGCCCTGGCATTGCTCATGATGGGCGTGCTCATGGTGACCAGCGCGGGCATGGAAATCGCCCCCGCCTCGGCGGAATCACCCGTTCGGGGTGGTGAAGGCCTCGCCCCGGTTGCGATTCTCTCGGGCCGGATCGGGATCTACATGGCCCTCGCCCTCGCCGCGATGGCGATGACCGCTTTCATGCCCGCCCCGATCGTCGACCGCGCCCTCAAGCCCAGCCCACGCCGGGTCTGGCCCATGCTGGCCTTCGGCGTCGGGTTCATGCTTGTCCTGCTCCTACTCGTCTACGTCCCGGGCATCCAGCGGAACCGGAACTTCAGCTCGCGCTGGATCGAGTTCCCCGCGCCCGTGCTCGGCTCCGTCTCCTTCCAGCCCAGTGAGTTCATCAAGTGGAGCATGCTGGGCCTGCTCGCGTGGTGCGCCGTCTCCGCGGGCGATCGCCTCCAGAGATTCTGGACCGGGCTCCTGCCGCTCCTGGCGGCCCTGGGGCTCGTCTGCGCGGTCGTCATGAAAGAAGACCTGGGCACCGCGGTCCTCATCGGGTCGGCGGGGGGCATCATCCTGCTCGCCGCGGGCGCCAAGCTCTGGCACATCGGCCTGCTCGCGCCGGCGGGGCTTGCGGTCGTCGCCGCCGGGCTCTTCACGTCCGACTACCGCATGCGCCGGATTACGTCCTTCATCGACCCATACGCCGACCCCGCGGGCGACGGCTTCCACATCATCCAGTCCATGGGCGCCATCGCCAACGGCGAGGTCGTCGGCCGGGGCCTCGGGCACGGGCTCCAGAAGTTCGGCTATCTCCCCGAGGACACCACGGACTTCATCTTCGCGATCATCTCCGAGGAGCTGGGTCTCTTCGGCGTCGGGCTCGTGCTCTTCCTGTACTTCGTGCTCCTGAGTACCGGGCTCGACATCGCCAAGGCCGAGCGCCGACCCGTGGCCAGGCTCTTTGCGCTGGGCGTCGTCGCGACGATCGGGCTCCAGACCTGCATCAACCTGCTCGTCGTCACCAAGCTCGCACCGACCAAGGGGATCGCGCTACCGCTGATCAGCTCGGGCGGCACGGGCTGGATCCTGACGTCGGCGGCCCTTGGCCTGCTCATCCGCTTCGACCGCTCGTCGCGTCAGGCGACCGCCGCCACGG
>JBGSIX010000126.1:0-14562 GCA_041742315.1 Phycisphaerales bacterium | reverse complement strand
CCTCGACGCCGATCTGCTCGAGGCAGTTGGTCGCGGCCATCAGCGCGTCGAGCGGGCAGTTGGTGATGGTCAGTTCGCCCGCGGTGATGGCGGCGGCGACCATGAACGTGCCCGCCTCGATGCGGTCGGGGATCACGCGGTGGTTTGTGCCGCCCAGTTGATCGACGCCCTCGACCGTGATGCGGGGCGAGCCGGCGCCCGTGATCTTGGCGCCCATCGCGGTGAGCAGGTTGGCCAGGTCGACGATCTCGGGCTCGCAGGCGGCCGACTCGATGACGGTGGTGCCCTGCGCGAGGACGGCGGCGGAGAGGATGTTCGCGGTGCCGAGCACGGTCGAGCCGAACGCGCCGCCGAGGAAAATGCGATTGCCGCGGAGTCGGCCCCCCGGGACGCGTCCGATGACGTCGCCCTCCTGGAGCTCGAAGGTCGCGCCGAGGGCTTCAAGGCCCTTGAGGTGCAGGTCGATGGGGCGTTGCCCGATTGCGCAGCCGCCGGGGAGCGAGACGCGGGCCTTGCCTCGGGCGGCCAGGAGCGGTCCCAGCACGCAGACGCTGGCCCGCATGGTTTTGACGATGTCGTAGCGGGCGTGGCTCTCGGTGGTGTCGGTGGTGTGGAGGATGCAGCTGTGCTTGCCGGTGCGTTCGACCGCGCAGCCGAGCTCCGTGAGCAGGTTCTGCATGTTTCGGATGTCGGAGAGGTCGGGGACATCCTCGAAGCGGACGGGCTCCTGGGTGAGCAGGGCTGCGGCCATGAGCGGGAGGGCGGCGTTTTTGGAGCCGTTGACCGCGATCTCGCCCGAGAGACGCCGACTGCCCTCGATCTCGAATACGTCCATCTCGCCACCCTCCCTGGTGCGGCTCGCCGATCCCTGTTGGCGGTGCCAGACTCCATCTATCGTACACGCCGGGGGTGGCCCAGTTCCCTATCCGGGCGGGGCTGTGCGTATGTGCAGAGGTTGGGGATTTGGTCTTGTCGGGTGCGTCCCCGCGTGTGAAGCCGGGTTGGAATGCCCTTAGTGCGAGGGGGGATAGGACGCGGCCACCGATCCGGACTCGTCGAAGAACTCAAGCCGTGGCGCATCGGTTGCATCGACGCCGAGCTTGACGCGTACACGTCCCTGTGAGTCTCGCAGGAGCACGAGCGACTCGTGGTCTTTGCTTCCCAGGAATGCTCGCTCGACCCCGAGTTCCCCGGCAGCTCGCATCGTTGCGAGGCTGTGTTCGATCTCTTCCCGGCGTTCGGGGGGGGGCGGTCAGATACTCCTCGACCAGATTGAGGCTTGTTTGAAAGGTGCCGGTTCCGGGGCGTTCGTAGAGCGTGAGGCCCGCCTGCACGGTTTGGGCATTCTCCTTGTATTGCAGGGCAAGCACCTGGTTGTCGTTGTAGCGATCGAACGAGAGGTGCCCGATGCCCGCGTACTTGCCGTCGGGTCGACGGAAGCTGTTGAACATCAGGCCGCCCATCTCGTCACCCTCGTCGTTGAAGAAGACCATCCCGGCCATGCTTTCTCGACCGGAGGAGACGCCGAGGGCGTACTCACGCCCGCCCATCACGGGGGGAGCCACGCGCTGCTTGTTCGAGATGGCCATGACGGTCTTGCCTTCCGGGCTGACGATGTTGATCCGCTCGACAGAGAGTTCGGTCATGTGTGAGCCTGGCTCTCGCTGGGCGCCGCCCAGGATGAGGAAGGCCACAGCGGACAGGCTGAGTAGATTCAGAAACAGAAGGATGCGAACGAGTTGTTTCGTTGGGGTCATCGAGAATCTCCAAAGTTAAGCGGCACATCCATGGGACCGGCCACTGTGAGCCGGATGAGGTGCAGGCGGGGAGTCTGCGCGGGCTCCGGGTTGCGGATTATGATGCGCCAGTATGTGTGAGCCTGCACGGGATGATGTGATTTGAGGCAAAAGTATGTCGAGGCGCTGCTCCTTCACTCGGCAGGCGGTTCAATTCCATGAGCCATTGGCCGAGCAAATCTGCCGATGGAGCGGAGATGCACGCGATTGAGAATGTTTCGCCTGTGAACCGGAGAAGATTGAGCGTGTATGACTTCATCCGCAAGCGTGAGTTCTTCCAGTGGTGGGAGGCGGGGTACGTCGACCGCACTTCGCGGGACCTCAAGAGCATCCAGGACGCGTGGATTTTGGCGCAGCTGGCGGACGCCGGGGGGCTTCGGATCTGCGAGGTGGGGGGCGGGGCGTGCCGGGCTTTGGCCAGGCTCGCCGAGCGGCGGGGCTTATTGCGTGGGGCGCGGAACGAGTGCTGGAACGTCGACCGGTTCGAGGGCGCCGGCAACGGGCCCGTGGAGGCCCCCGAGATCCCGGGCGTTCGGCATGTGCGGGCGAACATGGGCGAGTTCAGCGCCGAGCTTGCGGATGCGAGCTTCGATGTCATTTTCTCGATCTCGGTGCTCGAGCATGTCCCGTGCGACAAGCTCGCCGACTGCTTCGCGGACATGGCGCGGCTCCTTCGGCCGGGCGGCAGAATGCTGCACGCGATCGATCTGTATGTGGATGACGAGCCGAGGCCATCGGCGCCGGTTGAGGCGTATCGGGCAGCTGCGATGGACCCGAAACTCGGGCTCTCGTGGATCGAGGCGCCCAAGATCGAGGCCGCCGTGCGGTTCCGGAGTGATTTCGCGACGAACTCGGTTCAGGAACTGGCGTTGTGGAACGAATCGGGGCCCACGCTCCGGGATCGGCGGGCGGTGTCGCAGAGCTGCTCGATCGTGATGGGGCTGACCAGGACGGGTCATTCGGCGAAGGACGATTCGCCGGCTCGGGCGGTATGATTCTCGGTTCGGAGTGTTCCGCTCCGAAGAACAGGGGCTCCAGCGCATGTTCGACTTCACCCGCAAGCGTCAGATGTTCGAGTGGTGGGACGCGGGCTTCGTGGATACGAAAGCGCGGAACCTCAAAAGCGTTCAGGATGCCTGGATCATGGCCGAGCTGGGCCAGAGCAAGGGCCTGCGGATCGCGGAGATCGGGGGAGGGGATTCGCGACTGCTCCGTCACCTGGCGCCGAACAATAGCTGCGTGAACATCGACAAGCTGGAGGGCTTCGGCAAAGGGCCCAAGAAGGACCCGGATATCCCGGGGGTCGAGGTGGTGCGTTCATACATGGGCGAGTTTGATGAATCGCTCGAGGACGCGAGCGTTGATGCGCTTTTCTCGATTTCCGTGATCGAGCATGTGCCGGACGAGATGATCAACGACTGCTTCGCCGACATGGCGCGGCTGCTCAAGCCCGGGGGGCGGATGCTGCACGCGATCGATATCTATCTCTATGACGAGCCAACCGTGATGCCCCGCATCGATGCGTATCGGGCCGCGGCCATGAACTCGGAATTGCGCTTGAAGTGGGCGAAGGAACCGGTGATCGGCGAGACGACACGCTTCCGCGCGGATTACGTGACCAACTCTGATCACCAGCTCGCGTACGCGAGGCAACTGTTTAAGGGCATCGACGAGAAACGCGCCACGATGCAGGCGTGCAACATTATGATGGAACTCATCAAGCAGTAAACACAATGGCGGCGTTTGACTAGTAGCTGTACCAACTCGAGCGGTGGCTTCGGCGATAGGTGCGCTCGTACATGCGGTCAAAGTAGAGGTAGGTCCGCTCGTTGGTGGGCAGATAGATCCGCCGGTCGTAGCGCAAGTTGGGGCGCGGGTCCTCGGGCCAGCGGTCGGTCGCGAGCGTGGGCGTATTGACGGCGATGTTCATCGCGTCGTTGCGACGGGTTATCTCGGGGCGCTCGGCGGCGGCGTAGCTGGTGGAGGCGGCGCTGGGCGACTCGAAGACGAGCTCCCATGTGTTGCCCGAGGGGCCGGGCAGGGGGGGACGCTCACGCGCGATGGTCCTCGAAGCGCACCCGGTGAGCACGCACGAGGCCAAGGCACATGAGGCCAAGAGAACCGTTGTCATCGCCGGGCTTGCGGCCCGAGGCGACCCCACTGCACCGCCAGCGCGCTCCGGACCGGGGCGCTCTGGGCTGGGCATGACTCCAACCACTCTCTTCCCGAAGGCTCGCAGGCTTCGCATACCTGCCTTCCGATACAAACGGCAGGCCTTGACACCCGCCACAGGTTTGGACGCTCGATTCCCGGATCTTCCCGGACCCGGTCCTCGGGGGTGTGGCCCCGACGCGACCTCCCCTGTTGCGGTGCATCATCGCGGATCGGGCGATCCAATTCAAGACCCAAACATGAAGGTCGCGCTGTTTTCTGTCGGCGCCCCTCCGAAGAGAGGGGTCGGCATTCCGGAGTTCCCCTTTAGCTTGATCGTAAAGGAGGATTTTCCATGCGTGTGTCAGCCGTGATGGTGGGTGGTGTGATTCTGGGCGGTTTGGTCGGGTCGGCTTCGGGACAGCATCTCGGGGTAGTGGATGTGCAGAATCGGCGGGTGATGCTCCTGGACGCGGCGGACGGGCACGTCGTCAACGCGAACTACATCACCACCGCGGTCGGCCCGATCGGCCTGGCAACCGAAGCGCTTCAGGTCGAGAACGAGATATGGGTCTCGGACACCTTCGGCAACGCGATCCGGCGGTTCTCACTCGACGGACAGGCTTTCCTTGGTTCGATCGTTGGGCCATTCAACCCGCCCATGGTCAGGCCCGAGGGCATGGCGTACAACGGCACCACCGTCTTCGTCGCCTGCAGCGAGGTCCAGAAGCACGGCCTCTTCGCGTCGTGGGTCACAAAGCTCAATCCAAACGCCACGCCCGCCGGCCTCTTTCCCGTGGCTGATGATCGGCATCGCTACGACATTGCGCTCGACGGGGCCAACCTGCTCGTGACGGATGTGGACGATCAGGCGCTGGATCGGCACTCGGCCTCGAACTTTGCCTTCCTCGGCAGGATCGACTCGTTCCCGCAGGTCTTCGGGCACGACCCGACGCAGGTTCTTCGGCTCTCGACGGGCGAGATCGCGCTTGGCACGACCAAGGGGCTGCGGATCTATGACGCCGCCGGGGCGCTCATCGAGGAGCACTATGCGGATGTTCGGATCAACGGCGTGGGCGAGTTGGGCACTGGCGAGCTGGTGATCACCATGGTCGGTTCGGTGATCGCCTACGACCGGGCTTCGGGAGCCGAGCGGGTGCTCACCTCGGGTGTGAACGCGCGGTTTGTGTCGGAGATTGCGGGCGCCACGGTCTGCGCGGGTGACGTCAACGCCGACGGTGTGGTTTCGCCCGCCGACTTCACGTCCTGGATCGCGGCCTTCAACGCGCAAGGACCCCAGTGCGATCAGAACGGCGACGGCGCGTGCTCGCCCGACGATTTCTCGGCATGGGTCGCCCACTTCAACGCGGGCTGCTAGCCGCACAAAGCGCCCCAAAGATTCTGCCTTGGGGGGCTTCGGTCGAAGAGGAGAAGATCGAAGCACCCCCGGCAGGATTCGAACCTGCGACCTCAGCTTTAGGAAAGCCGTGCTCTATCCAGCTGAGCTACAGGGGCACGCGGCAAGTCTAGCCGGGGCGGTTTGGGCCCCGCCACGCCCGGGACCCGGGTCTTTGGAACCGGGGGCCTTCGGCCGCGTCTGACCCGATACTGGCAGCGGGCACGCTCTGTGCCCGGCATCGGGAGGACGAGACATGGGCAGGGCACGGGCGTTTGCGCTGGTCGAGGTGGTGGTCGTGGTGGGGCTCTTTGCGGTGCTGCTGGCGGCGTGTGTGCCGATGCTCCGGGAGGAGCGCCGGCAGGCGTCGATCAAGGCGGACCTGAACAGCATGCGCCTGATCGGTCAGGCCTCGGCGATGTACTCCGGGGCGAACGCGGGGAGGCTCTTTACGTATTCGTGGGAGCCGGGGCAGGTGCCGGTGACGCCCAACAAGCAGCTGGCGCTGGCGTGCGCGAACCTGAATCCATTTAATGGGTCGAGTCTATTGAGAGCGCCAACGCTCCAGATGCTCGATCTCGTGACCTACGGCTTCAAGGACGAGCGGTTGCCACCTGTTGAGAGTGTTGTGCCGACCAACACATTGCCGCATATCGGCTACAACAACTTGGTCCTCGCAATGTTTATGGGTGCGGCATTGCCTTCGGAACTCTTTATTTCGCGAGGTGACAAGCATCGCACGTACTGGCTGAATCATCTCGATGAGTATTTGGACGATCCAGCCAGCTCTCCGGCCAGGCCGCCGACGGCAAGCACGGATTTCGGCAGTCTCTGGCGCTATCCGTTCAGTTCGTCGTATCAGGTTGGCGTCTCACACTTCTCGAATGACACGATCATTTCCATTGCGGGATTTCCAAGTATTCGCACAGCCGAGCGGGCATCGAATCATCGCACGTGGTTCGCGCCGACCGAGCCTGGTGTGCTCGGAAGGCGCAACGCGTCAGAGATCGCGTTTCCCTCTATGAAGGTGATGATGTTCGACGAGTTTGATCGTTACAGCCCAAAGGGACAGAGTTTCTTCGCGCTGCCCGGCGCCTCGAACATCATGAACTTCTACGACGGGCACGCCACACGCCTGCTCACCGAGGACGCGAACTACGGCTTCAGCCCGAACGATCCGACACGCGGTGCGGACACACCAGACCAGCCGGTGGTTGCCTACTTCTACACCCCGATCTCATGGTGGGACCCGCCCAGCGCGGTGCGCACTTTCGTTCCCGTCTACTACGACCAGACGCGGGGCGGGCTTCAGGGGATCGACTACCCCGGGGGCCGATCCGCAAGGGCGATCCGTGGGACTGCCAAGTCGGTCCGCGCGAGTGGTTTCTGATTGAATCGAGCGGTCGGTTTGACGCCATTGGCAATGGGGAACGCAGATGATTCACAAAGCACGCGCGTTCGCGCTGGTTGAGGTCTTGGTGGTGGTGTGCCTGGCGACGGTGCTGCTGGCGGTGTGCCTGCCGATGATTAGGGAGCAGCGCAGGCAGGCGTCGATCCGGGGCGATGTGTCGCGGCTCCGGTTGATCGGGCAGGCGTCGGCGATGTACGCAGACGACTTTGCGGATCGGCTTTTCACGTTCTCGTGGCGTCAGGGCGAGGTGCCCGTGACACCCAACACCGAACTCGCGGCGGCATGCGCCGCATTGCCGGGAAACAGCGGCAACGACGATGTGCTCGCAGCGAAGTTGCAACAGCTCGATCTCGTGACGCGGCTCTCCGATTTCCGGCTGATTCAGCCGACCCTCGATCAGGTACCTGTCGGGCATCTGCCTCATCTCATCCACAGCCATCTCGTGTTGGCGTACTACATGGGTGAGACTATGCCATCTGAGGCGTTCATCTCGTATGGCGACGCCGCACGGAACGACTGGGTCGAAAGCACCGTGGACTATCTGCAAGATCCTGTCGGGGCAACCTACAGGCCTCCGACGAGCAGTACTGACTTTCGTGATCTCTGGCGTTGGCCGTTCAGCTCTTCGTTTATGCTTGGGCCGTCGCACTTCGCAACGGATTCGGCACCGCCGCAAACCGTTCGTCGAATCAGCAACCATCGCTCGTGGCAGATCCCGCAAGAGCCGGGGCTTATTGGTCGTCGCACCATGACTGAAGTGGCGCACCCGTCGGCGAAGGTCATGATGTTCGATGAATACGACCGGTACACCGGGTCTTCCGGGCAGTACTTTGGTCTCGAGAACTCTCGACCGATTGTCAGCTTCTACGACGGGCATGCGCAGCGTGTGCTCACCTACAACGCCAATTTGGGATTCAATCCGAATCAACCCAAGAGCAGCGCTCTGGCGACCTATGCCTACATACCGATCAAGTGGTGGGACCCGTTTGGTTCGCAGCGCACCCTGACCGTGGCATTCTTCGACCAGACCCGCGACGGCTTACAGGGCGTGGACTACCCGCAGTACGAGAACCGCAGGCCGGTCGTCGGTCAGTAGAACGGGCGTTCGCCCCGGTCGAGGCCCGAGTGCGCATACCCTCCAGTCCGCCCACGCCGGGCCTCGGGAGCAGGGTTCATGGAAGCAGGGATTGTCGGGCTGCCCAATGTGGGCAAGAGCACTTTGTTCAACGCGCTGACCGCCGCGGGGGCCTTGGCGGCGAACTACCCGTTCGCGACCATCGAGCCCAACATCGGGGTCGTGCCCATCCCGGACCCCAGGCTCGAGATCATCCGCGGGCACATCGATTCGAAGAAGATCGTGCCGGCGGCCCTTCGGCTGGTGGACATCGCGGGCATTGTCCGCGGGGCGAGCGAGGGCGAGGGGCTGGGCAATAAATTCCTGAGCCACATCCGCGAGGTCGACGCGATCGTGCAGGTCGTGCGCTGCTTCGAGCAGGCCTCGGGGGGCGAGGATGTGACGCACGTGGACGGCTCGGTCGACCCGATCCGAGACATCGATACGATCGCGACGGAGCTGATCCTGGCGGACCTGCAGACGGTCGAGAACGCGCTGCCCAAGGCCGAGCGGGCGGCCAGGTCGCGCGACCCGGGGGAGGTGGCTCGGTACTCGGTGCTCAAGAAGCTCGAGCCGATTCTGAGCGAGGGCAAGCCGGCGCGGATGCTCAAGCTGGAGGACGCGGCGGAGGTGAAGGCGCTCCGGCAGCTGACGCTCATCACGACGAAGAAGGTGCTCTACATCGCCAACGTGGACGACACGGACGTGAACGGGACGGGGCCGTTGGCCTCGAAGGTGCGGGCGCACGCGGAGGCGGAGGGGATGGAGATGGTCCCGATCTGCGCCAAGATCGAGAGCGAGCTCTCGGAGCTGGACGCGGCGGACCGGGCGGAGATGCTGGCGGACATGGGCATGGACGAGCCGGCGCTGGCGAAGCTGGCGCGGAGCGCGTACCACCTGCTGGACGTGCAGAGCTTTTATACGGCGGGGCCGCAGGAGATCCGGGCGTGGACGGTGCCCGTGGGGGCGAAGGCCCCGCAGGCGGCGGGCGTGATCCACACGGACTTCGAGCGGGGGTTCATCCGGGCCGAGATCTATTCGGTGAGCGACCTGGAGCAGTTCGGCACGGAGAAGGCGATCAAGGAAGCGGGCAAGATGCGGCTGGAGGGGAAGGAGTACGTCATGCGCGACGCGGACGTGTGCCACTTCCTGTTCAATGTCTGAGAAGATCCCAGCGGTGACGGTTGAGTGTCCTGCGGGGTACGAACTGTCGTTCGACCCGGCGCGGATCGATGTCGAACTCGTGTGGAAGACGTTGGCGAGCCTGTACTGGTCGCCCGGCGTGCGGCGCGAGGTCGTGGAGAAGGCGCTGGCCAACTCGATCGTGGTGGGGGCGTTCGCGGCGACCGGCGAGCAGGTGGGCTACACGCGCGCGGTGACGGACCGGGCGACGTTCGCGTGGGTCTGCGATGTGTTCGTGCTCGAGGGGCACCGGGGCAGGGGCCTGGCGCGGTGCATGGTCCGGGCGCTGCACGGACACCCGGATCTGCAGACGCTCCGGCGGTGGCTGCTGGCAACCGCGGATGCCCATGCGATCTACGAATCTTGCGGCTATCGGGCTCTGGCCAGACCCGAACGCTGGATGGAACTACCCAATCCGGTCCAAGTCTGGCAAGAACCGGGATTTATTGATCCGCGAGGGTGATCGGGCCGTATCGTGGGGGGCACCGGCTCGGCGCACGAAGAGGGAGTTTGCACCATGTTCGCACCCGCGATTCTGGCGATGGCACTCGTGACCGCCCAGCCCGAGCTGCGCCAGCTCGATCGATTGGATCTGCCCTCGAATCACTCGTGGCTGGGGACGCAGGTCGGCGGGATCAGCGGCATCGACTTCGAGCCGGGCTGGAACTCGTGGGCGATCATCAGCGACGACAAGGGCGACCACGGCCCGGTGCGGGCGTACCTGGCGGACGTGCAGATCGACGGCGAGCGGCTGACCAACGTCGAGGTGACGCTGCTGATGCCCATGTGCTGGGGCACGGGTGAGCTGATGAAGGGGCCGCAGTTCGACGCGGAGTCGATCCGGTTTCTGCCGCACCGGGACTACTTCGGCGAGCCGACGCTCGTGTGGGTGACCGAGGGTTCGGCGTCGCGTGGCTTTCCGCCTCGCATGTACGAGATATGCACGGGCGCGACGCGGATGGATTCGTGGACCGCGCCCAAGTGGGGGCGCCCGGAGCGCCGGGGCCAGGGCGTCAAGAACAACCGCGCGTACGAGTCGGTCGCGGTCGTGGCCAACCGCGTGGCGATCGTGGGGACCGAAGAGCCCCTGCAGCAGGACGGGGATACGTATGTGCGCCTGACGACGTTCGATCTGGATGTGCCCGAGTCGGACCCCGTGCGCGAGTACGCATATCCGCTCGACCCGCCCATGAATGGCGAGCCCGGCGCACAGAACGGGCTGGTGGAGCTGGTCGGGCTCGCTGATGGTCGGCTTCTGTCACTGGAACGTTCGTGGACGCTGACGGCGAAGCAGTCGATCAGGGTTTTCCTTGTGGAAACAGAGGGCGCGACGAACGTTCTGGGGCGGGATTCACTGAACTCGGGCGACTTCGTGGGCGTACAAAAAACGCTGCTCGCCGACCTTGGGAGCGGCATCGGCAACGCTGAGGGGATGTGCCTTGGGCCCAAGCTGGAGAACGGCAACCAGTCGCTCATCCTCTGCACGGACAACAACTTCGCCCCGGGCATCCCCACGAGTTTCGTGCTCTATGAAATAGTGGACCCCGAGGGGAAGGTTGTACCAGCCGATCGGCTCGCGCCGCGGGAATCGTTCCTCGGCGCGCACTAGTATTGCCTAGGTCTGGCGTTCTGCCGGGCTGTGAGGAGGCTTTCAATGCGCCGTACAACGCTTTCGCTACTCGCTGCTTCTTTTCTGACCATGACCGCTGTCGCTCAGACGGACGTGTCGGCAACATTGCTGACCGATGACGAGTTCGTCTTCGGTTTCGCCCGGGTCGACGGTCTCGAGTTCGGCGGGATCAGCGGGATCGACTACGACCAGCAGTCAAAGTACTGGTACGTCGTGAGCAACGACACCGGCGCGGAATCGCCCGTGCGGTTCTTTGTGATGGACATCCAGATCGACGAGTACGGCAACCTCACTTACAACTCGGACGAGGTGCAGAGGCTCAACCATCCCGATGGCTCGCTCTTCGAGCCCGGGCACCACTCCCCCGGCGCGGTACGCATCATCCCCCCCGACCCGATCGGTGACGAGCCCTACCTCGTCTGGGCGAGCGAGGGCGTTCTTGAGAAGGGGTACAAGGCCGGCGTCTTTGAGATGTGCACGGGCGCGACCTTCATGGACGGGTTTTCGACCTCCTCGCACCTGGACTTTGTCGCAGGAGAGCAGGGCCCGAGGCCCGAGCGGGCGATCGAGTCGCTCGCGCTGCTTCCCAACATGGAGATCGTCGCCGGATACGAGCAGGCGCTCACCCAGGACGGCCCGCCCAGCACCCCCGGGACGGGAACCACGTTCACGCGATTGATTCATTTGGAATATTTCAAGGGTGTGCAGCTTTCGGAAATGGCTTACCCGCTCGAAGCGCCCACCGCCGAGGGCTCCGAGCGGAGCCTGGTCGAGCTTGTGGCGATCAACAACGACACGCTGCTGGCGGTCGAGAGTGTCGCGTTGCCCAGCGAGGGCCGAATCAAGAAAGCCAGGACGGAGCTCTACCTCGTCAAACTGGCGGGCGCTTCGGATATCTCAGATCTCGAAAGCCTCAAGGGGCTCAAAGCCGGGAGCGACTTTGAGCCCGTGACCAAGTCGTTTATCGCCGACAATGAGAGCATGGGCGGCCTGCGTGAGATCCCGTTCAAGGCGGCAACTTTCGGCCCGATGATCGACGATCACCGCGCGTCGCTCATCATGGTCAGCGACAACGGGCTGGATCAGTACCAGCCGACGTTTCTCGCCTTCATCGCGATGGAGGGCATCCAGCCCCGCAGGCCATACGTCAAGGAAGACGCGAAGGTTTACGGCCAGTACGAAGAGCGCGACATGACCACCGAGCAGGGGACGCCATCGCGTATCCGGATCATCCGCCAGCAGAAGGCCGAGAAAGGCGAGCCGACTGATCAGCTCGGCGCGGGCTGATCGGCTGGTTCAGCTGTGGCGGTCGCTCATGTAGTTGGGCGATTCCTTGGTGATGCGGATGTCGTGCGGGTGGTTCTCGACGACCGTGGCGCTTGAGATGCGCGTGAACCGCGCGTGCTCGTGGACCTGGGCGATCGTCTGGCACCCGAGGTATCCCATCGCCGAGCGCAGGCCCCCGACGAGCTGGTAGACGAACTCGGACAGCGGCCCTCGGTAGGGGACGAGCCCCTCGACGCCCTCGGGCACGAACTTGGCCTTGGGCTGGCCTTTGTCGTCGTACTTGTCGCCCTGGCCGTAGCGGTCGGCGGAGCCCGCGTTCATCGCGCCCTCGGAGCCCATGCCGCGGTAGGTCTTGTAGCGTCGGCCCTGGCTGATGACGAGCTCGCCCGGGGCCTCGTCGAGGCCTGCAAAGAGCGAGCCCATCATCACGACGTCGGCGCCGGCGGCGATGGCCTTGGCGATGTCGCCCGAGGAGCGCACCCCGCCATCGGCGATGATCGGGATGTCCGACCCGGCGCTGGCGACGCCCTCGACGACGTTCATGATCGCGGTGATCTGTGGCACGCCCACGCCCGTGACCACGCGCGTCGTGCAGATCGAGCCCGGGCCGATGCCGACTTTGACCGCGTCCGCGCCGGCCTCGATCAGGTCGCGAGCCGCCTCGGCGGTCGCGATGTTGCCCGCGATGACCTCGACTGTGTGCGATTTCTTGATGGTGCGGACCGTGTCGAGCACGTTCTTGGAGTGCCCGTGCGCGGTGTCGACGATGATCACGTCCACGCCCGCATCGATCAGCGCCTGGGCCCGGTCGTACTGGTGCACGCCGATGGCGGCTCCGCAGCGGAGCCGACCCCGGGCGTCGAGGTTGGCGCGGGGGAAGCTCGAGAGCCGGTCGATGTCGCGCATCGTGATCAGGCCCGCCAGGCGGAAGTCGTCGTCGACGAGCAGGAGCTTCTCGACCTTGTTCTGGCTCAGGATGACCTGGGCCTCTTCGAGCGTGGTGCCGGGCTTGGCGGTGATGAGTCCCTTGGCGGTCATGACGTCGCGGACGAGGGTGGATTCGTCGGAGACGAATTTCAGATCGCGTCCGGTCAGAATGCCCACGACCTTGCCCGGGCCCTCGTGCCGCTCGTCGGTCGAGCCGAACTCGGTGACGGGGAAGCCCGAGACGTGGTGCTTGCGCATGAGCTCGCGGGCGCGGCCGATGGGGTCGTTTGGGCCGAGGGTGATGGGGTCCAGGATGATGCCGTTGGCGGAGCGTTTGACCTTGGTGACCTCGCGTGCCTGGACGTCTGCGGGGAGGTTTTTGTGGATGATCCCGATGCCGCCCTCCTGGGCGAGGGCGATAGCGAGCGCCGACTCGGTGACGGTGTCCATCGGGGCGCTCATGAGCGGGATGCCCAGGGAGATCGACCTGGTCAGGCGTGCGGAAACGCTGGTTTCGGCGGGGCTGATCGCGCTGGCCCGGGGGATGAGCAGGACGTCATCGAAGGTGATGCCTTCGGCTACGATCTTGCGCGTGGGGTCCTTGCGCCAATCTCCTCCGCCCGAAACTGAGGGTTTGGGGGAGGATTGAGCCGATCCGGAAGTGGTGAGGGTACCCATGGAACAGTGTCGCAGGGGTGGGCAGGGCAGTCAAGCCCGCTCGGCACCAAGACTCAGGGGCGGGCATTGATACGAGCAGAAACGGGAATCGAGACGCATCCGAGGCCCGTCGTGGTGCGTGCGGCGACCCCCGCGCAGAGGCGCCAACTCGCGGCCCGGGAGTGGCTCCTGACCGACGGCGCGGGCGGGTACGCGATGGGCTCGGCCTCGGGCACGCCAGCCAGGCGCTACCACGGGCTTCTTTGTGCCGCGCTTTCGCCCCCGGTCAGCCGGGTGATGCTGCTGAGTTCGATGGCCGAGATCGTCTGGCTCCACCCGGACACGGACCGCTGCCAGAGCGTGGACCTGACCGACGCCCGGTTCGCCGACGGCACGCTCTTCTCGGGCGGGCGTGATCGACTGGTGCAGTTCGAGATCGGTGACGACGCGGTCTGGACCTACGACTTGGGCGAGGGCGTGAAGTTCACGCGGAGGCTTCATCTGCACGAACGGCGCTCGGCGGCGACGATTCGTTATGAGCTCTCCGGCGCGCCGGGATGGGTGCAGTGCAGGCCTCTGATGCCGCTGCGCGATCACCATCACCTGAACCACATGCCCGACGCCTCGGTGCGCCTGGCGGGGACCGCCTGCGGCAAGAGTGTCACGGTCGAGCGCGGGGCGCTGGTCGTCACGCTCGAAGCGGACGCCTCGTTCAAGGCCTCGCCCGGGTGGTGGCACGACCTGCGGTACACGACCGAGAGCGAGCGGGGCTACGACGACACCGAGCACGTGTTCTGCCCGGGCGAGTGGCACCTCGGGCTGAACCAGCCCGCGCAGGTGCTGGTGCGACTGGGCGGGCACGCCGAGGACGCGGATCTGCGTATGTGGAAGCCGGGTGAAGTGTGCGAGCGTGAGGAGCGCCTCGAGCGGGCTTCGGGTGTGCTGATGCGGAGCGCGCAGGGCGACGAGGCCGACGACCGGGCGGTCTTGGCGCTGGCGCGGGCGGCGGAC
>JBGSIX010000125.1:0-13746 GCA_041742315.1 Phycisphaerales bacterium | reverse complement strand
GTGTTTCTCTCACGCACCGGCCGCCCGCTCGAACGCGTCGCGATCTGGCAGATCGTCCGCCGCCACGCCCAGGCCGCGGACCTCAAGGACGTGCACCCGCACATGCTCCGGCACACGTTCGCGACACACCTGCTCTCCGGCGGCGCCGACCTCCGCGTCGTGCAGGACCTCCTGGGACACGCCGACATCGCCACCACCCAGATCTACACCCACGTCGACGGCGACCGCCTCCGCCAGGTGCACAAGCAGTTCCACCCAAGAGGCTGACCCCCCTCCCTCTCCCACCTGGGAGAGGGTGTCCGCGCAGCGGACGGGTGAGGGTCTTCCCTCCTTCTCCCCGCTGGGGAGAAGGTGTCTGCGAAGCAGACGGAAGAGGGGGCTCTCCTTCTCCGCAGCCGAGTGATTCTGCCTGCGTTACTTCAGACTTCAAAGACCCCTCTCCCCAGCCCTCTCCCCGACGGAGAGAGGGAGCAAATTCCACCTTCCCTCCCGTGCCACGGCCGTCCCGGCCGTGCTCTCTCCCACTCCCCCAGCGGGGGAAATGGGCTTCCTTCTTGCAAGCAACTGGCGTTTGACCTGTGTCTCCAGTTCCAGTCCCATCATCAATCGTCGTATTTGGAAGCGGAAGCGAGGAACGAAAGCGCACCAAAGCAAACCCTCGCTCGCGCTTCGGGCTCGTCGGGAACACGCTTCCAAATCTCGTCGTCTCAGATCGGTCGCTTGAAGTCCGGCTTCTCGTCGCTGTTCGTCATCGACAGGGGCGAACGCCTCCGCGCCGGTGGCTCGGCGGACCTTGACCGCTGGGCATCATCATCATGCCCCACGCTGGGCGGGGCCGAGGGCAGGAAGCTGTTGTGCACCGCGCCGACCTGGCGGTTGGACGACAGGTTCGCCCGCGTGGCGGCCATCGCCGAGTCGATCGCGTCCATGGGCGGCGCCTGCCGACCCGCGACGATCCCGACCTCCACGCCCGAACCGAACCGCATCGCCGCGACCATCGAGCCCGCCATCGCCGCAGCCGGGATGCCGACAAAGAGCAACAGAAGCTGGAACGCGCCCGTCGTCCCCTCGCTCGCGCGGACCATGCCCGCGTAGCCGGTAAACACGCCCGCAAAGGGCATCGAGCTGAACACATCCTGCCAGGGCAGCGCGAGCAGGCAGAGGCCAAGCCCCCACATGCACGCCGACACGGCCTTCTCCACGCCCGGCACCGACGCCCCGCCCGCGACGATCGCGCCAAGAAGCGTCAGCACCGCCAGCCCCACCGCCGAGAAAATCCCGACGATCACCGCGCCCTGACTGAACCGCTTGAGCAGCACATCGAACGAGGTCGTGACGCGATTCGGGTCGGGCACGTTCTGGGCCACGCCCTGCACCGCCAGAGGCGGGGCCTCGGGCAGAGGCCCGGCTTCCTGTCCCATCCCCTCGCGCACACCAGCGGTCGAGGTCGGCGTGACCACCACCGTCCGGTGCTCGCCCGGGTTCGGGTCCTTGAGCGTCTGATATCGGACGTCCGTGAAGTGAACGAAGCCGAAAACGAAAAGCTGGATCAGGGCCGCCAGGAAGAGGCCGGAGGCGCAGAGATAGACCCCCCGCTTGAGGCGGGAGAGGGCGGCGGCGGTATGGTTCTGGCTCGTCATCCTGTCTGGTCCCCTCTCAACAGAGCATCATCGGTTTCATCTGGGCCAAGCTGCGTAAGCCCAGCAGGGACAACCGATTCGGACCAAACCCCCGGGCGGCCCTGCCCGCACAACCCGGCCAGCCGTCAGACCTTGGCGTCCGAGAAATCCACGGCGAGGGGTGGAAAACCTTTCAGAGCTTCCTGAAAATAGAGAAGCCAAGGGCCGCCCGCGGGCGAACCCGGGGCCGGGCGAGGGAAGGATTCCACATGACGACGATCTACCAGCCGCTGCCGACCAAACCGAGCGCCGACGCGCTCGACCCGGGCTTCCTCGCCGACGTCGCATCGGGCGCCCTCCGCCTCACCCCCGAGCAGGGGCTCGCGCTCCTTGAAAGACAGGAACTCTTCGAACTCGGGCGCTGGGCCGACGCGCGCTGCCGAACGATCCACGGCAACGACCTCCGCACCTACGTCATCGACCGCAACATCAACTACACCAACATCTGCACCGCCAAGTGCATCTTCTGCGCCTTCAAGCGCACCGCCGAGGACCACGACGCCTACACGCTCGAATACGAGCAGCTCTACGAGAAGATCGAAGAGCTCACCGCCGTCGGAGGCACGCAGGTCCTCATGCAGGGCGGCATGAACCCCGAGCTCCCGCTCGACTGGTACATCAACCTGCTCCGAGGCATCAAGGAACGCTACCCGCACATCCACGTCCACGGCTTCAGCCCTCCCGAATTCATCGAATTTGTGAATTTTTTCAACCCGCCCGGCGCGACGCTCGAAGCGAAGCTCCGCTGGGTCATGATCCGACTCCGCGACGCGGGTCTCGACTCGCTCCCGGGCGGCGGGGGCGAGATCTTCGCGGGCCCCGTGCGCACCAAGATCGGCCTGGGCAAATGCGACGCCGACGCGTGGCTCACGACCATGTACGTCGCGCACTCGCTTGGCATGTACACCAGCGCCACGATGATGTTCGGGCATATCGAGGGCCTCGCCGACCGGATTCATCACATGGAGCTCGTTCGCCAGTGGCAGGACAAAGCACTCCTGGATTTCGGAGCACCAGATTTCCCCGACTTCCCGATCGACGAACCAAGGAGCCGCGGGCGTCAGCACGCGGACACGAACGCCCTCGACCGCGCGCTGACGCCCGCGGCTCCCTTAGACACACGACTCCAGGTCGGTGGACACTACAAGGCCTTCATCAGCTGGCCCTTCCAGCGCGACAACACGGCGCTTGGGCGCGTCAAGGAATGGGGCAGCCAGCCCGAGGACCGTGAACCCGGAGCCGTGTTCCCGGGCGACGCCGTCGCGGTGCCGACGGGCGAGAGCGACCCCAAGGCCCACAAGGAGTTCGGCCGCCGCATCCGCCTCTCGGGCTCGACCGATTACCTGCGCACGCAGGCGACCAGCCGCCTCTACCTCGACAACATCTACTCCATCGGTGCCAGCTGGGTGACGATGGGCCCGCACGTCGGGCAGGTCGGGCTCCAGTTCGGCGCCAATGACATGGGCAGCGTCATGATGGAAGAGAACGTCGTCAGCTCCGCGGGCACGACGTACTGCCTCGACGAAGCCGTCCTCTGCAAGCTCATCCGCGACGCCGGCTTCACCCCCGCCCAGCGCAACAACACCTACGACATCCTCTCCGTCAAGCTGGGCGAGGGCGCCCCCGACGCGAAGGTGTCCGATTGGTCCAACCACCGCGCCAAACGCCTGCACATCGAGTCCGTGCCGGTAAACGCGAAAGCGGATCTCACGGTCAGCGCCGCCAAAGGCATCTAGCGAGCCGCCCCCGTGAGGGGGCGGGCATTGAACAGAGTGCGCCCAACCCGCCCCCTCACGGGGGCGGCTCGTACGGATTCGCTATCCTCCCCCCATGAAACAGAAGCTCAGCCTCCTCATCCGCGCGCACAAGTACCGGCGTCACAACGACCCCGCCGAGATCGACTTTGCCATGCGCACGATCAAGCCCGGCGACCGGGTGATCGATCTGGGCGCGCACAAGGGGGCGTACACCTACTGGCTCGCCAAGGCCGCAGGGAAATCCGGGCGCGTCGTATCCGTCGAGCCGCAGCAGTACCTCGCCGAGCGGCTGGCCGGGCTCATGAAGGGCAAGCCCCAGGTCAGTGTCAAGTGGGCCGCCATCACCACCAACACCGGCACGGGCACGCTCAGCATGCACGCCTGCGGCTCATCCCACAGCGCCTCCATCGCCGGCTTCCCCGACGGGCAGGTCCGCGAGACCCTCAACGTCCCCACGATCACGCTCGCCGACCTGATGGCCGAGCAGAAACTCGACCGCGTGGACTTCATCAAGTGCGACGTCGAGGGCCACGAGGGCGCGGTCTTCGACGCGAGTCGGGATGTGCTCGCCCAATACCGCCCCACCATCCTCGTCGAGTGGGAGGAACGCCACTCCCAAGGAGAATTCGGCGGCGTCCAGGGCATGAAGACGATCTTCGACCCCCTGAACTACCGCATCCGCTTCTTCCAGGGCGGCGTCCTCCGCCCGCTCAGCGAATTCGACGCGAGCAAGCACCAAGTCCTGGGACAGGGTGAATACTGCAACAACTTTGTGCTGGATGATCCGTCGAAGAAGTGACGACGCCTCTCTCCCCTCTGGGGAGAGATGTCCGCGCAAGCGGACAGAGAGGGGTCTTCTCAAAATACTCGATGAGGCTTTACCTGATCCCCGCCGCGTTCCGCCAGATGGAAAGCTGCCCGAGGTGGTACATCTCGTGGGCCGCCATCATGTAGATCGCCGCGTCGCCCAGAGTCGGGAAGAACGAGCGGTACGCCTCCATGGGCAGCTCCGCCCGAAAGTCCGCGTCGGTCAGGCCCGCGACGCGAGCGCTGAGCGCCCCGTGCCGCTCGGCGAGCGCGTCCATCAGCTCGTCTTTTTTCGGATAGATCGAGCGATCGGGCTTGGGCTCCTTGCCGGGTGAATAGAGCTCGTGCCAGTGGGCGTACTTCATCTCCCCGCCGGCGAGCGAGCCCATCAGATCGCCCGCCACGGCGAGGTGCCCGATGATCCACGCCGGGTTCTTGCTCGTCCCCGCCATCTCCGCGCACCGCTCGCAATCGACGCTTTCCATCAGCCGCTGCGCCTCGCTCAGCGTGTGCGCATACCTCGAAACGAGATACTGATTCATCTCAACTCCTCCGGCGGTTGGCCTTCATCACCCCACGAGCTGATCGTACACCGCGCCGATGGCCCGGCTCTTGATCTGCTCAAAGCCCAAACCATCCATGAAGGGCCAGGACATCTGCTGCGCCTCTTCCTTGCTCGTGCCCTTCTTCACCTCGGCCTCGACCGCGGCGAGCAACTGCTCGATATATCTCTTGGCGTTCTCGACGATCTCGCGTCCACCGATCGGGCCGTGCCCCGGCACGACCACGGTGTCCGCATCACAGAGCGAAAGCACGCCCTCCAGACTCTTGATCCATCCTTTGGTGCTGTACCCGCCATTGGGATCAAAGAACGCGTGGAGCCCCGAGAACACGAGGTCGCCCGTGTGCACGACGTTCTCATCCTGGAGGTGTACGACGAGATCGTTGTCCGTGTGTCCCGGCCCGAAGTGATGGATGTCGAGCTTCAGGTCACCCACCGAAATCTGCGAGCCGCCCTCGACGGCATCACGCGGCACGAAATCCTCGGCCTGCAGGTTCGCCGCGTTGTCGGCGATCTGCATCGCCAGCTCGAGCGCCCTCTTGTTCCCGCGCAGATTCTCGCTCGCCTGCCCCACCGCCGCCTCTGCGCCGGAGCGGTAGCTGTCGATCTGCCCGCCGATCCGCTCGATCGCCTTGGGGTGCGCGTAGCTTGGGCCTTTGCCCACGAACGCGCTGTTGCCCCCGGTGTGGTCGCCGTGGTGGTGCGTGTTGAGAAGCGCGACCCTGCCACCGCTCGCCGCCGCCTGCGCGTCGGCCCGCAGCGCCCCGCCCAGGTACGGGAATTTCGAATCGATCACCAGCGCCTCGCCCCCCGAGGCGACCATCAGCGAGTTGCCCCCCATGGAGAGGTCCACCAGCCCCCGCGTGCGATCGCTCACCCTCGCCCAGTCCAGGATCTCCTCGATCCGCCCGACCCGGGCCAGGGCCGAGGGGGCGAAAATGGCCCCACCAAAGATCGCGGCGGACCCGATCAGAAACGCTCGTCGGTCGTGCATGGCTCGCTCCTTCATCGTCTACGCCCATCGCGGAACAGGCCCCAAAGCCTACCACCCCGGCCCGGACGGCTCACGCGGGTATAGTTGCACCCCGGATTTCCGGGCAATCTCACAGTCATGGAAACTCGGAGCCCAGCCTCCGGTGGAGCGAGACAGATGAAGGCCATCGATTTGCGCCCGGGCACCGCCCTCAGAGTCGACAACAAACTCTTCGTCGTGCACACCTTCGAGCACCGCACGCCCGGCAACCTCCGCGCGTTCGTGCAGGTCAAGCTCAAGGACGTCACCACGGGCCAGCTCATCGAACGCCGACTCAACCCCGCCGACGAGATGGAGGCCATGACCCTCGACCGCCGCGAGATGGAGTACCTCTTCTCCGACAACGACGGCGCGACCTTCATGGACCTCGAGGACTTCGACCAGATCATCATCCAGCCCGACGTGCTGGGCAACGCCCTGCTCTTCCTCGCGCCCAACGGCAAAGCCACCGTCCTGATGAGCGAGGGCAACCCCATCCTCATCGAGCTGCCCTCGGCGGTCGATCTGACCATCGTCGACACGCCCCCCGGCATCAAGGGCGCCACCGCGACCAACCAGATGAAGGAAGCCACCTGCGACACGGGCCTGAAAACCAAGGTCCCGCCCTTCATCGTCACGGGCGAGATGATCCGCGTCAGCACCGCCGACGGCTCGTACATGTCGCGCGTCAAGGGCGACTGACCCATGCTCCGCTCGATCGTGCTCATGGGCCTGCGAGGCTCCGGCAAGTCCACGATCGGACCCAGGCTCGCCCTTCGCCTTCCCGGCTTCGAGTTCCAGGATCTCGACGAAGCCGTCCTGAGTGACAGCGCCTTCGCCACGATCGCCGACATCGTCAAGGCCGAGGGCTGGCCCGGGTTCCGGCAGCGCGAGTTCGAGCAGCTCTCACTCTGGCTCTGGGCGCTCGACACACTCCCCGAGAAACGCCTCGTCCTCGCGCTGGGCGGCGGCACACCCACCCACGAACCCTCACGCGCCCTGCTCCAATCCGCGGAACTCCACGGCATCGTCGCGCTCGTCTACCTCCGCGCGACGCCCGAGACGCTGGCCTCGCGCATGACACACTCCGCCGACCGACCGAGCCTGACGGGCGACGACCCCATCGCCGAGATCCAGCGCGTCTTCGACGACCGCGACGGGCTCTACCAGTCGATCGCCGACGCCGTCATCGACGCCGACGAACTCTCAGAAGAAGCCACGCTCGACGCGATCGAATCGGCTCTCCAGAATCTCTGACTCTTCCTCCCTCTCCCCTTGGGGGAGTGGGCCGGGGTGAGGAGGCCCGACTTGGCCCACTCGCTCAGAGCAACTCCGCATCCGCCTTCACAACCGCCCGGCAGAACGCCGCGATCAGCTCCGGGTCCTTGACGCCCCGCTCGCTCTCGACGCCGCTCGAGACGTCCACCGCGAACGGGCGCACGATCCGGATCGCCTCGCCCACGTTCTCTGGCGTCAAACCGCCCGCCAGGATGATCGGCTTGGATACGTGCTTCATGTGCGGCGCGAGCAGGTTCCAGTCGAACGCCTCGCCCTCCCCACCCGCTGAACCATCGATCAGGATCGCGCTCACCTCGGGGAACTCGTCGTAGTGCTTGAGCCGACCCGCGATCGTCTCCGGGTCGAACTTGATCGCCTTGATCAGGTCCGGCCCGATCATCTCCACGATCTGATCTCGCTCGTTCCCGTGAAGCTGCGTCAGCGTCGTCGGGCAGACCTGCTCTACCTCGGCGAAATCGTCCACGCCCGGGTTCTGGTAGAGCCCCACCGTCGCGACCATGGGCGGCAAGAGCCCCGCCAGCTTCCACGCATCCTCGGGCTGGATGTACCGGGGCGAAGCCTCGACAAAGACGAACCCCACCGCGTCCGCGCCGCAGTCCGCCGCAGCGAAAAGCCCGGCCTCGTCCCTGATCCCACAGATCTTGATGCGTGTGCGTGCCATGGGGAGATCCTATTGCATTTGCTCCTGCTCCTTCTCCCATCTGGGGAGAAGGTGTCTGCGAAGCAGACGGATGAGGGGCTCACATTCTCCGTGGCGGAGGCATCCTGCCTCCGACTACTATCTTTGAGAAGTCCCCTCTCCCCGACCCTCTCCCCGGCGGGAAGAGGGAGCAGGAAATCAGCCTTCCGTGCGCACGCCAAGATTCTCGAGCAGCGTCTCCGCCAACTCTCTTTCCTGACCCGCGAGCCTGGGCAGGGCCTCCTCGACGAGCGGGCGGGCCTCCTCGGGCTTGCCCAAGTCCTGCCCGAGCATCAGGGCCGCGATCAGCATCGCCCCCGGCGCCTCGCGGTCGGTGCTGTACGCCCGAGCGAACGCCACATACGCCCGCGCCGCCGACGCCCGGTCCCCAGCGCGCACCAGGTGCTCGGCGAGCCTGAGCTGCAGGTCCCGGCTCATCACCGTCGCCGGCTCCTCCGACCCGAACTCGTCCAAAAACACCCGGTACTCGTCGGCGGCCTTGTCCATCTCGCCGCCCGAGACGTGCTCCCCGATCCGGGCGCGAGCCTCGTACATCGCCCGCAACCTGGGCGATTCCTGCCGAGCCGCCCCGACGCGCTCCTGCACGAACTGCTCGTGATGCTTCGCCGCCCTGGCAAAGTCCGCCCGGCGCTTGCGCTGGCGGAGCACCGTGAACAGGTCGTACGGCTCGCGCTTGAGCACCCCGGCCCAGAGCAGAACCATCGTCGAGCCGATGCCGAAGAAATACCCGCCCAGGTGCGCCCCGTGCGCCACGCCCGACTCCGTCCCGAACCCGTTGGCCAGCAGGTCGATCGCGATCGAGAGCCCGATGAACCACCACGCGGGCACCGCGATCCGGCTCAGCGTAAACACAAAGAAGCAGACGATCCGCGTATTGGGAAAGAGCACGAGATACGCGCCAGTGACCGCCGCGATCGCGCCGGACGCCCCGATCGCGGGGTTATCGCTCATCATCATGTGCGCCAGACCCGAAGCCACCGCCCCGACGACATAAAGCACCGCGAACCCAAGGTGTCCCAGCTTGTCCTCGACGTTGGGCCCGAGCGCCATGAGCACGATCATGTTGAAGATCAGGTGCATCCACCCGCCGTGGAGGAACGCGCTCGTCAGGAGCTGGTACCAGTGGAAGCCGTCGTTCTGGACCGCGAAGGTGTCGATCAGGCGCACGAAGTCGCCCGGGTCGCGAGCCTGAACGGAGAGCGACCAGAGAAAGGCCAGCGCGTTGAAAAGCACAAGCGCGTGGATCAGCACCGGAGCCCGGCGTCTGGGTCTGTCGGTTGTCAGCGGGATCAGCACGCGTTTGGCTCCGGCGGGACCGCAGAGTCCCAATAGGCATCACTTCCGGGGAGCAAGCTCACTCCTGCCTGATCTTTGGCCCCGGGGGTTCTATAGTTCCGCGTTCCGGCGGTGACGTCACCCGTTCATCCAGCCGATACCCAAACAATACGCGGAATCCCGCGCACGAGGAATCAGCATGAGCACCTACGCAAAGGGCCTTGAAGGCGTCATCGCTGCCGAGACACACATGTCGTGGATCGACGGCGTCAACGGCGTCCTCGAGTACGTCGGCATCAACATCGACGCGCTCGCCCAGAACTCCACCTTCGAGGAAACCGTCTACCTCCTCTGGAACAAAAAACTCCCCACACGCGCCGAGCTCGAAGCCTTCACCCGCGAACTCCGCCAGCACTACACCATCTCGCCCGGCATCGTCGAGAGCATCCGCAAGATCCCCAAGACCGCTGAGCCCATGCACGTGCTCCGAACGCTCATCTCCGAGCTCTCCTTCTACGACACCGACCCCAACGCCAACGACGTCGCCAGCGCCCGCAAGAAGGCCATCAACATCCTGGGCCAGGCCCCCACCCTGGTCGCCGCCTACGACCGCATCCGACGGGGCCTCGAGCCCGTCGCACCCAACACCGAGTTCGGGTTCAGCCAGAACTTCCTCTACATGCTCAGCGGCGAGAAGCCCACCGACACCATGGCCCGCGCCTTTGACATCTGCATGATCACCCACGCCGACCACGGGCTCAACAACTCCACCTTCGCCGCCCGCGTTGTCATCTCCACACTCAGCGACGTCTACTCCGCGCTCACCGCCGCCGTCGGATCGCTCCGCGGCCCGCTCCACGGCGGGGCCAACGAGGGCGTCATGAAAATGCTCAACGAGATCCCGAGCCTGGACGCCGTCGAGAAGTACGTCATGGACAAGCTCGCCTCCAAGAGCAAAATCATGGGCTTCGGTCACCGCGTCTACAAGGCCAAGGACCCCCGCGCCAACGAGCTCCAGAAGCTCGCCCAGCAGCTCGCCAAGGACACCGGCAACGAGGCCCTCTTCGAGAAGTCCAAAAAGATCGAAGAGATCATGGCCCGCGAGGTCGGCGCCAAGGGCATCTACCCCAACGTCGACTTCTACAGCGCCACCACCTACCACTGCATCGGGCTCAAGCTCGACCTCTTCACCCCCATGTTCGCCATGAGCCGCCTGGGCGGCTGGTCGGGCCACATCATCGAGCAGCTCTCCGACAACCGCCTCTTCCGCCCCAAGGCCGAGTTCGTCGGCGAGCACAACGTCCCCTACGTCCCCATTGACCAGCGCAAGTAAATCATGCCTCCTTCTCCCCTCTGGGGAGAAGGTGTCTGCCAAGCAGACGGAAGAGGGGCTCTGCCTCTCTTCTTTCTTTTTCTCTGGTGGTATAAACCTCGAAGAAGGCCCCTCTCGCCAGCCCTCTCCACGGAGGGGAGAGGGAGGAATCAGAGCCCAAGCAGCACGAGCATCTCATCGAGCACGATCCGCGCCCGGTCCTCGTCGCCCAGCGGCCTGGTCGAGATGCGGATAAGAACCCGCCTCCCGCTCGGGATCGCGCGCACAACCACCTTCTCGAGCGGCCCCGCCTGCGCGGGCGAGGCGACCACGATGGCGTGGTCCTCCGAGTCCGTGCGCTCGTTGATGGTGTAGCCCATCCGCACGAGCGCCCCCTCCGCCGCCGCGGCGACATCCGACGCGCGATAAGGCTCGGGCAATTTCGCCTCAAGCGAGGAGATCGACCAATCGGCGCGCACGCCGTGGTAGCCCTGTGTCGCCGTGGTGCGCGAACACCCGGCGGTGAGCGCAAGACAGAGGAGAACCGGGATGGTCAGTCGCCGAGCCATTTGGTCATGTCTAGATCGTCCAGACTGAGCCGACCCCGCCACTCGCGGAGCGCCTCGAGCAGGACCGGGTCGATCGGCTCGGGGTCGGCGGGCCTGACGGGCGGCGGCGCGGCGGCGGCTTTCGGCCGTTCATCCGGCGGCGTGGATGAAGCGACCACACGCTGCGGCTCGATGGCTTCAACCGGCAGATCCGCATCGTCGATCTTGAAAAGATCCTTCCAGTACCGGATCGCCTGGAGCGAGAGCGGCACCTCGGTCGTGAACGCCGGCCGGAGCCAGCGCGATCTGGCCCGATCGACGTCCCGGATGAGTGAGATGAGGAACTCGTCGCTGGGGATCACCTTCGCCCGGCGCCGGCGGGCGGCTTTCTGCAAACGGCGGTCGGAGCTGACCACCGACATCCGCCGGGGTGCGTGGTCCGCCTCGATCAGGCGTTCGATGAGCGAATCGGCGTCCCGGCCCGGGCCGGCGTAGATGAGGTCGGCGTGCTCGACCTGGAAGCGGAGCTGGGCGCACCGGTGGGCCAGGGGTCCCATGTTCCGGGGCGTGCCGTCGCAGACGAGGACGGCTTTGCTTCGGCGGTGTCGGCCCGCGGCGATGAGGGCCGCCAGCTCCGCCGGGCCCGCATCGGGGGGCAGTTCCCGGTGGGCGAGGGGGTGATGGAGCACGTTGTATGTGTCAACAAGGAGCATCGTGCGGGGCTCGTTCGGGCGTTGAATCGGCGGGCATTTCGGGCTTTGGATGCGTGGTTCGGTGGATTCTGGGGGGCTTGCGGCCTTTACTAGCGGCCCGGGGGCATCGGCCCCTGGTCTTGGCGAACGAGCATACGGCCCGCGACCTGCGATGGTGTCAGGGGTGGGTTCAGACTGACGAGGATGGCATGGCGATTCGGATCAAGTCCCGCAACAACGAGTCCGTCGAGCAGATGATGCGCCGCTTCAAGAAGCTTTGCGAGAAGGAAGGTCTCACGAAGGAGATCAAGCGCAAAGAGTTCTACGAGAAGCCCTCGGAGCGCCGCCGTCGCGCCGCACGCCGCTCGGTGAGCCGGACGGTGACGCCGGGCGCCCCCCGCAAAACGGATTGAGCCTGCGCCCGGCGAAAGCCGGGCGTGGTTGTTTTTCCAGCATTTGCCCGCGATCCGAAGGGATGCCGATCCGGGCTCCGTTGCCAAGCGATCGAATCGAGCACCGATGCCGATTCCCTGCTTTGGCCGATAGATGTATACACAGTTTCAGAGCAGCGCCGCTTTCGTGGGGCGCTCGATTCCTTCAATGCCGGTCCGTGCGAAGCAGAGACCGAGCAAACCGGGAGCACCGCAGAGATGATCGACTCACTGACCACCGCGTCGGCGACGCTCGCCAGCATGGGCGACATTCCGCCGCTGTATTACCTCGCGCCCGTCGGGGGCATCCTGGCTCTGGTGATGGCCAAGATTTTCAGCTCGGCCGTGATGAAGAACTCCGAAGGCGACGAGGAAATGATCCGGATCGCCCAGGCCGTGCGCGAGGGCGCGATGGCGTACCTGACGCGTCAGTACAAGGTCGTGGCGGGCGTGTTCGTGCTGCTCGTCGCGTTTTTGGCGGGCATGGTCGCGCTCAAGCTCCAGGAGCCGCTGACTCTGGTGGGCGTCCCGATCGCGGGTCTGCTCTCGGGTCTGTGCGGCTGGTTCGGGATGAAGATGGCGACCAACGCCAGCGCCCGCACCGCGTTCGCCGCCAAGCAGTCGCTCAACGACGGGCTCAAGGTCGCCTTCCGCTCCGGCGCGGTGATGGGCCTGGTCGTGGTGGGCTTTGCGCTGCTCGACGTCAGCATCTGGTTCGCCGTGCTCAACAGCGTGACGGACTTCAGCCTCCCGGTGATCTCGACGATCATGCTGACCTTCGGCATGGGCGCTTCGACGCAGGCGCTCTTCGCCCGCGTGGGCGGCGGCATCTACACCAAGGCCGCCGACGTCGGCGCTGACCTTGTGGGCAAGGTCGAGGCGGGCATCCCCGAGGACGACGCCCGCAATCCCGCGACGATCGCGGACAACGTGGGCGACAACGTGGGTGACGTGGCTGGCATGGGCGCGGACCTGTACGAGTCGTACTACGGCTCGATCCTGGCGACGATCGCTCTCGGTGCTGCCGCGGCGTTCACGCTGACGCTTGACAGCGCGGCTCAGAAGACGAGCGTCGCGTTCGCGCTGGCCGCGGCTCCGCTGGCTCTGGCGGGCGTGGGCATCTTCTGCTCGATCGCGGGCATCTTCTCGGTGAAGGCGAAGGAGAACGCGAGCTTCGCGCAGCTGCTCAAGGGCCTGCACAAGGGCGTGTGGGTCGCCTCGTTCCTCGTGGCGATCGCCTCGTTCGGCGTGCTCTGGGCGCTGGTGGGCAAGGGCGCTTCAGCCGACGCGCTGGCCGCGGTCGGCACGAACTGGTGGAAGCTTGGGCTCTCGATCCTGACGGGTCTGCTGGCGGGCAACGTGATCGCGTTTGCGACCGAGTATTACACGAGCTACGAGCACAAGCCGACGCAGCGCATCGCGCAGCAGGCGCTCACCGGCCCGGCGACCGTGATCATCGCGGGCATCGCCGAGGGGATGAAGTCGACGTGGGCTTCTCTGCTGACGGTGGTCGTCGCCATCATCGCGGCGTTCAGCTTCGCGGGGGGGCAGCGAGAGCTTCCTGATGGGTCTCTACGGCGTGGGCATCGCCGCCGTCGGCATGCTCTCGACGCTGGGCATCACGCTGGCGACCGACGCGTACGGCCCGATCGCCGACAACGCGGGCGGCAAC
>JBGSIX010000124.1:0-13206 GCA_041742315.1 Phycisphaerales bacterium | reverse complement strand
CCCGGCCCGGCGCAGGCGGCGTTCTACGACCGCGAGGACCCGGCGCTCTGGATCCACGCGGGCATGGACTGGCAGCAGCGGAGGCTCAAGGGCCTGCCCAGGTACAACGACTACAACCTGAGCGCGGGGCAGGGCGAGACGGTGCATGATCTCGTCTCGCCAGAGCACAAACACGACACCGTGGAGCGGCCGCTGAGTCTCGATGTCAATGCGGCGGGCGCGATGAGCGGCTTGGACGATCTGTCGTTCCGCGTGGTCGGTTTCGCGTCGTACGCCGAGGCGGCGCGGCGTTGGCAGCGGGTTGAGCCCCCAAGGCCCGAGGGCCAGCGCCAGCCGATGCGCGTGGTGTACCTGGTCGGACACGATCTGGAGCAGACGGGCGTGCCCGATGTGGAGGGCCGGCGCGTGCTTTGGTTCGGGCTCGCGCCGGGCGATCCGGTCAGCGGCATGCGCGAGACGGCGGACATCGGCCTTGAGTACGCGATCGGGATGGACCCTGCGCGCTGGGCGGATCTGCAAGCAGAGCTTCCGGTCGGAGCGCCCGTGGGGCTTGTCATCGAGATCCCCGAGGCGGATTATCGCGCGGTGCTTTCGCCGAGGATCGGCGTGCGAACGGCGCTGGGCGAGACGGGCTGGCATCTGACGCTTCAAGAGATCGCGCCGACGCCGCCGTTTCCGATCGTGACGCCCGGGTACAAGGACGCGACGAGCAGCGTGGTGCTGGTGAGGCTTGAGCCGCCCAGTGGCGAGCCGTTCGTGCGCTGGGTGTACCACAGGTTCCCGGAGATCTCGCAGGATCTGCTTGAGCAGGCGAACCCGGATGGTCGGCCCATGCGGCGCGACCCGGATGCGCGCATCCGCGTGGGTTTCGTCGATGCGACGAAGTTCCAGGTGTACTTCAACGAGGACCCGGAGACGGGATTGGTCGACGCGATCGTGCGCACGCCGGGCTCGGTTTCGGTGAGCAGGGATCTGGCGCCCGGATCGAGGCTCCGCGAGCCGGTGGAGCGGATCTCGTTCGATCTGGCGGACCGGTGGGTCGATGCGCGGCAGACCGAGATCCCCTCGCCCGTCGCGGAGGACGCGCGCGACGGCGGCATGGTCGGCACGTACGACAAGGCGATGATCGCGGTGGAGGTTTCGCAGAAGGGCACGGGCTGGCATGATGTGGTCTGGCTGCCGTTCTGCAAGTTCACGGATGTGACCTCGCTCCGGGCGGCTTCGCAGCGCGCGGTGGATCTGCCCGATGGTCGGCGGATCTCGCTCGTCTTTGGGCGCGTGCAGCACCGCTTGCCGGGGTTCCAGCTCCGGATGCTCGACTTCAAGATGCTCAGCTATGACCATCGCGGTTCGCCGCGGGATTACCAGACGCTGGTGCGCGTGGAATCGACCGATGGATCGTTCGAGCCTTATGACCACGTGACGAGGCTCAACGCGCCGCTCAAGGCGCCGTTCCTGTGGTCCGAGGCGCGGGGATTCGCGGCGAATCTCTTCGGAGAGATCGTGAGCCACCTGAGCCCGCGGCAGTTCAAGTTCGCGCAGGCGGGCTGGGATCGCGCGGGCTGGGAGCAGAGCCAGCAGATGGTGGACCAGGGCCTGCTCGAAAGGCCCCGCGCGAGCTTTACGATTTTGGGCGTGGGCAACAACCCGGGTATTCACATTATCGCGATGGGCGGCGTTTTGATGGGCGTCGGGACGCCCTGGGCGTTCTACATCAAGCCCTGGCTCGTGCGTCGGCAGCGCGACAAGCTCAAGGCGCAGCTGGCGCGCGAGTCGCAGGAAGAACGATCAGAGCCCGAGGCGGCTCTGGAAGGGAGTCTGTCATGAGTCGCGTTCTGATCGCACTCGTGCTTGCGGTGTTGGGGGTGCAGGACGCGTTGGCGCAGTACGCCCCGCCGGCGGGCAACGCGCACCCGGAAAGCCAGCTCCTTGACGAGGCTTCGGGCGAGATGGCGAATCCGTTTGGGACACCGACGAATCGGGCCACGCTCGCGCCAGATGAGAAGCATGCGTTCGCTGAGGCGGTGGATGCGTCGAAGCTTCGGTCGCTGGCGGTGTTCCACAACGGCCGCGTCAAGACGATCGGGACGCTCGCGGAGGAGACGGTTTTCTCCCTCACGGGCAGGCACCGCTACGACGAGCCGGGCAGGCCCGGCGAGAACGGCGCGCCCGAGAAGCTCAAGTACAGCCCGGTGTTTACGCTCTTTGATCTGGTGATCGACCCGGCGTACTACGCGGACAAGCCGCTCCTGGTGGTGGACTTCCTGCCCGCCAGGCGGGCGTTCGTGGAGTTGGCGTTCCCGGATGACGCGGGGGCGCTGGAGCGCTGGACGAAGCTGGGGCGGATCTCGCCCGCGATGGCGGTGCAGCTGGGCGGAGCCGTGTACGCCGACAACGAGTCGAACACGGCCTTCCGCGAGTCGATCGGGCGGATCGACAACCGGCTCGGGCTCTACCAGAACAGCATCAACAACTTCCAGATGGTCGCGCCCAGCTCGATCAACGATAAGTGGCATCACCTGGGCGAGTGGGGGAGTGAGACGGAGATCGGCAGCGCCTCACGGGCGCTCGGGGACGCGTGGCGATCGGGCGATGCGGAGGCGACGAACGAGGCGATCGCCAAGCTGGCGGCGCTGCTGCCCACAGTGAACGCGGAGCTTTATCCGACGGGCAGGCTCGCGGTCGAGACGACGTACAACACGCTCCACGCGTTCGAGTGGGGGCTCTGGCTGTACGGGCTCGCGCTCGTGACGCTCATGCTCGCGTTTGGCACGGGCCGGCGGTGGCTCGTGCTGCTGGGGATTGCGGCGCTGACGGGCGCGATCGCGATGCATGGCGTTGGGTTCGTGCTGCGCTGCATCGTCGCCGATCGGTTTGCGATCCAGAACCAGTTCGAGTCGATGACCGGGCTCAGCCTCTTCGCCGCGATCGTGGGCACGGGGCTCATGCTCCTGCGGCGGCAGTGGCTCTTCGGGGCGGCGATCGCGGGCGTGGGGTTTCTGGTGCTCATCACGGCGACGCAGACGGGCGTGCCGGGGCGGGATATTCAGAGTGAGGCGGCGATTCTCAATACGAGCGTGCTGCTCAAGTACCACGTGACGACGGTGCTGGCGAGCTACGGGCTGATCTCGCTCGGGTTCGTCGTGAGCCTGTTCTACCTCGGGACGCACTACATCACGAAGCTCAGGGGGAATCAGGGCGAGGCGCTCCTGGCTGCCGACGCGCTCGGGATCAGCGAGGGACAGGCGACGGGCGTGCAGCGCACGCTCGCGGATCTGCACAAGGCGCAGCTGAGCGTCTTGCAGCTCGCGTTCTGGACGCTGGGCGTCGGGACGCTTTTGGGCGCGTGGTGGGCGGATCACTCGTGGGGGCGCTGGTGGGCGTTCGACCCGAAGGAGACGTGGGCGCTGGTGACGTGGATCGTGTACCTGATCGTCGTGCATGTGCGGTTTGCGGGGGTGAAGAACCCGGGGCTCGTCACGGCGTGGCTCAGCGTGATCGGGTTCTTCATCATGCTGTGGACGTACTTCGGCGTGAACCTGCTCCTGCCGGGGCTTCACGCGTACGCATAAACCGATCGGCCTCGGTTCGGATCGCCCGATATTTCCATTTCCGGAGATCCGCGGGCGGAATCTCGTCGTATTCAATCCCAGTCAGGGGCTGGCAAAGGCCCCAAATGGGCTAGGTGGTCCGGCCGGCGGATGCTACGATTGGCTCCGGAGGGCGGGTCTCAAGGGCCCGGCGGCGAGGAGCCGAGAGAGAAGCTGGCATGAGCACCGAAGTCCCGATCATCGATTGGCACAGGCTGGCCAAGGACGCCGGCGGGTTCAGTCCGCACGTCTTCGAGTTCGTGCGCGACGGGCTTCAGCACACCTCAGAGCAGGTCCACAAGGGGCTCGATGAGGACGATGTCCGCCACGTCTCCGGGCAGGAGCTCTGCGAGGGGCTCCGGGACCTTGCGATCCAGCGCTACGGCCCCTTGGCCCGGACGGTGCTCGAGCACTGGAACGTCCGCCAGACCGCGGATTTCGGGAAGATCGTCTTCGCCCTGATCGACGTGGGCGTCCTGCGGAAAACCGAGGACGACGCGATCGAGGATTTCGTCGGGGTGTATGCGTTCGATGAGGCGTTCGCAGAGGGCGAGCTGATCTAGCACCCCTCGCTTGGGTTTGGTATATCCTGCCCGGCCATGGATCAGCCCGAACACCAGTCTGAAGAGCACGCCGAGCGGGATCTGCCCAAGCGGTGGCTCGATCGCCATCTCTGGCAGATCCAGCCCGTGCGTGATCTGATGGTCATGGCGGCGATCTTCGGGTTTTTCTGGCTGGGCTACAAGCTGAGCGTGGTGACGGTGCCCCTCCTCCTGGCGATCACGTTCGCGTACATCTTCGAGCCGCTGATCAAGCGGGCGACAAAGGTGGAGTGGATCAGCCGTCAGGGGGCGGTGGCGGGGATCATCGGGCTGACGGTGCTGGTGGTGGTGGTGCCCCTGACGATCGGGCTCTCGTTCGCGGCGATCCAGGGCGTGCAGCTGGCGGGGGATCTGGCGACGCAGACCGCGGCGATCAAGGCCGCGATTGAGAATCCGGACGATGAGCTGATCCAGAGCCGGGTGCAGGGGCGGATCCCGGAGTGGATCCGCGACGCGATCCTCGATGCCCGCGAGCGTGAGCTCGAGCGGCAAGAGGAACTCGACAGGCTCAACGGGCCGGTGCGTGAGGACGGCTCGCCTGTCTCGGAGCCGCCGCCCGATGAGACGAGTCCCGACCCCGGCGCGGACGGGCCGCAGGCCGACGCTTTCAATGGTGAGCAGACAGACGCGTCGCCGGATGAGGCAGCGCCCGACGGGGAGGCCGAGCCCAGCGAGAAGCTGAGCGAGGCGAAGAAAGCGACGCGGGTCAAGCGTCTGCCCGACGACGGCTTCACCGAGGCGATGCAGGTTGTGCTCAACTGGGTCGAAAGGAATGCGACGGCGGTCTCGCAGCGGGCGCTGGAGACCGGGGCGACGGCGTTCGAGGCCTTCGTGCGCACCGTGACGTCGGTCATCTACATCGGGTTCACGCTCTTCCTGACGGCGTTTTTCTTCTTCTTCATCTCTACGGGCTACGGCAAGTTCCTGGAGTTTTCTGGGAAGTTCATCCCCGAGGATCGGCGCGAGTTCACGCTCCATCTCCTGAACCGGTTCGACCAGGTGGTCTCTGGCTTTATTCGCGGCCGTCTGACGATTGCGTTCATCCAGTCGATCGTCTTCTCGCTCGGGTACTGGATCATCGGCGTGCCCGCGCCGGTGCTGCTGGGCGTCGCGGTCGCGGTGCTCTCGATCGTGCCCTACGCGGCGCTCGTGGGCATCCCCGTGTCGATCGCTCTCCTCTGGCTCGAGGAGCGCACGGGGATCCGTGGCTCGCTCCTCTGGACGGTCGGTGCGCCGGTCGGGTTCTATTTCATCGGGCAGGCGCTGGATGACTACGTCTGGACGCCGATGATCCAGGGCAAGTCGACGGGCATGGACACGCCGACGATCCTGTTCGCCACGCTCGCGGGCGGGGCGCTCATGGGTGTGTACGGGTTGCTGCTTGCGATCCCGCTGGCGGCTTGTCTGAAGATTCTGCTGCAGGAGGTCTTCTGGCCTCGCTTCCAGGAATGGATCGCGGGGAAGCGGCCTGATTTTCTGCCGATCGACAAAGGCTGATTGTTTCTTGGCGTTTGCGGTCAGTTTGCCTTGTAGTCTTTCAGATCTCCCTGACATACAGGGCACTCTGCGGGTGCTTTGCCATTGCTGAGCAATGGGAAATATTTGTTGCAATGAGGGCACACGCCCGCCTTCACGAGCTTGCCATCAGCGGCAATCTCATCGGCCTTTGGAAGGATGTACCGCTCGGGCACCGGGTTGCGGCCTTCGGGCCACTGTTGGTCCCAGAGGATGGTGTAGACCTTCCATTCGCCGCTCACTTTGACGAGCTGGATGGAATTGATGCCCTTGACGAACTGGTTGTTGCCCTCGGTGTTGGTGTAGTGGCCTTCGTAGGCGCTGAAGGCGTGGGCGATGGTGCCGTAGATATCGAGCGTGCGGCCGATTTCGGACTCGGTGAACCCGGATTGTTCGAGGAGCGGGATGGAGCGGTCGGCGTACTCGTCCGGGGTCATGTTCATGGCGTTGAAGGCGTCGAATTCCTTCGATGCGGGTTGCATCGCGCAGAGCCTGGCGTCGTCGGCGAAGACGGCGGCCATGCGCTCGCGGTCGCGTTTCTGCCCGACCGGGCCGGAGATGGAGGCGTAGAGCTCGGCCAGGAGCGCGTCGATCGCCTGGAAGTCTTCTGCGGCGACCTCGGGCATGCGGTCCGCGTCCTCGGGCTGGAAGAGCTCTGTCGCGGTCCAGCCGCCCGCGGTGAGTGCGCACAGACCGATCAATGCCGCCGACGCTTTGCGTTTCATGGATTTGCTCCGAGTGAGTTCAGTTCAGCGAGCGGGATCACTTCCGCTTCTTGCGCTGCTTGAACTTCTTATTGCCGACCGTGCCCGAGGTTGAGCCCTTGGTGGACATCCCGGGCAGGCCCGACATGCCGGGCATCATGCCTTCGAGCCCGCCGCCGGCGGCGAGGCGTTTGACGGCTCCGATTTTCCCGCCCGCGCCCAGGCCCGCCATCTGCTTGCTCATCTGGCTGACCATGGCGAACTGCTTGACGACCTGCCCGACGCGGGCCTGATCCCCCCCGAAGCCCTTGGCGATGCGGCGTTTCCGGGAGTTGTCGATGATCCTGGGCTTCTCGCGCTCCTGGCTCGTCATGGAGCCGATCATGGCTTCGACGCGGTCGAGCTCTTTCTCGTCGAACTCGACGTTCTTGAGCGCCTGCCCGATGCCCGGGAGCATGCCGAGGAGTTGCTTCATGGGCCCCATCCGGCGCAGCGTCTTGAGCTGCTTGAGGAAGTCGTCCATGGTCATCTCGCCCTTGGCCATTTTTTCCTGCAGGCGCTCGGCTTCCTCTTCGCTGACTTCCTGCTGGGCCTTCTCGACGAGGCTCAGGATGTCGCCCATGCCCAGGATGCGCCCGGCGATGCGCTCGGCGTTGAAGGGCTCGATCGCGCCGAGCGTCTCGCCCGTGCCGATGAACCGGATCGGGGCGCCGGTGACTTCCTTAACGCTGATCGCCGCGCCGCCGCGCGTGTCGGAGTCGAACTTGCTGAGGATGACGCCGTCGACGGTAAGTTTCTGGTGGAAAACTTTGGCGCTGGTGACAGCGTCCTGCCCGGTCATGGCGTCGACGACAAGGAAGATCTGGTGCGGCTGGAGGGCGGTGTTTACGCCACGGAGTTCGCCCATGAGCTCGTCGTTGATGTGCAGGCGCCCGGCGGTGTCGAGGATGAGCACATCGACGTTCTGCTCTCGGGCGGCCTTGAGCGCGTTCTGGCAGACCTTGACCGCCACGCCCACGGCTTTGCCGTACGCGTCGCACTTGTCGGGCTCGGCGTAGAAGTGAACCCGGGCGTTGCCCGCCATGCCGTCGGCCTGCTTGGCGACGATCTCGAGCTGCTCGACGGCCGCGGGCCTCTGGAGGTCGGCGGCGCAGAGCATGACGCTCCGGCCCTGTTTCTTCAGGAAGGCGGCCAGCTTGCCGCAGGTGGTTGTCTTTCCGGAGCCCTGGAGCCCGCACATCATGACAACGGTGGGGCCCGGCGCGACCTTGAGGATGCCCGGGTTCTCCGAGTCGCCCCCCAGGAAGGCCACGAGCTGCTCGTGGACGATCCCGATCATCTCCTGCCCGGGCCTCAGGCTCTTGGTCACCTCACGCCCGACGGCTTCCTGCATCACGCGGTCGCAGAACGTCTTGACGACGTCGTACTGCACGTCGGCTTCGAGGAGCGAGGTCTCGACCTCGGCCATCGCTTCGCGGACGTTGGTCTCGCTAATCTCGGCCTTGCCTGAGAGCTTGCGGAAGACATTATTGAAGCCGTCGGACAGTCGATCGAACATGACACGTCGCCCCGTGTTCGCGGGGCGCTCCGGGTTGAGATGTCATGGCCTGACCGCAGCCGGGGGAGTGTAGGCGGAGTCAGTCAGTTTGATGAATGGGTGCCACAGCTTGTCCCGAAGGGCAAGCCGTGCGGTCCATCGCACAACTCACGAGCACGGCTTGCCGAAGACGGACAAGCCGTGGCACCCATGAGATGTGATCAGTCCTCCTCGCCCAAAGCCCACGCCAGCCCGCCTTCGAGGTGCCGGACGAAGTCGGGCTCGGTGAAGGATTCGCTGGTGTGCCCGCCGCCGGTGTAGAAGCTGCGCCCGCCGCCAAATTCGTGGCACCAGGCGATGGGGTGTGAGTCGCCCATCGTTGCGCCCTCGTAGGTCGTCTCGTCGAGGGCGAGGAGCTTGCTGACTTCATCGGCGGGCATGCTGCGGTAGTCGTACCACTCGTCGGTGCGGATCCAGTGAGCGCCAAGGTGCTTGGTGGAGGGGTGGTGCCGATCGAGGACGTGGACGGTCGCTTCCTGGATGCTCGGGTGGCTCTTGAACTGCGCGCCGACGAGGCTGGCGTACCAGGGCCAGTCGTACTCCGTGTCCGCGGCGGCGTGGATGCCCATGTAGCCCTTGCCCGACTGGATGAACTTCTCGAAGGCCTCCTGCTGCGCGTCATCGAGCACATCGCCCGTCGTGCTCAGGAAGACGACCGCGTCGAAATCAGCGAGTTTCTCTTCGGTGAAGGTAGCCGAGTCCTCGGTGTGCTCGACGGCCCAGCCGCGGGATTCACCGATCTTGCGCAGGGCCTCGGCGCCGTCCTCGATCGAGCTGTGGCGGAAGCCGGCGGTCTTGGAGAAGACGAGCACGCGGGGGGCTGGTTCGTCTTCCGGTTGCACGGCGGGGGACCAGGCGAGGAGCGGAAGGGTGATGACGACGGCGGCGAGGATGTGGGGCAGTTTCATGCCGCCAGCTTAGCGTTTCTTCCTCAGCCAGTTGTGGAGTTTCCTGGGGGTCCAGGTGTTCACGCAGAGTTCGGGCGTGAGCCACCCGCGCCGGGCGGTGGCGATGCCAAAGCGGAGGTTGTCGAAGTCCTCGGGCGCGTGGTCGTCGCAGTCGATGGCGATGGTGCAGCCCGCCTCAACCGCTGCCCGGACGTGCGTGTCGCGGAGGTCGAGGCGCATCCAGTGGGCGTTGATCTCGAGTGCCGTGTCGTGCTCAACCGCGGCGGCGATGATCTCGTCCATCGCGGGCTCGAGCCCCTTGCGCCGGTTGATGAGCCGGCCCGTTGGGTGCCCGATGATGTTCACGTGCGGGTGCTCGATCGCCTTGAGGAGGCGTTTGGTCGCGGCTTTGGTGTCCTGCGAGAGGGCCGCGTGCGGGCTGGCGATGACGATGTCGAGCCAGGCGAGGACCTCGTCGTCGTAATCGAGCGAGCCGTCGGCGAGGATGTCGACCTCGCAGCCCGCAAGGATCGTGATCTTCTTCCCGAAGTGGGTGCGGGCCTCTTCGATCTGTTCGCGCTGGGCGCGGAGGCGTTCGACGGAGAGGCCGCCCGCCTGGGCGCTGGACTTGCTGTGGTCGGTGACGGCGATCGTGTGGAAGCCGCGGTCGATCGCGCACTGGACGAGTTCGTGAAGACTCATGATGCCGTCGGACGCGGTCGTGTGCGCGTGCAGGTCGGACTTGATGTCCCCGAGTTCGATGAGCCTTGGCGTCTCTTCGAGGGCGAGTTCGCCCGAGTCCTCGCGGATTTCGGGCGGGATGTAGGGCAGGCCCAGCTTGGTGTAGACCGCTTCCTCGGTCTTGGCCGCGACGGCTTTGACGCCCCGGCTCTGGGGCGATTCGGTTGTGGATTTGTCCTCGGGGAAGAGGCCGTACTCGTTGAGCGTGAGGCCCTTCTTGAGCGCCCGCTCGCGGAGGCGGACGTTGTGCTCCTTGGAGCCCGTGAAGTACATGAGCGCGGCACCGAAGCAGGCGTCGGGAACGATCTTGAGATCGGCGCCGACGGTGGGGGGCGTCTTGCCGTCGGCCTTCCAGCGACCCGAGTTGCCGTTGACGACCACGCGCACCGAGCACTTGCGCTCGCCCATTGCGATCACGCGTTCGACGTCGTCGGCCTCGCAGAACGCCTTGGCCACGGCTTCGGGGTTGGTGGTCGAGACGAGGATGTCGAGGTCCCCGATCGTGTCCTTGCCCCGGCGCATCGAGCCGGCGAAGGCACACTGCTTGACGCCCTTGACTTTCCTGAGGCGCTCGACGATCGCCTCGGCGATCGGGGTCGCGATGCCCAGCGCCAAGCGGTCGTTCGACTTGGAGGCGAAGGTCAGCGCAGCTCTGATGTTCTCGACCGTTTTCTCGCCCATGCGTGGGAGGGTGAGGATCGAGCCGTCGTCGATGGCCTTCTTGAGACCCGCGCGGTCGGTGATGCCCAGGTCCTGCCACATCAGGCGGACGGTCTTGGGTCCCAGCCCCTGGATATCGAGCACGTCGGCGAGCCCGGGGGGAACCTCTTTGCGGAGAACCTCAAGCTCGGCGACTTGGCCCGAGTCGGCGAGCTCACGGATGACGGCGGCGATGCCCTTGCCGATGCCGTCGATGGCGATCAGCTCTTTGTCGTCGAGCTTGGAAAGGTCCTTGCTCTGCGATTCAACGGCTCGGGCGGCCCGGGAGAAGGCCGCGACGCGGAACTTGTTGGCACCGGTCAGTTCGAGGAGGGTCGCTATTTCGTCGAGGCGGGCGTGGAGTTCTGCGTTGAAGGCCATAGTCGATGGTAGGAGATGGAGCCCGCGGCCCTCAGGCGTTCTCGCCGGTGTCAGTTGGGTCGTCCAAGGCGTACTGGCGGACGATCTCGGCTTCAACATTCTCGATGACGGCGAGGCGTTCTTCTTCGGGGATCAGGAGCAGGGCGGCGACCCATCGCCGGGCGAGTTCCGGGCCGATGGGTTTGAGGAGATCAACCAGCAGCCTGAGATGGTCGCTGGGCGAAAGCGTCCCCGATGGCTCGGGCCCGGGCATCGGCTTGGGTTCCCTGAGCAACGGCTCCTGATTCATCGCTCACTCCGTGAGCGGTCCTCCCCCGGCCTCGGACGCGGACATCGAGCCCCTGAACAAAGAGCTCCAGCCGATCGAGACGATCGCTCAATACGTCTAGGGTACCAGCAATCGCCGAAAGAAGCTCCCCCGGATTGGCGTGCTTGAGGGCGTGGTTTTTGGCGTCGGCGGCCTTCATGGGTCCCTCGCCCGTCAGGAGCCACTGCCCGCTGATCGAGAGGGCCGAGCAAAGGGACATGACGAAGTCCACGCTTGGGGACTGGCCCTGGAGGTACCGCCGGACGGTCTCCGGGTGGGTGCTTGTGATCTCGCCGACGCGTCGGTAGGTGCGGTCGCCGACCGCTGCCAGGAGTCGCTCGTGCAGGGGTGAGACGGCTTCAATCGGCGCCATGCTTGGATCCTTTGTGTGCAGGATGCATTTCACACAAGTCTGGGGCAGTCTAACGCCTTTTCGGTCAACGACCGGTATCTCAACATGTTCTGTCCGGGATTACGTCCTCCCAAAGGCAGATCAGAGGGTGGACCAAAGGCCCAGAAAGCACAAATCCGTGGATTGTCAACAAATTCAATCTCAAAATTTGTGCGAAATACAGATTCCCGCACCCAAGTGGATTCGATCGGGGTCGAGGCCTGTTTCCGCGAGAAAAATGCGATCGACCCACCTGATGGTGTGGGTAGTTTGTGCCCCTGCGTGTCGCGGGGGGCGCGAGCGAGTTCCGTGCGTGGGTTTAGCCTGTCACACGGATGTCGAGCCATTCGCCGTGGGCTTTGAGTACCCGGCTTCGGATGAGCGATTCGTCTTCCTGTGCGAGCCTGGGGGAGCGAAGCACCCAACTTTGAGCATCTCGTCGGGCTTGGAGCAGTAAATCTGTGTCTCTTATGAGGTCTGCCACACGGAACGGTGGCAAACCGGACTGCCTGGCCCCGAAGATTTCGCCCGGGCCCCGGAGTTCGAAGTCCCTTTCGGCGATCTGAAAGCCGTCACTCGTTCGAGCCATGACCTTGAGGCGTTCGAGCCCCTCGGGTGTGGTTGGGTCGGCGATGAGCACGCAGCGCGAGGCCTTCGAGCCCCGGCCCACCCGGCCCCGGAGCTGGTGGAGCTGGGCGAGGCCGAAGCGATCGGCCTGCTCGATGACCATGACGCTCGCGTTGGGCACGTCGACCCCGACTTCGATCACGGTCGTCGCGGTGAGCACGTCGATGAGCCCGCGCCGGAAGCGTTCCATGATGTGTTCGCGGGTGTGTCGCTTGAGCTGGCCGTGGACGGCGGCGATGCGCTTGCCGCTGAGCCATCGCGTTTCGAGCTCGGTCGTGATGTCGCGCACACCGACGAAGGCGCCGGCTTCGCTCTCGATCGCGGGCACGACGACGTAGGCCTGTTCGCCCGCATCAACATGTCTGCGGACCATCGCGTAGACGGCATCGCGTTCGGCGGTTGGTGCGATGGTCGTCTCGATTGGCTGGCGGCCCGGCGGGAGTTCGTCGATGGTCGAGACGTCGAGATCGCCAAAGAGCGTGAGCGAGAGCGTGCGCGGGATGGGGGTGGCGGTCATGACGACGACGTGGGGCGTGGTGCCCGAGCCGTCCTCGCCCTTGGAGCGGAGCAGGGCGCGCTGCTCGACGCCGAAGCGGTGCTGCTCGTCGATCACCGCGACGGCGAGTGACCGGAATCTCACATGCTCGGTGAGCAGGGCGTGCGTGCCGATGAGGATGTCGATCTGCCCCTCGGCGAGTCGGTCCAGGATGCTCTGGCGCTCGCTCGGGGTGAGCGAGCCGGTGAGCAGTTCGACCCGCACGTCCTTGCCCGCGAGGGTTTGGGAGATCGAGGAGAAGTGCTGCTCGGCGAGGATCTCGGTGGGAGCCATGAGCGCCGCCTGGTGTCCCGACTCGACCGCCAGCAGCATCGCGTAGAGCGCGACGAGCGTTTTGCCCGAGCCGACGTCGCCCTGGATGAGGCGGTTGGAGGGGACGTCGCGTGTGAGTTCCTCGGTGAGCTCGTCGACAACGCGCTGCTGGGCGTTGGTCAGCGTGTAGGGGAAGGTGGAAAGGATCTTGGCGCGGACGACGGGGCTTGAGCGGAGGGCGGGGGCGCGCTGGGCGTCGCGGAGCTCGTAGCGTTTCATCGCCACGCCCAGCTGGAGCATGAGCAGCTCGTCGTAGGCGAGGCGCCGGCGGCCCCGGGCGACCTCGGCCTCGTCCGC
>JBGSIX010000123.1:0-2758 GCA_041742315.1 Phycisphaerales bacterium | reverse complement strand
ATCTGACGACGAACGGGTTGCGGCTCACGACCGCCGCCCACTCGCTCGGGTCCGCGTCGATGACCTGCGCGCTCGCGCCCGTTTCATCGCTCGCAAGGTCGGGCATCAGCACCGTGACGAGCTGCGCCGAGAGATCGAACTCGGTGCGCTCCTTTCCGCGCGGCTGGATCGACACGCCCGACACGCGATGAAGCCATGGCTGGCTCTCAAGCAGCGCCACCGTATGCATGCACGCCTCGAGCGAGCCGTGACCCGTCACCGAGGTTTCGATCATCATAAAGTCCGCCTGCCGGCGCATCTCGCGGCTGAACTCCTGCGGGTTCTCGTTCGCCGCCGGATTCGCAACGGCCTTGGGCTCGCGGCACGCGATGACGTACTCACCCAGCCCGCCCTTCGAGCAGAGGTCCGTCAAGAGCGCGCGGAGTCTGTGCTCGGCGAGCTCGCCCGTCGGCCCGAGCGTCGTCGCCTCGATCGCCGCGAGAGACTGACGCACCTTCGTCGCATCGCCCAGGCTGCGCTGCATCTGGTCCTTGCCCTTGGACCAGCTCTTGAGCGTCTCGCGCATGTCCGCCATCGGCCTGGCGTACACCGACTGGTAGGCCGCGAACACCACGAGCAGCGCGACACCACTGCCTGCGACGATGAGAAGCCACTTCTTCATCGCGGCTTCTCCTCGGTCGTCTTGGTCTGCGTCTCGGGCAGCGCGGTGATCCGGAACACGAACCGGTCGGGCAGCTCGGGCCCCTTCGACTCGACCTCGAAGCGCGGATCATCGATGAGACTCTGGCGGACCTCCTGCACGAGGTGCCTCTGCTCCACGCTCGCGTGCAGATCGAACTCGGTGAGCGCCGCGGTCGACCACTTCCCGCCCTCGTAGCGGCGGCCGTTGCTGGTACGCGCCGCCGAGAACGAAATACTGCGGGCCTCGGTCCCGACGAGCCGATCCACGACCACGCCCCGCTCGGGCAGGATCTCGGTGAGCGAGGCGATCTCGTCCGTCCACTTCGTGCCCTGCTGGATGAAGCTCTGCAGGTGGATGAGCCGCGCTTCTTCGCGCTGGTGCTCGCGGTTCTTGCCCTGGAGCTGCGAAAGCTCGTTGCGGAGCGTCGAGACCCGCTTGCGGAGCACGGCTTTCTGACCCGAAAAGAAGATCATGGCCCCGATGAGCAGGATCGCCGCCAGCGCCGTGAGCCCGAGCGCCACCCGGATCGCCGGCACCTCGAGCCCCTTGGCGGGCATCACCCGGCGCAGGTTGAGCACCGCGTCCCCGCCCGCCTGCGCGAACGCCATGAGAGGCCAGATCTCGGCGGGCACACCCCGCTGCGAGGGCTCGTACTTCTCGATCGGGATCGAGAGCTCCTTGGACATCTGCGCCTTGAGTTCGGGCCCGATCGCGCCATCGGTGTGGACCACAATGCGTTTGAAGGGCTCGATCCCGGTGAGCATGCGGGCGCTCGTGTCGGCCCGGTGCGCCTCGGACACGATCTTGGCCGCGTCGCCCGCCATGTCGCCGTTGCGGTTGAGCTGGCGGGTCATGATGGGCACGCCCCCGCTCACCACCGCGAGCTCGACCTCTCGCTCGCCCGCCAGGACCACCATCTGCACACCCTCGGTGCCCGCCATCACACCCAGCCCCGCCGATCGCGTGGTCATCCCGGCGATCGACCGCCCCGCAGCCCGGATCTCCTCGCGCGTCCGATCCGCCACATCGCCCGGCACAGCGCAGACCGTGTAGCTGCTGCCCGTGGTGTGCACAACATCCATGACGCACTTCTGCGCATCGATCGTGGACTGCGTCCCGAGCCGCACGCGCGCCATCCCGTGCAGGTCCGCCGTGCTCGCGTCAGGCGGAACTTCGATCTCGAGCTGGAGCAACACCGCTTCGCGTCTGGGGAGCACGAGCAAAACCTTGCCCGAGGGCATGCCGCTGTCCTTGAACGCCGCCCGGAGCCACTCGGCCCGCGCCTTGTCGTCGAGCTCTTCCGGGATCGCCTCGTCGATCCAGTCCGGGCGTTTGCCGCCCCAGGCCGCCACGAGACGGTTGCGCCGAAGCTCGACCACGCTCGCGTACCGCATCACCCGCCCCTCCCTGCGACGAATCGGCCCCACATCCCGGGCGCATCCTGCGCTCCGGGCGCCTGCTCTTCTCCGTTCTCATCGAATGGGTCAACGCCGACCGGCGGTTCGTCTGCACCATCGTCGATCACGCCGACATCCTGCGCGGCTTCCTCGGCCTCTCGCGCCGCCGCGACACCGCCCATCCAGGGTTCGTACGTCACCTCGCGCAGGTACACGAACCGGGGCAACGCCCCCGCGAAATCGACGATGCCGTAGTACACGAGCGCCGGGAACTCCTCTTCGAGCCTTGGCGCATTGAACTCGTCGTTCACCCCGAGTTCCTCGGGCTCACGCTCGACACGGAACCGCACGCCGATCTGCATCGACCGCACGGTCAGCAGATCGATCACACCTGCATAGGTGTCCAGATCGACAACGCCCTCGCGCACGGGCCACGAGAGCCCCGCGCGGTCCTCGCCCGAGAGCGACTCACGCCGATCCGCGATCGCCGCCGCGATGGTCTCGTCCATCCCGGGCAGCGCCGCCAGAACTTCCTCGCTCGCGTGGTTCAGATCGATCAGCCCGCGCCTCGGCTCGTCGCTGCCAACGTACACCGCATCGAGCAGCAGATCCCAGTCCTCTTGTGGGATCACCCGAACCTGCAGCTCGCGCAGCATGTGCCCGAGCGACGAGGGCCTCC
>JBGSIX010000122.1:0-9601 GCA_041742315.1 Phycisphaerales bacterium | reverse complement strand
GAAGTTGGCGACCCAGGCGGTGAAGTCGGCCGGGGTGCAGAGGGTGTCGCCGTTCTGATCGCAAGCGGCGGACTGGGCGTTGAAGGCCGCGACCCAGGCGGTAAAGTCGGCCGGGCTCAGGATGCCATCGCCGTTGGTGTCCGCGGCGCAGTCGGCGGGCTCGCAGACGACGTTGGCCGTGTAGAAGTCCAGCGAGTTCGTGGGCGAGTAGACGGTGGCGCCGTCGAGCAGGCCGATGACGAAGTTGAAGACGACTTCCTGGTCGCAATTCGCGGCGGGAAGTGATGCGGTGTAGTTGTTGCCTCCCTGGGGCACGAGGGCCGTGGGGAAGACGGGGAGGCCGAAGTCGACGCCGTAGAACATGTTGAGGTCGTTCGTGTCGAGCGTGAATGTGCCCGGGTCGATGTTGACGACGATGTCGGTGGCGACGCCTTCGTCGAGCTCGGTGGGCAGGCCGTTCGGGAAGGTAATGACGACGGGTTCGGGCGGGAGCACGACGGAGACGTCAACGGTGTACCTGCCGAATGAGCCGTAGTCCGAAACGGGCCCGTTGGATTTGGTCTGGAAGGTGCCGTCGATCAGGATGGCGTAGCTGCCAGCCGAGAGCGTGAAGGTTTTCTCGGCGTCCGCGGTGCCGGTCGGGTCGAAGGACTCGATGAAGGTGAAGGGCGAGACGCGGTAGAGGTCGAAGATGATGTCGGTGTTGGGGCCGTTGTCGACGTTCTTGACGGAGACCGTGACGTCGCCGTCGGGGACGATGAAGCTGATGGCGTCGATATCGGTGCGTGAGTTGAGCATGCCGTCGGCGTGTCCGTTGCTGTCAACGGGTGTGCCCGAGAGGGCCGAGCCCGAGTGGTCGTCGGCGTACGTGCCGATGCCGTTGGAGCTGTTGGTGATGATGCCGGTGTCGTTCTGTGTCGTCGTCGAGCCCGGATAGTCGCCGTTGGACCACTGGACGAGGTTTCGGCCAAAGGGTGCGCCCATGATGGGGCCCCAGCTTGGTGCACCGCCCGATGAGCCCGGGTGGTAGGACTGGCCGTTGAGCCCGTCGTGCGAGAGGCCGAGGGTATGACCGACCTCGTGGCTGACGGTCATCGGCCCGGCGCCGAGTCCCTTGTTGAATGCGAAGCAGGGCGTGTCCGCGGTGTTGTTAAATGAGTTCAGGAAAGCGACGCCGCCGATGCCGTTACCGAAGCCGCTGGTGGCCTGGGTCATGACGCAGCGGACGCCGTAGTTCTGATCGCCGCCGCCGCTTCGGATGAGAGCCGCAGTGCCGGGGTCCTTCGTGGTGACGTTCACGTCGTAGGGCGCAAAGTCTTCGACCACTTCGCGCCAGTGATTGATGATGTCCGATTTCTCGCCGTCGGTGAACGTGCCCGTGCCGCCGGCGGTGTCGTATGCGGGGAAGTTGATGTTGTGGCCCCAGCCGTCGTTGACGGAGAGGTGGCCCGTGAAGTCGAGATAGATGGTTTTGCTGGCGCCGGGGTTGGACTCGAGATTCAGGAAGTCGTCGAGAGGGATGTCGGGGTCGAGCGCGATGCCCGGCGTGCCGTCGCCGTCGCCGCCCTGGTCGGGCGCGAGCGGGCAGACGCTGAGCATGCGGCCGTCGGGGGTGATGTAGGTGGAGAGGTCGTTTCGGAGATTGCTTGCAAGTTCAACCGGCGTGAGGTTGTACTGGGCGGCGTAGCTATCGAGCTGGCCCTCGAGCTGGCGAAGAGCGGCCATGCCGTTGACGGAGCCGGCCGGCACCGTGCTGGCAGCGGTCTCGGTCGAGGGCGTGAGAACCTGCGCCGACGACTGGGCGCAGAAGGCCAGGCCGGCCAGCAGGACGATGGTTTTGGTCTGATGTGTCACGATCCGTATCCTCTCTTTACAACGTTGCGTTCGAACCCCGGAGACGGCGCAGAGCGAAGTCTCCCCCCTGATGTGCTGATACACCATCACGCCGCCCTGACCAACACCCTCGGGTGTTGGAGAGGCACATCGGGCCTACCGGACGTCCGAAACACATTTATCGGACCAGAAGGCCAAATCGAGGCCACGGAGATACCCGTGGGCGGAGATGCTGCCGGTGAATGATACGGGCTGATTTCGGCTTCGGATCCGCTCTGCCCGGAAATCCTGATTTGACAGTGGTTTGGCCGGGAGCAGAGGGTTATTACCCGCTGCACCCCTGGTTGAAGTTTGCGATCCAGGCGGAGAAGTCGGCTGGCGTGCAGAGATCGTCTCCGTTCTGGTCGCATTCGGGCCCGCTCGCGTTGAAAGCCGCGATCCAGGCCGAGAAATCGGCGGGGGTCAGGGCCCCATCGTGATTGGTGTCCGCCACGCATTCGCTTTCGGGCACATCCCCGATCGCCACGACCACGGCGCTGCCGGTCAGTGCGACGGCCGTTCCGGTGTCGGGGTCTGTCCCGGAACTCGCCAGTGGCAAGTCGATCACGAGGGTGATCACGCCGGTGTCGATATCCACCGTTCCAGAAAGCGACACCGGGTCTTGGGTCAGCGTTGAGAGATCGAGCACCGTGCCGTTGATCGTCGAGCCCACGACACCCGTGCCGGTGACGCTGATGACCCGCCGGTTTGGTTTGGCACATTCTCGACGACGAAGGTGCCGTCGGGCTGCACGGGGCCGCTGGCGGGCATCGCGCCGGGGGGGGGGGCGTTGGGAGCGACAGGCTTTTGGTGCTGGCAGTGATCGTGCCAAGAAAGCTGTAATCGAAGAAGAACGAAAGCGCGCCCGCCGCCAGGTCGTACTCGACCACGGTGATCGTTGTGGGCGAGGAGTAGCTGTCCAACTCGATGCTGATCGTGCCGGAAATGGGCGATTCATCCGAGTCTGTTCGGGCGCCGACGGCGGTGTCCAGCGTGACGGTGAGGGCGATCGACGATTGCTGATCATCGACAACAAGGTTCGCCGGCTGGGCGGCCGCGCTTAGAACACATGTCGCGGCTGCTGCCGAGCATACCAAGTATTTCATTTTTACTTCAGCATGAATCGTTTCGTGAATCAGAACACAAATACGCGTCCCCCTCGCTTTCGGAGGGGGACGCGGCGGATGGGGTTAGTTGCAGCCGGCGTTGTAGTTGGCGATCCAGGCGGTGAAGTCCGCCGGGGTGCACGAGCCGTCGGCGTTCTGGTCGCACTCGGGAGCCATCGCGTTGAAGGCGGCGATCCAGGCGGTGAAGTCGGCGGGGGTCAGCGAGCCGTCGCCGTTGGTGTCGGCGACACAGGACTCGCAGACGTACGAGAGGATGCGGAACGCATCGACCGCGGACTCGGCGACGGTTGCGGATCCGACGTCGGAGCTGGTGAAGCGGACGCGGACCTGGCTCGTTGGCGTGACGAAGTCGGCAACGCGGAATTCGCGGAGGACCCAGCCGCCGGTGCTTGAGGTGGTGTTCTCGAGCGTGACCCAGGTGGAGCCGCCGTTGTTGGAGATGCTGGCGTTGAAGACGTCGCCGCCGCCGGTGTCGTTGGTTTCGTGATGGACGGCGTAGGAGAGCGTGGCCTCGGGGTTGGAGGTGAGGTCATAGTTTGATGTCAGGAGCGTGACGACGCCGCCATCGACGTCTTCGTTGAGCGTGTTGCCGGTGAGCCAGCACTGGCCCGAGCCGTCGTAGTCGGCGGAAGGGTCGCTTCGGCCGAAGTCGCCCGGGACGCCGCGGTCCCAGCCGCCCGTCGTGGCGGTGGACGAGGTCGTCCAGCCCGGGTCGGTGTTCATGTCGAGGTCGACGGTGACCGCGGTGCCGGTGGCGATGACGCTCGAGTAGTCGCCGGAAGAGGGGTTGGTGTAGCTCGAGCCCATGGTGTCGTCGACCCAGAAGGAGTAGGTCACGTTCTCGAGGCACGCGCCGCCGGGCAGGGCGGCCTGGTAGTTCTCGCCGCCGAGGTGCGAGAGCGGGATCACGACCGGGCCGTTGCCGTCGGTGTAGACCATCTCGGCGGTGGCGGGGTCGGGGATGATCGCGCCGTTGGCGGCGATGTTGACGGCCACGGTCGCGCCACCCGGGCCGACGATCTCGGGGAGACCGCCCGGGAAGCTGAAGGCCGGGCCTTGCGGGATGCAGACGCCCTGCGGGTTTGCGAGCGCGGCCTGGAGCGCGGGGTGGTTGGCCCAGGTGCCCGCATTGGCGCCGCCCGAGGACGAGCACCCGCCGTGGGTGTGGATGCCGATGGCGTTGCCGGTGGCTTCATCGATGACGGGCGAGCCGGAGTTTCCGCCCGTGGTGTCCATGCCGTAGTTGAGGGTGGTGCTCGAGAGACCCACGAACGGGCCGGCGTGTGTTTTCTGGACGGCGTACCACGTGCAGGAGACGGGGGAAGAAACCGACCCGTAACCAGTCACGCGAGCCTGCGATGCAGTGGGGTTGGCGTTATTGAGCGTGAACCAGGTGCCGCTGACCTGCCAGGGCTTGAGGCCCGTGTTCGAGTTCGGGAAGACACCGAGGTAGCCCCAGTCGTTGCCCACACCGAGGCCGCCGTTGGACTGCTGCGAGGCGGCATCCGATGCGTACTGGTCTTCCGGACCCGGGTGGTTCAGGCCGCTGGGGAACGAGCAGCTGCTCGAGAGCGGCACGTTGAACTGGATGACGTTTATATCGCTGTTGCCGCCGCCGTTGCAGTGGCCGGCCGTCAGGAAGCAGTGTTCGCTGTCGTCGATCATCCATGCGGTGCACCCGATGGGCAGAGCGCGGGCGGCCCTTGGGTCGGAACTCAGGACGCGATCGTCGGTGGAGCCGCAGATGGATTCGCCGACGGTCGGGGGCGTGCCGGCGATGACGGTGCTCATGCTGAGCTCGTTGACGCCCGAGTTCGGGTGGGCCATGAGTTCGACGAGGACTGTGTCGCCGTTGAAGTAGGCGGAGGTGTAGCGCCACTGCTGGATGGCAACCTTGTCGAGGAACTGCACCGCGCCGTCTTCGAGCGAGGTGATGCGGAGATAGGAGTCGTTGCCGAGCTCTTTCTGGCCCGCCAGTGAGACTTCATCGAACCGGAGGCGGAGCCAGTCGGCGCCTGGGATGGAGACGACTTCGGAGATGACCGGGGCGAGCTCGCCGCCCGTGTTCACGACGGGTCCGGAGTTGAAATCGAACTCGGCGTCGTACTGGGAGAGCGGAAGCGGCTGGGTGGATTGGCCATTGGCGGCGAGGGCCAGCCCGCAGGCCAGAACGATGGAAACAGCGCGCGCGGATTGCGACATGGTGGTAACTCCGTTTTTGGAACGATCGCCAGACTCGGCGCACACGCGGGTGGCCGACCCCCTGTCGGCACCCCGAGCCGCGCCCGCACCGAGGCCGGTAGGGCACTCCCCCTTATGTCTCACCAGCCTAACGGATATGCCCGCGAAAGTGGGCATTCACGGTCGAGAAAGTTTGCAGGTTCTCGGGCATCATGCAGCGATTCGCCCATTGGGCTCTAGCAGCCGGTGTTGTAATTCGCGATCCAGGCCGTGAAATCCGCTGGGGTGCAGAGCCCATCGCCGTTCTGGTCGCATTCGGGGGCCATGGCGTTAAAGGCTGCGATCCAGGCGGTGAAGTCGGCGGGGGTGACCGAGCCGTCGCCATTGGTATCCGCGGGACATGGCACGGAAAGTTCGTTGCCGGCCAGCTCAAGGGCTCTGTTTTCTGAGAGTTGAAAGTACATGTGCGCTCCCCGGATCCAATAAAAGGTCGAACCCGCACCGGCCCCCTGGGCCCAGTTCCATGTCGCAAACGGGATCGGAGTCAGACCCACGATGGACACAAAGTAACGCGTATCAGGCTCAAGTTCGATCGGGGCATCGAGGTTGGCGGTGAACCAATAGAGACCACCACCCGCTGTTTGGGCCGAAGGGTTTGGATGCACTTCTTCAAGGAGCGGCTCGCTGCCAACCCTAAATATATCTGGCTGGGAAGCGATGGTATTCGGATCCTGATTGAAGAACGATATGACGAATCCAAGTGGAGGCATCGCCTGTCCGCACCACCGAACCTGGGTTACCCGGGAGCGGCGAGTCAGCCGAAAGTCTTCCCAGGCAATAGCGTCGGAATCAAGATCGTTTTCACCGCTCGGATCTACCCAGAATTGCGAACTTCTCTGGTTGCCCCCTCCCGGAAAGAGGTCTTGGGAATACAGAGTCGATTGTGCAGATGCTTGAAACGAAACAACGCACAGGGCAACCGCAAAAGTTGCGCGAGGGTTTGTGTACACGCGGCCACTCCTTTGAGGAAAGAATTTCCCCATCAAGCATCGCAGAGCAAATTGCGGCCAAGACGGCTATCGCTCAATATCTATGCTCGTATCTAGAATAAACGTGTCGCTGCCGATTGCAAATGCTATTCTGTGTTTCTGCAATGATTGCAATTCATACCGCGACTGTCGTTGCGAGTGCGTGGCACGAGATCGATCAGCTACATCCCAGGTTGTAGTTGGCGATCCAGGCGGTGAAGTCGGCGGGGGTGCAGGCGCCATCGCCGTTCTGGTCGCATTCGGGGGCCATGGCGTTGAATGCGGCGATCCAGGCGGTGAAGTCGGCGGGGGTGAGGGCGCCGTCGCCGTTGGTGTCGGCGGGGCAGAGGTTGGGGTTGCCCGCCTGAATGCGGACGGTGACGGGTTCGGATGAGGCGTAGAGGCCGTTGGAATCCCAGCCGACGAAGGTAACATCGTAGAGGCCTTCGTTCTGGACGAAGAGGAGCTGAGTGTGCTGGTGTCCGCCGATGCCGACGTTGTAGCTGCGCGCGGCTTGCGTGGCGCCTTCGCTGTCGGCCTGGAGTGCGTAGACGCCCGGGCCGCTCGTGTGGACCCAGACCACGCGAGCATCGGGGCCCGCGAGCCGTGTGACGTCCGCGAGCTCGTAGTTGAAGTTGCCGCCCGTGAGCCTGCCGGTGGAGAAGTAGAAATCGCTCGTCAGCACGATCTGCTGCCCGCCGAAGTAGCCCGCGTAGGTGCCGCTGGGGATCTGATCCTCGATGAGAACGACGGCGATCTCGCCGTTGTACATGAGGCGGCCGTCGACGACGGTGAACGCGGCCTCGTTGCCGAGATAGCCGGCCCTGATGAGTGTGGTGGGCACACCCATGACGCCGGCGGTGTCGACGGTCATGTGGAAGTGGTCCTGCGCCGAGGCGGTCAGGGCGAGGAACGAAACGGCAAGGGCGGCGTGAACGCGAAACATGGGATGACCTCCGAAGAGTGTGGTGCGTGTCTGAAAGCGCCAGCCCCGCTTTCGCGGGGACGGGCGCGGCACAAATCAGGAACGATCAGCGGCGACGGCGCAGCGCGGCGAAGCCGGCGAGACCCAGGAGGGCCGACGAGACCGGCGCGGGGATGGCTTCGATGCGGAGGGTGACGGGTGCCGAGTCGGCGTAGACGCCGTTGGCGTCCCAGGCGACGAGCGTGAGGTCGTACACGCCCAGCCCATTGATGCCTGTGAGTTGCCCGTGCGGGTGCCCGCCGATGCCGACGCCGAAGGAGCGATCGAGTCGTGTCGCGCCGAGCGAGGAGGCGATGATGTCGAAGCCGGGGCCGCCCCCGTGCTCTTCTTCGCCCCAGAAGGCTTCGGTGGCGCTGCCGCCGTCGACGGCCGCGAACGCGAGGATCTCGTAGTAGAAGTCGCCCCCGTCGAGGTTGCCTGTGGCGAAGTAGAAGTCGCTGGTGAGCGTGGCGGTCTGGCCGAAGTAGAAGCCGTTGTGGTAGTCGTGGGTGTGGTACTCGGCGATCTCGCCCATGTAATTCACATATCCGCCCGAGATGCTCCAGTCGGCTTCCGAGGGAAGGAAGCCGGCGTTGATACTGGCGGTGGTGCCGTCGGTGTTGACGGTGATGTGGTTGTGGTCCTGTGCGGCGGCGGAGGTGGCGAGGCCGGCGACGATGATTGCGGTGAACGTACGCATTGGATGATCTCTTTCTGAGCGATAAGAAGCAAACGGTTGACGGAACCCCGGCTACTTCCCGCCTCCCAGCGGGTTGAATAGTGGCCGGTGGTTCTCGAATTTCTCGCGGACACGCTCCCAAGTGATGGACTCGGCGTGCCCGTCGGCGAATACGAAATTGGACGATCCGTCGTGCCTCTCGACCGCGACCTGTGGCGGGATCTCGGACGCCGACACCCACTTGATGGAGTGCAGGTGGTCCGTGTCCCCCTGGCCCGCCCACTCGACCGCGTAAGCGGTTTCGGACGGGTACGGCACCTGAAAGACGCGCACGATCGCGCGGCGGCGGCCCCCCGGGAGCGGCGCGCCGGTGATCGGGTTGTAGTCGATCCCGGCGGTGAGCTTCTCGAAGTGGTCGTTGGTGACGTAGCTGAAGGGACGGTTCTCCAGGAACTCGTCCTCGGGGCATGCCTTGACCTCGGGGTCGAGGCCGTAGTCGGCTTCCAGCACGTCGAGCCACGAGTCGAGCAGCGTGCCCGTGGTGTGGCTTGAGAGCGGGAAGTGCCCGTCGAAGTCGTTCTGGTAGAGCGTCACGGACTGGCCCATCGAGCGCAGATTGGCCATGCATTTGAGCGAGCGCGCCGAGGTGCGGGCCTTGCCCAGCGCGGGCAGGAGGATCCCGATCAGGAGCGCGATGATCGCGATGACCACCAAGAGCTCGATGAGGGTGAACGCGCGGGGCGTCCGGCCCTTTCGAGGCGAGCATGACATGACTGAGTCCCCCGCTGCGACGCGCGAAGTCGCGCGGCGCAGCAGATCAGCGCGGTGTGAGAATCACAACGGATCTTGGGTGGGTGCGCGCAGGGCCACGCCTATGCGCACGGAGATGGAACTCAGGCCTTGGTTCGCGGGGGCGGCTCGGGCACGCCGATCGCCTGGGTGGGCATCGCCTGCTCGTCGATGACCTCGAGCCGAGCGATCGGGTTCTGGGCGAGTTCCTCGACAGCGTTCGTCGAGGTGAGCGTCGGGGCCTTGTGGCCCGTGATCCAGGAGACCGAGGCGGCGCAATCGACCGGACGCCAGGCGGGAAGCCCGTCGTCATGGGTCTCGGTGTCGGGCGAGGTTGAATGCCCGGCTGCGGTTACGGCGCAGCAGCACTCGTCGCCGCCCTTGCAGGAGGCGCAGGAGCAAGCTGTGACGCAGGATGCGTCCTGGGCCGGGCGCGGGGCGAATCGGAGCGCAGGGAGGGCGGGCATCGCGACCAGGGCGTACCAGACGACCATGAGGGCCGAGAACCAGGTTGAGCGGAACACGCCTCGCACCGATTGAGCCACCTTCCGGGCGCGGAAGAACCCCGGGCCACTGCGGACCATTCTACCGGATTGCCCGGCTTGTTCCTATCCGGGTCCAGAATTGGGCGAAAAAGCCGATTCTGGGTGCCCGGATCGGGTCAGCAGCCGGCGTTGTAGTTAGCGATCCAGGCGGTGAAGTCGGCGGGGGTCAGGATGCCGTCGCCGTTGGTATCGGCGGGGCAGTCATTGGCTTCCTTGGCGACCACGATGCCGTCGGCAGCGGGCGAGGCGTAGGCGATGACCGAGCCGTCGGCGCTGGCGCCCGCGTTGGCGGCGGGGTGGCCCGTGTCGACGTGATCGAGCACGGCGAGTGTGGCGGTGTCGATGATCGTCATCTCGCCCTCGCGGGTTTCGCTGAACGTGCCGGCGCCCGCGGTGGTTGAGGCGTTGCCGCCCAC
>JBGSIX010000121.1:0-19007 GCA_041742315.1 Phycisphaerales bacterium | reverse complement strand
GAGCGTCCGCAGCGCGTTGACCTCCCCCACCGACACCGCGTGCAGGAGCACCCGCTTCCGGTCCGTCGCCCGAGGCCTCGGCTCGATCGTCAGGCCGAGCCGCTCGGACCAGCCCGACCGCGCCTTGCGTACCAGCGAGGGCGACGCAGCCGCGGCGGCGATCAGGTACGCGGTATCCACAGGGTTCAAGCCGGGCCATCTCCTGGACTCACTGCTGCTCATTCCATCGTATTCGGCGATTTCGCTCTGCCCAGAAGATGCCGGATCGCACCGTTGCCTGCGCCATCTAGACCGATCAATACACGAACATTTTTGATCCAGATTCGTCATGCATGGATCTCTGATCCATGTTAGATTCGTCTCAGATCTGTGTCGGCCAGGTTTGCTCTCTAGCAGGGATCTGAGATGTGTAGAAGAAACCGCGGATTCACGCTGATTGAGCTGCTCGTGGTGATCGCCATCATCGCGTTGCTCATCGGCATCCTCCTGCCGGCGCTGGCCAAGGCGCGGCTGGCCGCCCAGAAGCTCCTGGGCCAGGCCAACCACCGGAGCGTCCAGCAGGGCGTGGCGCTCTACGCCGACCAGTTCGACAACGAGCTGCCCGCCGGGCACGACACGGGCTCGGGCACCTGGAACTACGCCTGGCCCGCGCAGGTCCGCCTCGCCCTGGGCGGCGACGACAAGTCCATGGAAGCATTCCGAAACCCCGGCGCGGACAAAGATTTCCCCGTCGACTGGTACAAGCACACCAGCACCCGGAGTAGATATCGCGCCCGCGAGAGCGTGGGCCTCGACTTCGGCTACGAACTCAACGAGATCATGGTCGTCCACCGCAGCGGCCGCCTCGACCCCTACGACAAGGAAAACGGATTCCTCACCTTCAGCTTCGCCTGGAACGAATCAGGCGCCGCCGACAGCTTCGAGCCCGACACCCGCATCCCCGGCGCCACGCTCATGCTCGGGCTGGGCATGCACGTCCACCCCAAGGAAAAGTTCACTTCGAACATGCCGGGCGATCGGCTTGCAGCAGTCTCGCAATACGGCCCGAGGCTCCACGTCATCCGTGAACCCGCGAACATGATCGCGGTCACGGACTCGTTCGTGGACGCGGACAACGACCCCTGGGCGACGCCGCTCTCGCCCTACACCTCTGCGCACCCGGGCGGGTACTTCGGGGGCCAGGCCAACTTCGCGTTCCTCGACGGGCACGTCGAGGCCAACCCGGTGATCGACTACACCCTCCTCAACGACTCCGAGTCGGGCCCGGGCAACGACTGGCAGTCGCACACCCAGGACCCAGACTGGAAATCGCGGATGCGTCGCTGGAACAACGACGGCAAGCCGCACGTCGAACACTGGCGGTAAACCTCAAAGGGAATTGGCAAGCGGGGACTCGAACATACCCCAGAAACACCGACGAATTCGCAGAATCCCGAATCCGGCGGCGCAGAATCCGGCGCACTTGGGGCGCAGACCGCCCCCACCCCACCGACAGATCCGGCCCTCGCCCGGCTGGTCGAGGCTTGGCCCACCCTCCCCGAAGCGATCCGGGCTGGGCGATCAATCTGCCCCACGAGAATCAGGCGTCGAAATCAAAAATGAGGACTTCCAAATCCGGCTGCCAGTGCATGAAACCAATGAGTCAAACGTTATTCCTGAAGGGCTGGCACATCGAACAGATACACGGACCCCTGCTCCGTCTCAAAGTCGTAATCGCTCACCGCGGCGAGGCCATCAGTCGTTGCCACGGCGAATCGTGAGAAGCCCATGTACTCGACACCCTCGGCGGGCAGCAGCTTGGCGAGTTCTTTCCTCATCGGCACCTGAAAGAGGTAGGCCGCGCCCGAGTTGTGCCCGTGCGTGCGATCGCCCGGGGTCGCGACGATGGCCAGGTCTCCGCAGGATCTGATGGATGTGCCGAAGTAGTTGTCGCTTGTGTGATCGATCGGCTTGAGCACGCCCGTCCGCTCGCCGGTGCGCGCGTTATGGATCAGCACGACACCCGTTGAGAATGAAGAACGCACCCGCTCGGTCGCGTTCACCAGCACCTCCTCTCCAACGATCGCAAAGGATGTACCGAATCTATCGTTCGCGCTGTTCGACTCCGACCGGATATCCGACAGGTGATCGAGTGTCTCAAGATCAAAGACTTGAACCAATTGATTTGAACCCACGGCGATCAAGCCATCGCCGAGCGCGATCTGGATCCCGAAGGAGTTGTGAGCGATCTCGTTCTTTGAACCGAGCTTGCCCCGGAGAGCGTGCGTCTGGGCGTCGAACAAGTAGACCGAACCCGAGGCCATTGTGCGGAGTTGTTCACGCCGAGCACCCACCGCCCGGTCACCCGGAGCGCCGATGGCAACGATCCCGTCCGAGATCGCCACGGCAAACCCGAACTGGGCGTGGGGATGCCCGTCGTCCGCCTTGAACTTGTGCAACTCCTCGCCCGTGGACGCATCGAAGAGATAAGCAGAACCGGAGGTTTCGCCCCGCACGTTGTCATTGCTGGCACCGATCACCAGAATCCCGCTGTCGATATCGATCGCAGATCCGAAGATGTCGTGGGCCGCGGCGCTCTGGGGCATGAGCTTGTGGAGCTGACGCTTGGTATCGGCATCGAATACGTACACCGCACCCGAGCCAAGGCCGTGGGTCCGGTCGGACTGTGCCCCAACGACGATGTAATCACCATCGAGAGCGAGGGTGCGTCCGAACGCGCTATGCGCCAGATCGTCCCGGTCCTGTCCCAGGATCGAATGTTCGTGCACGACCTGCGCGTTGACGGCCCCGCAGCCGACGAAGGCCGCCACTACCAAAGTCCATGCACAGACGAATTTGACCGACAGAATTGGGTTCCGCATACGGCTCATTGTAGGAAGAAAGCGCTGCGGTAATCTCTCCGGATCGTTGGCCTGCGGGTGCAATAGTGGTCGAACCTCAGCTTCTCAAGCTGAATGTCGTCGGTTCGACTCCGATCACCCGCTTTCTTTCGTTCGATGAGCGGTCCCCCTCAGCACCAATCAAGCTGAAATCAGTCATCGTGTGCCAGTCGGCAAAGTGAGATGCATTGGAGGGACCGAGCCAAAGGCATGCCGCCAGAGATGAGGCATGTACGCGATCGAGAGCCCGCGGATGTCATGCACAGACGAATTGATCAATCTCAAGAGTGACCAGAATGAAGGTGATACCATCCGGAGAATGCCTTCAATTTCACTATTCCCAACCAGTTCACCGCGGCTGCGATTCTCACCGGCTCTGGCCCCAGCCTTGGCCTGCATCGCGATCACGCTCCCGCTTGGCTCGTGCGACAATCAAGGCATCCGCGAGCACACCACAGCCAAGGGCATCGAGCGTGTGCCAGAGCGTGCCGCTTCAATTACAGCTCCAAGCACCGATCCAAGCACGGAGGCACCCGGGACACGGGCCGACACGTCAACCAGCCTTCGCCCGTGGACTGTCCCGGACGGATGGATCGAAGATACCCAGCCGAGGCAGATGCGCCTTGCGACCTACTTTGCACCTGATCCGCAGGGAGATATTGAAATCGCTGTCACCCGGTTCGACGGCCGCGTCGGCGGCGAGCTGGCAACCCTGAACCGGTGGCGATCGCAGATGGGCCTGGTACCGATCGGTGAGTCCGAACTCGAGCAAAGCATCGTTCGTTTCAGCAAGCCCGGGTACCAGGGCTACCAGACCCGTATTGACTCGACAGCCGGAGTCATGCTCGCTGCCGGGGTCTACGAGACCGCGATCGACCAGACCTGGTTTGTCCGGGCAACCCTTGCCGACTCCGACACTGCGGACCGCATCGAACCAGATCTCTTTGCCATGGCCAGTTCAATCACCGAGAATCAGACCAGGAACGGACAATGAATCGGCGCATCATCCAGACACTGGCATCGCTGAAGCTCACCGTCCTGCTCCTGACGCTTGCCATGCTGCTGATCTTCGTCGGCACGATCGCACAGACCCAGCTGGGTATCTGGCAGGCGGTCGATGCCTACTTTAGATCTTGGATCGCGTTGGTCGACCCGACCCTCTTCGCACCCGGCACGCCATCGAACATCCGCATCCCGATCCCGGGCGGGTACACCATCGCAGCCGCGATGATCATCAACCTGCTGGCAGCCCACGCCGTCCGCTTCAAGTTGAACAGAAAGCGCATCGGTGTGCTCGTTCTGCACGCCGGGCTCATCGTGCTCCTGGCTGGCGAGTTCGTGACAGGGTTCATGGCCAACGAGGGCCTGATGTCGATCGACGAAGGGGCCAAGAGCTCATTCATCGAGGACATTCGCGCGGCTGAGCTGGCAGTCATCGACCCGACCGATCCCGACCACGACCGCGTGATCACCATCCCCAGCTGGATGCTCGCCGATGCCGCCAGGTCGAGCGAACCGATCAGCGACCCGAGGCTGCCCTTCGAGGTCCGGGTCGATTCATGGTTCCCAAACGCTCTACTCGTGCACGCCCACGGCGACACCCTCGCGACAACCGGAACAGGTCTCCAGGCACGCGCCGAGCTTCGACCACGAGTGACCGGAGTCGAGGGCGCACAGAGCGACACACCAGCGGCCTACGTCACACTCTCACGCCAAGGGCAAACGCTCGGAACATGGATGATCTCCGCTGCCCTGCGCGAGGCGCAACGCATCGACATCGACGAGTCGGCTTACGGCATCTCGCTGCGATACCGACGAACGCACTTGCCCTTTGAACTGCACCTCAACGACTTCAGCCACGATACATTCACGGGCACAAGCATCGCCAAGAACTTCTCCAGCGATATCCGGCTCGTCGATCCGGCACGCAACACCGACCGTCAGGTGCGCATCTGGATGAACAACCCCCTCCGCTACGCGGGCATAACCTTCTACCAGGCGTCCTACAAGCCCGACGGCAGCGGGACCGTTCTCCAGGTCGTGCGCAACCCGGGATGGCTCATGCCATACATCGCCTGCATCCTCGTCGGAGGGGGGATGGCATGGCACTTCGCCTGGTCGCTCATCAGTTTCCTCAAACGCCACGCCAAATCAGAGAAATCACGCGAGCAGACAGGCACCCTCTCCAATCGGCGTCCACGACTCTGGCCCCTGACAATCGCAGCCCTGGGCCTGCTCATCGCCTGCAGCGCCCTCCTGCGACCCGTGCCCACCAGCGACCTGGACGCACACAGATTCGCCAACCTGCCCGTCTCCGCGGGCGGACGCATCAAGCCCATGGATACCGCCGCACGATCCATGCTGATGGTCGCGGGCGGACGCCAGCAAGTCCGAACCCAAGCGGGCACCCTCACCGCGGCGCAGTTCCTACTCGAACTCATCACCAACCCCGGCAAGGTCGCCGACCTGCCCGTCGTGCGCGTCGATCATCCCGGCGCTTTGGCGACCCTCGGACTCAGCCCAGAAGACGGCGGCAGGATCGCACTCTCCGACATCGAGCCCGCCTGGGAAGAAGTCTCCCAGCAAGCTCAACGCGCCGCCTCGGTCGAACCCCGCGACCGCGACGGATTCCAACGGGCCATCCTCCAGCTGCACGACCGCGTCAACACCCTGCTCGCCCACGCGCAGATGCGTGAGCCCTACGCCATCCCACCACTGGCGCCAGAAGGCCAGTGGCGTCCTTTCCACGAGGCATTCCTCGACAACCACAGCACCGAGACGCCGCACCCCAGCGTCGCGTACCTCGTCGCGATGATGACCGCCGCCAACGAGGGCGACACCGAAGGCTTCAACTCCTCGATCGCTTCGTACACCGAGTTGCTCGATTCCTCCATGCCCGGCACCATGAGCCGCATAAGGCTCGAGACCCTCTTCAACCGGGCCTCGCTCTTTGCGGGGACAACAGCCGTCTATGTCCTCGCGTTCATCGGCGTGTGCGTCTCGTTCCTCCTGCGATCACGCGCGGGCCCGGGCCGGCTCGCCGAGGGATTGCGCATCGGATCACTGGCGCTGCTCGTCTCAGCCGTCGCCGTCCACACGCTCGCCATCGTCCTGCGGATCTATCTCCAAGACAGGCCCCCTGTGACCAACCTGTACTCCTCGGCGGTCTTCGTGGGCTGGGCCGCTGCGCTGGCGGGGATCTTCCTCGAACGCCTCTACCCGCTGGGCGTGGCGACCCTCGGCGCCGCCACCATCGGCGCCGGCACACTCATCATCGCCCATAACCTCGGCAACGACGGCGACACCATGCAGATGATGCAAGCCGTGCTCGACAGCAACTTCTGGCTCGCCACGCACGTCATCGCGATCACGCTCGGATACTCCGCGACATTCCTTGCCGGGACGATCGCTGCCGTCTATCTCATCGCACGCACCTTGACCAACACCATCACCAAGGACCGCGAGAAGTCACTCATCCGCATGGTCTACGGCGTCGTCTGCTTTGCCATGCTGCTCAGCTTCGTCGGGACCGTTCTTGGCGGCATCTGGGCCGATCAGTCCTGGGGCCGATTCTGGGGATGGGATCCCAAGGAGAACGGAGCCGCCCTCGTCGTGCTCATCAACGCCATCATCCTACACGCCAGGTGGGGCGGGATCATCAGAGCAAGGGGTATCGCAGCGCTGGCCGTCGCTGGAAACATTGTGACAGCATGGAGTTGGTTCGGCACCAACATGCTCGGCGTCGGGCTGCACGCGTACGGGTTCATGGACTCGGCATCTCTCTGGCTCGCCGTGTTCGTCGGATCTCAGGTGCTTCTGATCGCGCTGGCTGCGGTCCCCGATCGCTCACTTGAAGCGACCGGTGCCACGAACTCGCACACCTGATGCGATCTGTGTTAGCATGATTCCATGCCGCAGGACGCGACGGAAATTAAACAGGACTCCGGTGCGATGAGCGCACCCAAGCAGTGACGCTTCCGGGGGCTCTTGGCGCCCTCGATCATCTGCGCCGGAACTCTCGGGGTTCTCGGCGGACTCGGAGCCTTCACCTTTGGCTACGGTGACGGCGCAGCATACCTCAGCAACAACCCCGCCTCCTGCGCCAATTGTCACGTCATGCAGGCCCACTACGATGCGTGGTCCAAGTCCAGCCATCACAACGTCGCGACCTGCAACGACTGTCACCTCCCCCACGACTTCGCCGGAAAGTGGCTCACCAAAGGCGACAACGGCTTCTTCCACTCGCTCGCCTTCACGACAGGCGACTTTCACGAGCCGATCCAGATCAAAGGCCGAAACCGACGCGTGACTCAGCAGGCGTGTCTCTACTGCCACGCGGACTACGTCAATCACATGCTGCCTGAAGAAACCGGCGGCGAGATGCAGCTCTGCGTCCACTGCCACGGCGACGTCGGACACGCGGGACGCGAATCAGGCTACGGGGAACGAGATTGAATCGGGCTGCGATCCCTGATCCAAAGGAACTGATGATGAACCATTCTGAATCAACACAACGCAACTCGATCGCGAGCATGAATAGGCCCGGAAGAGCCATGCTCTTCGTCTTGGTCTTCCTCGTCGCTGTCGTCGGGACGCTCCTGGTCACATGGGTCCTGATCACCATGTTCGGGCACAAACAGGCCGCCCGGCAACCCTTTGTCAGAGTCGCTGAGGTCAACGAGATCAGCACCGACCCCGAACCCTGGGGACGCAACTGGCCCCATCAGTTCGACGGCTGGAAAGCAACCGCAGGCGACAAGTTCTATGGGGGCTCCAGCGCACTCACCCAGAGCAAACTCGAAACCCACCCGTGGCTCAAGAGGCTCTACGCCGGCTACGCCTTCAGCATCGACTACCGCGAAGCTCGTGGACACGCGTACATGCTCTACGACCAAGGCGTGACCGAACGCGTGACAAAGAAATCGCAAGCCGGTGCCTGCATCCATTGCCATGCCTCGAACACCGTCATGTACCGACGCGAGGGCCTCAAGGCCATGGGCCTGCCTCACGACGACGAAGCACTCGCTGCGGACTTCAACATGGAAGCGGTCGTGCGCGGATTCAGGGAAGTCAGCCAGAAGCCCTACGACGAAGTGCTCGCCCTCGTGATGTCTTCGCCCGACGGTACGCCCGGCGAGAACGTGCCCGTCGTCCCCCAGGCACCCATCGGCGGATTTACAAGCGAATTCAAGGGCGAGCCCGTGCCCGAAGGGCACCCCGCGATGGCCGGCGGTGAAGCACACCCCGTCTCCTGCATCGACTGCCACAACCCGGAAACCATGTCTGTCCGCGTCACTCGACCGGGCTTCGTGCTCGGCGTCGCTGCTCTCGCCGAAAGCGATGAGCCCACCCCACACCTCCCGAGCATCGAGAAATGGCGCCGAGGCGACAGAGCCGAACCCTACGACCCCAACGCGCTGGCTACCCGCCAGGAGATGCGATCCTTCGTCTGCGGACAGTGCCATGTCGAGTACTACTGCGCAAACAAGGACACACTCGAATTCCCTTGGGGCAATGGGCTCAAGATGGAACAAGCCGAAGCCCACTGGAACGCGAAGAAGTTCCCCGATGGTTCCGACTTCTATGACTATGCCCACGGCGAAACCGGCGCCAAAGTCCTCAAGGCCCAGCACCCCGAGTTTGAGCTCTGGAGCCAGGGCATCCACGCCCGCAGCGGCGTGAGCTGCTCTGATTGTCACATGCCCTACGAACGCAACGGCGCAATGAAAGTCTCGAGTCACAACGTGCAGAGTCCACTGAATAATATCAACAATGCGTGCCAGCAGTGTCACAACGACGACGAAATCACGCTGCGCGAGAAAGTGGAAACCATCCAGAACCGGACCATGATGCACATGGAGCGAGCGGCCAACGCCATGACCGAGATGCTCGACGCGATCCTTGAAGCCAAAGCCGCAGGCGCGAGCGAGGAAGCCCTCGCACCTGTCTACGCCCTTCAGCGGAAAGCAATGTGGCGGCTCGACTACATCTCGAGCGAGAACTCTCGCGGATTCCACGCCGATCAGGAGGCCACTCGCATCCTCGGTGAATCGATCGACTACAGCCGGCAGGCCCAAGCCATGGCTCTTCGGCTCAGAGCACCAGAGCCCCCCAGCACCGACGGCATCCCGATCGAGCCCGTCCAAGGGGTCACCGACGCGAGCGACCGCCGCTGATCACACTGCCTGATCCCTCCAACCCGGCAAATGGCATTCCGCTTGACATGCGGCCCTCGCCAGCCGATAGTGTATTCATGGATACACTTTTACGGTTTCCCGGGGGGCCGAGACCATGATTTCGCAGACCTCCGAATACGCCCTGCGAGCCGCTCTCTTTCTCGCTGCTCGCAAGGACGACTCCCCCGCTTCCGCCCTCGAGATCTCCGAAGCCGTCCGGGTTCCGGTTGGGTATCTCCAGAAGATCCTCCGCATGCTCGCCCGGCACGAGATCCTGGTCGCCCAGCGAGGGACCAACGGCGGGTTCTCGCTCGCCAAGGTGCCCACCGCCATCAGCATTCTCGACGTCCTGAATGCGTCCGACACCAAAATCCAGCGGATCACCAGGTGCCCGCTCGGCATCAAGGGGCACACGAGCCTCTGCGCTCTGCATCGACTGCTGGATGATGAGATGGCCAGGACCGAACAGACCTTCGCGGCCACCACGCTCGCCGACCTGCTCGACGGTGAGGGCGGCGTGCGCCCCCTCTGCGACCCGAAGGGCCGACTTCCGATATCTGTGACAGTCGGGCAGATGGCCACAAAACCTAAGAACAAATAGTGGATTGACTTGACCACTTTGACGATGAAGTCTATGTTGCCTCAATAGTGCAGTTGTGTCTCCACTACTTCATTATGACTCGAACGGAGATGACCCATGACCTCGACCCAGATCCATGGCAACCAGCCCTCTCCAAAGCATAATGATCGAAAGGCTCGGCCTTCTGACCAGTATCGCTGGCACTCGATCATCGCATCTTTCATCTCTGTGGTCACGATCCCCGCGATGCTAGCGATCGTCGCCGGAGCGATACCCCCCCAGCCCGTGCCGGCCTGGAGCGCCGAAGCGGTCTCGCTCGGTGTAGAGCCGTTGGACATCTCAAGTGGCGAACTCACGTACCGCAGCAGCTGCGCCCTCTGCCATGGGCAGAACGGCGAGGGCATGCACCTGATGGGCAAACCCCTTCGCAACAGTGCGTTTGTTCAGTCGCAATCAGACGACGAGTTGTTCGGCCTTCTCGTTGACGGACGCCCGATCAATGACCCCCTGAACACCTCTGGCGCGCTCATGCCCCCGCGGGGTGCAAAGAACGTCGACAACGTGCGACTCTCCAAAGTTGTCCACTACCTGAGAGCGATCCAGGACAAGAACGCCCCCACCGCCTCGACGGAAGCCTGGAACCTCAAGGACCGCCAAGACGGCGCTGCCTCGGTCGCCTCCGTCAAACTCGAAGAGCATGCCGGCTTTGAGCTGTTCGTCGCCTCGTGCTCCGCGTGTCACGGCGAGGGCGCACAGGGCATCGAGAACCAAGGCCTCCCGCTCATCACGAGCGGGTTTGTCCGCGGTGCCAGCGACAAGGAACTGATCACATTCATCAAGTCAGGGCGCCCGATCTGGGATGCGAACAACACGACCGGTATCGACATGCCGCCAAAGGGTGGAAACCCGGCGATCACTGATGAGCAGCTGCAATCGATTGTTGACTACATCAAAGCTGTCCAGAAAGAGGCAATGGGTTCATAAACAGGCTCACTCGATTCTCATCGAGACTGAACAACAAGTCCGCACACCGTGTGCATTAAGAAAGGGCATCCCAATGAAAGTAGGAACAGATAAACTGAGACAACTGTCGGCCTTAGGAGCCGGTCTCGCGATCTCATTCGCCGCAGCCTCAACGAGCGCACAGTCGATGCGAGATGTCGAAGCGATTGCGAAGGATCGAGGCCTGACCAACGCCGATCTGATCGCTGCAGCCAAGACTTATCTCCCCAGCGGCGAGAAGGATGACTACCTGATGTTCGCCTCAGGCGGACACGCAGGGCAGATCTTCGTGGTCGGCCTTCCCAGCATGAGGCTGCTCCGCTCGATCGCGGTCTTCACACCCGAACCCTGGCAGGGCTGGGGTTACGGGGTTGGCAATGAGATCCTCAAAGAGGGATTCCCCAATGGTAAATCAAACCTGTGGGGCGACACACACCACCCCGCGCTCTCTGAAACCAAAGGCGACTACGACGGCCAGTTTGTCTTTATCAACGACAAGATCAACGCACGCGTCGCAGTCATTGACCTGCGCGACTGGGAAACGAAGCAGATCGTCAAGAACCCGCTGACTCTAAGCGACCACGGCGGCACGTTCGTGACGCCGAACACCGACTACATCATCGAGGGCGGTCAGTACGCCGTCCCATGGGGCTCCGAGTATGCACCGATCTCTGATTACAAAGAGAAATACAAGGGTTCAGTGACACTCTGGAAGTTCGACCGCAACCGCGGGCGGATCGATAAAGATCAGTCGTTCGCGATCGAATTGCCACCCTACTGGCAGGATCTGTCAGATGCCGGCAAACTCGCCAGCGATGGATACTTCTTTATGAACTCGCTCAACACCGAGCTTGCGACCGGCGGTATCCAGGACAAGAAGCCCCCGTTTGAGGCCGGCGCCAGCCGCAACGCGACTGACTTCCTCCACATCATCGACTGGAAGAAAGCCGAACAGGTCTTCAAGGCGGGCAAGGTTGAGCAGATCAAGGGCTTCCCGGTCATCACGCTTGAAACTGCTCTTGCCGAGGGGCTGCTGCACGTCACACCGGAGCCCCGCAGCCCGCACGGCGTGGATGTAGCACCCAAGGGCGATTTCATTGTAATCTCTGGCAAACTCGATCCGCACGTCACGATCTACTCAATGGATAAGATCAAGAAGGCGATCGCGGACAAGACTTTTTCAGGTACCGACGAGTTCGGGGTGCCGATCCTCGATTTCGACAGCGTCGTTGAAGCGCGCATCGAAGTGGGCCTCGGCCCGCTACACACACAGTTCGGACCCGACGGTTACGCATACACGTCGCTCTACCTCGACTCGGCGGTTGCGCGTTGGACGATGGGCGGCTCATACGGCTCGGGCACTCCCGAACCGGATTGGACGCTCGTCCACAAGACGCCCGTGCACTACAACGTCGGACACATTGCTGTCGCCGAAGGCGATACTGTCAGCCCAGACGGGAACTATCTCGTGGCCCTCAACAAGTGGTCCGTTGATCGTTTTTACCCGACGGGTCCATTGCTTCCCCAGAACCTACAGCTCGTCGATATCAGCGATGACGGGACGAAGATGCCTGTTATTTACGACATGCCAATGGGAGTGGGCGAACCGCACTACGCCCAGATCGTCAAAGCCGACAAGCTCGATCCATGGACGACATATCCAGAAGTGGGCTGGGATCCGCATGATCAGAACATCAACCCGATGGCAACAAAGCCCAAGATGGAGCGCGTGCAACGCAACGACGACGGCACAGTCGACATCTTCATGACAGCAATCCGCAGCCACTTCAACCCCGAGCACGTCTACCTGAAGCAGGGCGACGTCGTTCGTTGGCACATCACCAACACCGAGCGGGCCGTGGACGCAACGCACGGATTCGCAGTCCCGATGTACAACATCACCGCTTCGCTTGAGCCGGGAGAAGCCGTCACGATCGAGTTCGTCGCGGATACTCCGGGCACCTTCCCGTTCTATTGCTCCGAGTTCTGCTCGGCGCTTCATCTTGAGATGATGGGCTACTTAATGGTTGAACCCGAGTAGTGAGACTCCTGCTCGGGTCGTGAAAGCGGCCCGGGCGGTTTGATTGACGTATCACTCCGCGTTGAAAGGATTGACATGGCTTCTTATCTTGACCGCATACTTGGGCCACGCGTCCATCCGCTCGAGGCGTCAGAGCATTCGATGCGTTACGGCGCGCCCGGCTTTATCTTGCTCACGGCACGAGTTCTGCTCCTTGTTTCGCTGTTTCTTCCATACTGGCATATGGAGCTTCAGGCACCGCAGTACCCGGACGGGCTGCACATGACCGCACACCTGAACGCGCTTTCAGGAGATGTCGCCGAGATCGACGGACTCAATCACTACATCGGCATGCGTTCGCTCTACGAGGCAGCCGAGATCGAACGCACGGTCGGTGTGTTTGTCATGATTGCCTTTGTCGTGATGCTGGAATTGGCCGCGTACATTCACACCCGTTGGGCGGTAATCATGGTTGTGCCCGTCGTGTTCTTTCCTGTTGTATTCCTGCTCGACCTGCATCTCTGGATGAAACACTTTGGTCTGAACCTGGACCCGCACGCGCCGCTGTCCAACGCAGTCAAGCCGTTCGTTCCTACAGCGATGGGCAAGGGAGGCATTGGCCAGTTTGTGACGATCGCGACTCCGGGCGCCGGGCTCATTCTTGCTTCGGTCGCGTCGTTTGTACTCATTCTGGCCCTGTTCTTCCATCGCAGAGCGTACCTGCCACTCATCAAGCAACAGAAGCGCATCGACTCCGTTTCGGCTTAGTATGGAGTTACTCAGTGGTTCGCACGATCACAACCATCGTCATATTGACCCTCGCATGGATGGCATCCACCGCGCACGGTAAACAGCTCTCCGACCGGAAGCCTGCGGCGATCATCACTGAGATGATAGCGGACGCAGACATCGGCGAGGTCGTGCTGATTCCAGCCGGCGTGTATGAGGGCAATCTCGTCATCCGTAAGACTGTCGTGCTCGACGGGAGCGATGGCGCCGTGTTCGACGGGCTGGGCGAAGGAACTGTCATCGAAGTGCTCGCCGACGGCGTTACGATCCGCAACTGCACAATACGTAACTCTGGAATCGATGTGACAGGAGAACCCGCTGCGATTCGTGTCATCGCCGCCGACGCCGTCATCGAATCGAATACGATCAAGGAATCTCTCTTCGGTATCGACTTGCGCGAGGCTCCCAACGCGATCATCCGCGACAACTCGATCGCATGCAAGGATCTTGATCCCGGCCGTCGCGGCGACGGGATTCGACTCTGGTGGAGTCACGGCTGCCTCGTCGAGGGCAACACCGTTCTCAGTTCGCGCGACATGGTCTTCTGGTACTCCGAAGATCTTCTGATCAGAAAGAACATCGTCAAGGAAAGCCGCTACGGGCTGCACTTTATGTACAGCCACGGCTCGGTCCTCGAACAGAACGATCTGCTCAACAACTCAGTCGGCGTATACCTTATGTACAGCAACGGGATCACCCTCCGCGAGAACCGGATGAGCAACAACAGGGGGGCCAGCGGCTACGGCATCGGTCTCAAGGACTGTGATGACATCACCATTGTCGGAAACGCTCTGCTGGCAAATCGGGTCGGCATCTACCTGGACAACAGCCCATCATCAATCGGATCGTCTGGCCTGTTCGAATCGAACATGATCGCCTTCAATGAGATCGGTCTACTCGCAACACCCAACACCCACGACAACGTCTTCACGAACAATGCTTTCATCGAGAATGAAGAACCGGCTGCCACACACGGGCGAGGGCAGCTGATGAGCAACTCCTTCTCGCTCGACGGCAGAGGCAACTACTGGTCGGACTATGCGGGTTTCGATCTCAACGCAGACGGCATCGGAGATGTGGTCTACGAACCACAGAGCTTATTCGGAGCGTTGCTCGCAAACGAGCCCAACCTGCGGCTGTTTGTACACAGCCCGGCTCAACAAGCGATCGAATTCACGTCACGAGCACTGCCGGAGCTTAGACCAAAGTCCACGCTTATCGACCATTCGCCTCTCGCCTTGCCACCTGAGATCCGTCTCGACCTTGCAGCTACCGGGACCCGAGCGGGTCCGATGCTGCTGCTGGCGATATCCATGCTCACGGTTGCCGCCGGTTTGATTGTCTACATGGCCACCGAACCAAATCTTCGGTCATCGCACACAGGAGATCGGTCATGATCTGTGCAAAGAACATCACCAAACGGTTCGGGAAAGTCGAAGCAGTTTCAGATGTGTCGTTCACGCTCGAACAAGGCGGAGCCCTCGCACTCTGGGGAAGCAACGGCGCCGGGAAGACCACTCTTATCCGTTGCCTGCTCGGTGTGATCCGGCATAGAGGCAGTGTCACAATCAACGGGGTCGGCGTCAGAAAGCGAGGCAGGCACGCAAGGGCGCTTGTGGGCTATGTCCCACAGGAACTGGCGTTTCACGACGATGCCAGGCTCGGCTCGGCCATGATGTTTTTCGCCAAGCTGCGCGGAGTCGATCGTGCCCAAGCTGCCCAGTCACTCGAGGCGGTTGGACTCACGGGACACGAACGCAAGCGTGTGCGTGATCTCTCGGGTGGTATGAAGCAACGATTAGCTCTCGCCGTGGCATTGCTAAGTGATCCCCCACTGATCATCCTCGACGAACCCACCTCGAACCTCGACGCTGCCGGGCGTGGCGAGGTCGTACTCACGCTCCAGCGGCTTCGTGAAGCGGGGAAGACGCTGCTCTTTGCCTCGCACCGACCCGATGAGGTGATATCTCTCGCCGACCGGGTCTTGGTGCTGGAGCGAGGACGACTGGAACGGGACACAACACCTGCAGAGTTATGGCCGACCAAGAAACCAGTCCAGGTCGTTCGGCTCTATCTGAACATGGCAAGCGAGACTGAAGCGGCTGATGCGCTTCGTCTTGCGGGTCACGCGGTTCACCTGAACGGACACGGACTTTGCGTTGCCGTGCCGCGAGACCGCAAAGCCGAGCCAATCGCCACGCTTGCGCGTCAACAGATTGAAGTACGAGACATCGAGGTCCTCGACGATGTCGAGCTGCCGGAGGTATCGAGATGAGTACTTTGCAAATCCAATCGCCACGAACACACGCCCAAATTCCGAGAGCCCCCTCACTGCTTGGTGGGATTGCCCGCTTCGCTCGACGCGAGTTCCGTGACGCCCTGGCCAGCAAATGGTTTGTTCTCTACACGATGGCGTTCACGGTGCTCGCAGTCGGGGTGTCATTTCTATCACTCAGTGGCGTCGGATCTCACGGTTTCGCGGGCTTTGGTAGAACCGCAGCCGGTTTGCTCAATCTCATTATGCTTGTGGTGCCGCTGATGGCGCTCACCGCCGGCGCCGGATCGATCGCCGGCGAACGAGAGCGGGGAACTCTTCTCTACATGCTCTCACAGCCTGTATCACGCACACAGGTACTGCTCGGCAAGTACTTCGGTCTGAGCGCCGCACTCATCTGCTCGCTCTGCATCGGGTTTGGCATCAGTGCCGCAGTGCTTGCGTGGCGGGCAGGCGGGGCGGGGGTTGGTGCCTTTGTGATGCTCGTTGGCTTCACGGCGTTTCTTGCCCTCGCGATGCTCAGTGTCGGCATGCTGATATCTGTGATGTCCAGACGTTCCTCGGTGGCCACTGGCATCGCGCTGTTCGTATGGCTCACGCTCGTCTTTGTCAGTGACCTCGGCTTGATGGCAAGCTCGGTTCTATTAAAGCTCCGCGTCCAGGAAATATTTGGTCTGGCAATACTCAACCCACTGCAGACGTTCAAGATGGCCGTGATCGTCAATATGAACGCCTCGCTTGATGTGCTCGGCCCGGTCGGTGCATACGCGTCTCTGACACTCGGAAACACGCTGCCTTGGGTGCTTGCATCAACTCTGCTGGCATGGACAATCGCACCGCTCGGGCTTGCTGTCATCCTCTTTTCGAGAAGGGGTACTGTATGAATCGGCTTATTGTTGTATCCACGGTGTTGGTTCTTGCTTCCCAGATTGTGGGCTGCGACAGGCAGTCTGCTGACGCACCACCCTCGATTCAGTATGGCGATGCAGTCTGTGACCAATGCAACATGATCATCAGCGATGAACGCTGGGCCACCGCAACGGTCATCGAGAGCACACGGGGCCCTGAGCCGAAGCTCTTTGATGACTTTAATTGCCAAGTCAATTACGAACTACAGAATCCGAACCATGCGGTCCTGGCGCGCTGGTCACACAGTCACACTACGAGTAAATGGGTACACACCGAGGAAGTCCATTTCGTTGTGTCACCATCGATTCATTCGCCCATGGGTTCAAACTTCGCAGCGTTCGCATCACCTGACGAGGCCGAACCGCTGCTGTCCGAAACCGAAGGAGAATCGATGACTTTCGATTCTGCCTGGCAACACCTCGGCTACCCGGGCACGCCCGCTCATTCACAAATGGAGGCCCAGAATGGCACGTAAAATCAAGACACACATGAGCGTCGGAGAGATCGCCAAGACCTACCCGGAACTCATCCCCGAACTCGAGCGACTGCACATCGACTACTGCTGCAACGGAAGCCGCACACTCAAAGATTCGACAGATCTAGGTGGACAGGATCTGCAATATGTGATCGAGCGACTCACCGAGTACTCACCCACTAAGCCCGATGCAGCGAACGAAGCAGACTACGCCGCAATGTCCATGACGCAGCTCGCCGACCATATCGAAGAAACACACCACAAGTCTGCCAGAGAATTCCTTGATCGTTTGGAAGTACTCATCGGCAAGTGCGTCGCCGCGCACGGCGACGACGAGCCGCGACTCACAGAATTGCATAGTGTCTATACCAGCTTAGCCGAGGACATGCACGACCACTTCATTCGTGAGGAGCGCGTGCTGTTCCCATGGCTTCGGCGACTCGAGCAGAAGTCAGATATTACCACCGGCCCGCCGTGGAGCGTGCGTCGTCCGATCGACTGCATGATCCACGACCACAACGATGTCGGCGAGGCCTTTTCCCGAATCCACGTACTCACCGATGATCTCACGCCACCAAGCGATGCATGCTCAACATGGAAGGAGTGCTACCGCTTACTGGGAGAATTCGAACAAGATACACATATCCACATCCACAAAGAGAACAATATACTGTTCCCCGCAGGTGTTCAGGCAGAAAGAGCAGGCTCGCGGTCCTGATTCCAACAGTCCGGATCAACTATCGAATCAACGAAGCGAACGACACTTTCGACAGGTGATCCTGCCCTAAACTTATTGTGCTCGTCTCGAATCAGAGAGATTCTTTCGCCGACTTACACGCGGGCTCACAGAGCAATCAGGACCGCACGGTATTCGTGGACCGGGCCACCGTCGACCGGGTGATAGACGAGGCCCCCAGCGCCGAATGGCGCCTGCTGATCGCCCTCAGCCGGTACTGCGGCTTGCGTGTCCCCTCCGAAGCGTCCGCCCTCCGCTGGGTCAACGCTGACTGAACCCGAAGGCACACCCGAGCACGATTCATCGGAAGTGTTTGCAGAGTGTGGTGTTGCGCCTTCCGAGGCGCCCAAATGCGCGTCGGCGCCAAGTCATCAAGTGGGCAAGCGGGGACTCGAACCCCGGACCCTCCGCTTGTAAGGCGGATGCTCTAGCCAACTGAGCTACTCGCCCGGCTGCCCAACCATAGCGCGGTGGCTCCTACCCTTGCCCATGACCACCACCTCTCGCACCTGCGTCGCCGGGAACGTCACCATCGGGCGGGGCCTGCCCCTTACGATCATCGCCGGGCCCTGCGTGATCGAGTCCTTCGAGCAGGGGCTCATGATCGCCCGCACGATCAAGGCCGTCTGCGACCAGGCTGGCCTGCCCTACATCTTCAAGGCCTCGTTCGACAAGGCCAACCGCTCGAGCATCACCAGCTACCGCGGCCCGGGCCTCGATGACGGGCTCGACTGGATCCGCCGAATCGGCAAGGAGCTGGGCGTCCCCACGACGACCGACATCCACGAACCCCAGCAAGCACACGCGATCGCCGAGGCGATCGACCTGATCCAGATCCCCGCGTTCCTGTGCCGGCAGACGGATCTGCTGCTCGCCGCGGGCCAGGCCGCCGCCGAGCACAAGCGGGCGATCAACACGAAGAAGGGCCAGTTCCTCTCCCCCGCCGAGATGGTCGGCCCGGTCGCCAAGCTCGAAGAGGCGGGCCTCTCGAACCAGATGCTCACCGAGCGTGGCACGTTCTTCGGCTACCACCGACTCGTCAACGACTTCACGGGCCTGGGCGATCTCATGGAACTGCCCGCCGAGAGGGGCCACCCGCCCGTGTGCTTCGACGTCACGCACTCGACCCAGCTCCCCGGCTCGGGCACGCAGACCGGCGGCCGCCC
>JBGSIX010000120.1:0-7162 GCA_041742315.1 Phycisphaerales bacterium | reverse complement strand
GGCCGCCAAGGAGGCCGCCGAGCGGGCGCACGCGAGGCTCGCTGGCCGACCCCCTGATCTGGCGCTGCTCTTCATGACCGCGCCCCACGCAACCCGGGCCTCGGAGATGGCTTCGCTCGTCCAGCACGTCACCGGCTCACGCCACGTCGTCACCTGCAGCGCGCACGGCGTGATCGGAGACTCCATCGAGATCGAGGGCGCGCCGGGGGTCTCGGTCATGCTCGGCGCGCTGCCGGGCGTCAAACTCTCGCCCTTTCGCGTCGAGGACCTCCCGCGCGTGCCCGACAAGCCGGGCCCCGAGTGGCACCGCGAGATGCTCGCGCCCGCGATGCACGTCCAGAGCGACCACGCGGGCGCGCTGCTCTTCTGCGATCCATACTCCGTCCCGCTCGTACGCACACTCCCCGCGATGAGCCAGGCCACACGAGCACTCCCGGTCATGGGCGGCTTCGCCTCGTCCGCCAAGCACCCGGGCGAGAACGCCGTCGGGCTGGGTGACGACATCCGCCGATCGGGCGGCATCGGGATCAGCCTCTCGGGCGATCTGCACCTCGAGGGCGTCGTGAGCCAGGGCTGCAAACCCATCGGCCCGACCATGATCGTCACCAAGGCCCGCGACAACGTCATCCAGCAGCTCGGCGGCAAGCGGGCCGTGGACATGCTCAAGGAGGTCGTCCGCGATCTGCCCGTGGGCCAGCGCGTCGGGCTCGCCAAGGGCATGCTCCTGGGCAAGGTCATCAACGAGTACCGCGACCGCTTCGGGCAGGGCGATTTCCTGATCCGGGGCGTCCACAGCATCGACGCCGCCACCGGCGCGATCGTCGCCAACGACTTCTTCCGCGTGGGCCAGACGGTGCAGATCCACATCCGCGACGCCGAGACCGCCGACGCGGATCTGGCGATGCTGCTCGACGCCCAGAAACTCCGCCAAAGGCCCGAGGCGGGGCTCGTCTTTACCTGCACGAGCCGGGGTCGCAAGTTCTTCGGCGAGCCGCACCACGACGCCTCGGCGATCTACAAGGCCTTCTCACCCGCGGAATCGGGCGTCCAGCAGGCCAAGAGCGGCAGGCACATCGACGTCGCCCACAGGCCCTTCCCGCTCGCCGGTTTCTTCGCCGACGGCGAGTTCGGGCCCGTCGCCGAACAGAGCTACCTGCACACCATGACAACGAGCCTGGCGCTCTTTCGAAGCGCCAGGCTCGCAGATGAATCTCGAAGTTCTGAGTTGAATTCAGGGCCAGTTGAATAGCGCCCTACTGAACGCCGGCGTCAGTCCTTCAGGCTGGCCTTGCACACCGGGCAATTGTCCGGTTTCTCGCCGTGACCGATGAGCGGGAAGTACTTGCCGCAGTGCGGGCAGATACCCGCCTTGACGAGCCGCTCATCCGCAGCGGGATCGTCGACAAGCTGCTTGCCCATGTAATCCTTGATCTGGGAGATCTTGAGCTGGGCGGTGACCTGAGGATCGCTGTTGACCGATTCAGGGTCGATGTAGTACACCCACTGGTCTTCCTGTGGGTTTTCTGTCTTCATTGACATGATGCCGTAGATCGCTCCGCCGATCGCAGCCACTGCGATGATGAGCAAGACTGCGTTCTTTCCACTGCCCTTTGCCATTTTTTTCGTCCCCGCTTCGGAGCCTGCGAAAGCCGCCCGGCTCGTTCTCTGTCTGACTGTATACGAACACTGATCGTAGCAGGGTTCATTCCCAGAGGCCAGAATCGGCCATACAACGCCCTGAAACCCGCTGTCTCACCGAAATCTGCGTGCCGGCAAGGGCTTCACCCGAGCGCCGGCTCGATGATCCCCCGGCACTCCCCGAACCCGATCCGCCGGAACCCAGCGCGCTCGCAATACCCCCGGATGATCACCTCGTCCCCGTCGGCCAGAAACTTCCGCTCCTCACCCGTGGGCAGCTTGATGGGCGTCCGCTCCGTGCCCGGCACGAGCTTGGCGGGCGTGGCGAACGGGTCGCCGTCCCAGGTGAGCTCGAGCAGGCACCCGCGCGCCCCGCGCGTGGGGCCCGAGATCGTGCCCGAGCCGAGAAGATCGCCCGGCTGCATGTTGCACCCGTTGCTGGCGTGGTGTGTCAGCATCTGGGCGATCGTCCAGTACATGTCCCTGAACGAGCCCTTGCTGAGCCTGATCGGGTCCAACTTCTTGTCGTGCATCTGTTTCGACGCAAGAAACACCTCAAGCGTGATGTCGAGCCCGCCCTGAGATTGGTCCCGTTCATCGAAGAGGTGGGGGAGGGGATTCGGGTCGCCCTCCGGGCGCACCATCGCCGGCGAGCGGAAGGGCGCCAGCGCCTCCATCGTCACGATGTAGGGCGAGACCGTCGTCGCGAAATTCTTCGCCAGAAACGGCCCGAGCGGCACGTACTCCCACTTCTGCATGTCCCTGGCCGACCAGTCGTTGAGCAGACACATCCCCAGGATGTGATCCTCGGCTTCCCCGATCGGGATGGGCTGGCCAAGCTCGTTGCCCCGCCCGACCACAACGCCGAGCTCGAGCTCGTAGTCCAGCATCTTGCAAGGCCCGAAGGTGGGGGCGCCGCCCTCCTCGGCGGGCGAAAGCTGCCCCATCGGCCGGCGCACGGGCGTCCCGCTCGGGACGACGGACGACGCCCGCCCGTGGTACCCGACGGGGATCCACTTGTAGTTGGGCAGCAGCGGGTTGTCGGGGCGGAACATCGAGCCGACGTTGGTGGCGTGGTAGACGGAGGCGTAGAAGTCGGTGTAGTCGTGCGGATCGAAGGCGGGCAGCAGATCGACTTCACTGATCGGAATCAGTGCGTGCTCCGCGATCTCGTGTTTCTTCAGCTCGTCGTTTGCGATCGAGAGAAGCGAAGTCAGCCGGGCTCTGAATCGTTGCCGATCTGCTGGCGAAAGATCGCTGTAGACCTCGTCAATGAGTAGAGAATCAATGTGGTCGTCATCGATGATGCCATTGAGCAATCCCGCCTGAGCGACGAGATCAAGGATCAGAACCCGATCGCCGATCGCAACCGCGGAAGCGATAAAGGTCTCGCCCGTGTCGTCTGCAAATACAGCGCGCACGAACGGCAGATTCTGAATCGGAAAGTCCGTCGCCGGGTCGTTGGCGGACTCCACCCAGCTCTCAAGCTTCGGGTCGTGCGTCTCGTCGATCTCGTAGGGCATGGTCTGGTTCTCCTATTCCCCTCCCCCGTCGCCGACGGGGGAGGTGTCAGCGAAGCTGACGGAGGGGGTCTGACTGGAAACTTCTCGCTCGATTGTTCGCACGACCCCCTCGATGTTCGAGAAGATCTGCCGCGCCGGCACCCGAAAGACCCTGATCCGGCGCGATTCCATCCAGCGATCCCGGTTCGCGTCGTGCTGATTCTGGTCGTGGGCGTGGCTGTTGCCGTCGATCTCAATGACGAGAGCGCACGCCGGGCAGTAGAAATCGGCGATGTACGGCCCGATCGGGTGCTGACGACGGAACTTGAGCCCAGCAATCTGCTTGCCCCGCAAATGACGCCACAGAATCCGTTCGGGCGGCGTCGCGTTGGTGCGGAGTTCTCGGGCGCGATCGGTTGATGTCGTCGTGGCGATCACAGCTTTGTGATGAGGCTTCGCCAAGCCCCCTCCGCCCGCTGCGCGGGCACCTCCCCCGTCGGCGACGGGGGAGGGGAAAGGGCCATATGTTCGCTGTTCATTCGGGCATTCTGCCGGCTTCCACGGATTCTGTCCACACACCGGTTGACACATCCGTCCTCAATATGTAACTTACCAATTACATATGAGGCCTGAACCCATGGATGCGGTCTTTCAGGCGCTCGCCCACGCCGATCGCCGGCGGATCCTCGATCTCGTCAAGGACTCGCCCGGTGTGAAAGTGGGGGAGGTCTGTTCTCACTTTGGCACCAGCAGGATCGCGGTGCTCAAGCACATCCAGGTTCTCGAAGACGCGGGCCTTCTCATCCGTGAGCGCCAAGGCCGCACCAAGCGTCTGTACCACAACACCGTCCCGATCCAGCAGATCTACGACCGCTGGACCACTCAGTACAGCAGGCTCTGGTCCCAAGAGCTGACGTCCATCAAGTACCGCATCGAAACGCAGAACGAATCAAAGAAGGGCAATATCGATGACGACGACGAAACAGATCGATGAGGCTTCGCGCAAGGCGATCTTCAAGGTGTTCATCCGCGGCAGCGCGCAGCAAGTCTTCCATGAACTCACCAAAACCGATGAGATCCAGAAGGCGATCTTCTACAGCCGGATGCATGTTGGCAGCTTCGAGCCCGGCTCGACCCTGACGATGCGATCGCCCGATGGCAAGAACGTCGCGATGATCGGCAAGGTCCTCGAATACACGCCTCACACACGCTTCGTTCACACGCTCAAGTTCACCTCCTACGACGATCCCGAGTGCACCGTCGTCTACGACATCGCGCCCAAAGACGGCGGCGTCGAGCTCACGCTCTCCGTCGAGAACATGCCCATGGGCACAAAGACCGCCAAGAACATGGCCTCGGGCGGCACGATGATCTGCAACAACATCAAGGCCATCATTGAGACCGGCAAGCCCACATTCATGTACCGCACCGGGCTCTGCGCACTCATCAAGCTGGCGGGGATCTTCACGCCCAAGAAGTGCCGGACAGAGAACTGGATCTGACCGAAGCCACGCACGCCGCCCGTGGTGGGTGGTCATGCTTTAGGAGAAACACAATGGGAAGGGCAATCGGAGCGGTGATCGTCGGGTTTATTGTGTGGAGCGTGATGCACTTCGGGAACATGGCCGCGGTTGGAGCGGTGTTTCCCGGTGTGATCGGTGAGGACGGCTCGTGCTTCGAGACCGTGCCGCTGGCCGTCACGCTCGCCATCACCTTTGTTCAGTCGATCGTCGCGGGTTTCGTGTGCCGACTCATGGCCCGGAAGGGCAAAGCGCCGCTCGCGCTGGCGATCACATTGACGGTCGTCGGTGTCGCAATCGAGGGCGCTGGCTGGAAGCTCGCGCCGGCGTGGTATCACATCGCCTTCCTCGTCATGCTCACGCCGATGACGCTGCTGGGCGCGAAACTGGCGGCGAAGAGGCCTGCTTGATCAAAGCCAACCGAGCTCAGCGAGCTCCTCCGTCGGCTCCGTAAAGCTGCACGAACCGTAGCTGAAGGCGAACTGACGCCGCGCATCGACAATCTCGTCCGTTGAGATCGTGACCTTGCCCCCGGGCGCGTCCCAGCTCGCGCCCTCGTCGGTGAAACGCAGCTTTTTTGCGTCCGTCTCGGCCAGGAGCTTCGCCGTCATCGGCTCGTCGAGTCGGCCCGCGCGGACGAGCACGCTCGCCAGGAAGACGTTCAGGAACCCGAACATCGTGCCCCTCGGCGGGTTCTCCTCGTACGTCAGCCGATACTCGGCCCGCATCGGGTGGTGCAGGCCCGCGGTGCACTTGAAGGGTACATCGCCCACCTTGCAGCAGTGGATGAACCGGGCGACCTCTTCGGGCGTTGGGATCGTTTCGGGCGTGACGCCGCCCGTGCGGATTTTGGCCGCCGCGGGCAGGCCCGCCAGCGCCGCGATCATGCCGCGCGGGTCCTTGGTGTGGTCGATCTCGAAGAAGGGGATGACGTCCTCGGGCATCGCCTCGATCGCCTCGTCGATGAAGTCGGCGGTGGGGGCCTTGACCTCGACCGCGTCGATCCTGGCGAGTCCGTGCTCCTCACGCGCGTGACGCTCGTTGAACTTGAGCACGGCTTCCAATCCCTCGCCCGGCTCGTTGGGCTTCAAGATCGCCGACACCTTCCAGGGCTCGGTCACGCCCGCCATCTCGGTGTACCCACTTGTCGCGTAGGTCCCGGGCATGACGATCGCCGCGTGCTTGCTGAATTCTTCGAGCCGCCACGCCGGGCAGATGAAGTGGCCAAGCACCCCCGCGTGCGGCCCGCGCAGGTGCCTGGCGTACTCGGCGACTGCGGGCTCCATCCCGAGCGACGCGGGCGGGAAAAGCCCCGCGTAGTCGATCAGCTTGTCGATCAGCGCATCAATCGAAGCGGGCATGGCTGGTTCCTCCGTCAGAGACCAGACCATAGACCCCGAGGCGGTGGAGGTATCTCAGGCCTAGTGGCAAAGACTTCCAGCCTCCGCTGTGATGCTCTCCTCCCCCGTCGCCGACGGGGGAGGTGGCTGCGAAGCAGACGGAGGGGGTATTGAATGGGCGGCGGGACGCCGCCCCCACCGAAGAAAATGAAGCAATCAGCGGAGGCTGGAAGCCTCCGCCACTGAAATCAGTGTGATCACTTCGCCAGCTTCGCGATCACCCGCCAGAGATCGTGCGGCGACAGGTTGAGCCCCGTCTGCCTCGCAAATTCGCCCGCGACGCGGTCGAAGCCCTCGGTGTAGGGAAGCTGGTCCCGCTGACCGAGCGAGCCGACCTCGCCCGCCACGAACGCGATCAGCAGCTGCTCGTGCTCGTAGTCCAGCACGGGCGGCGACGTGCTCGCCCGGCCCATCCTCGGCAGCTTGCCCGCCTTGCGCAGATTGTGGAGCCTGTGGAACACCGCGCGGTGCTCGGCGTCCGCATCCGTGCGCTGCACCGCGGCCATCAGCTTCTCGAACGCGTCCGTGTAGGGCAGCGCATCGAGCGTCACGCCCACGGCCTCGTACGCGGCCACGATCGACTCGTCCTGCGCGTCTCTGCTGATGCCTCCAAAAAGCGACTCGCTCACGCCACCGCCTCCGGCACGCGCACGCCCGAGGTCATCACCGGCTCCCACCGCGCGAGCACTTCCATTGGTTCGTGCGCCGGATCAAGGAACTCCAAAGCCATGCGCTCGAAGAGCGCGTGCCGGCGGAGGTCCGTCAGCCCGCCGTCGAAGTGCCCGTAGCGCGTCACAAACCGGCCCTTGAGCCCGGGCGGCGTGCCCAGTGCGTTGTAGATCGACGCCTGCGTCGGCGCGGGCACGATCTCGTCACGCAGCGCCACTTTCACGAGCGCGGGGCAGTCCACATGCTCGGCGTGCAGCGCCGCGTCGAAGAGGTCGAGCAGGCGCGTGATCTCCTCCGCCGCCGCGCCCGAGGCGAGCAGGAACCGCTTGACCTGCCCGCCCGCGCCCGGGCTCTGCGGATGCTGTCGGCCGAGCCTCCAGCGCCAGTCGCCCAGCGTCGGCAAACCCACCGCGATCCGATCGATCCGCTGCTC
>JBGSIX010000119.1:0-5038 GCA_041742315.1 Phycisphaerales bacterium | reverse complement strand
CGTGCTCGCAGTAGTCGGCGAGCCTCGCTTCGATCGCCTCGGGCGCAAACGGCTCGACCTCGGCGAGCCTGGGCGCGAACTCGCGCAGAACGGCCGCCCCCGCCGGCTCGCCCTTGTGCATGAACTTCGCCACTGCCTTCTCGTCGTACTCGAGCGCGGCCGCGTCCACGAACAGGTACGCGATGGGCTGGCGAGCCTCGCCCAGGGTAATCGCCCTGGGCTGGACGGCGGGCGCGAGCATGAGCATCTCTTCGGCGCTCAGACGCTGCACAAGCTCATCGTCGTATCGCTCGGCCCAGGCGCGCCAGACCTTGGCGAATTCGCCCGGGTCCATCGACTTGATCAGGTCGAAGTTGAACGCGCGGAGCTTCTCGCGGTCGAATTTGCTGGCGCCCTTGCCCACGCGACCGAAATCGAACTTCTCGTCGAGGAACGCGCGGTCGAAACGCTCGACGTTCCGGCCCTCGGCGTCGAACGTCCCCGGGTTCCAGCCGAGCAGAGCGATGTAGTTCACGACCGCCTCGGGCAGATAGCCCGATCGGCGGAAGTCCTCGACCTCGATCTCGGGCAGCTCGACGCTCAGCTTCGCTGCGAGCGGCACGAGCCTGTCCTGGGGGAGCTGAACCGTTTTGTCCTTCTGCCATTTCGCAAACACGCCCTCGTCGATGCCCACATCCATCGCGCTGACATCGCCCGCGGCTTTCACCGCCGCGCGCACGGCCTTGTCCTTGTCGCGTTTGCTCATCTTCGACCCATCCGGATTGAAGATCAGCGGTAGGTGCGCAAACGCGGGAAGGCGGTAGCCCATCGCCTCGATCATCGCGATGTGCCTGGGCGTGTTGTTCAGGTGCTCTTGCCCGCGGATGACGTGCGTGACGCCCATCGCCTCGTCGTCGACGATGACGGCGAAGTGGTAGGTCGGGAAGCCGTCCCGCTTGCGGATGACCAGGTCATCGAGTTCTTCGTACGGGAACACAACCTCGCCCAGGATCTCATCTTTGACCGTGACGTCGTGCGCGGGCATCTTAAAGCGCAGGACGTGCTCCTCGCTTTCGGCGCGTTTGAGCGCGAAGGCGTGGTCGTAGTCCGCTCGCTGGCGGTAGATGAACGTCTCTTTCTTCGCCTCGGCCTGCGCACGCATCTCGGCGAGCTCTTCGGGCGTGTCGAAGCACGGGTACGCCAACCCGGAATCGATCAGCTTCTGGATCGCGGCGTTGTAGATGTCGAGGCGCTCGGACTGGTAGTAAGGCCCGACGCCCCGCGTGTCGCCGCCGATGGAACCCAGGGCGGGGCCGTCGTCCCAGGTGATCCCGAGCCAGGCGAGGTCTTCGAGGATGCCCCGGGCGGCGGCTTCTGAGGATCTTTTCTGGTCGGTGTCCTCGATGCGCAGGACGAAGCGCCCGCCGTGCCCGTGCGCGTAAGCCGCGCAGAACAAGGCGGTTCGGGCGCCCCCGATATGGAGGTGGCCCGTCGGGGAGGGAGCAAATCGGGTGATCGGGTTGGTCATCACCCAAGGATAGGTGTGGTGATGGTTTGTTGATGGATGGGCGCACGGGCGTGGTTGTTGTATACTGAATCGGTTCGAGACGGGTGAGCCCGCGTGGCAAGCCCGGCGGGGCGCTTCTGGTGGGCGTCCGACGACACGCCGGATCTGGCTTTGCGCGGCTCACCGTGGCACATTCTGTCCCGGCCGCCCGCGGCCTCCACCGTCGTCCGTCGCCGATTGCGACCCTCGAAGGCGCGCGAGCGGCCCCGAAAGGAGGGCCGCCATCATGGCGACTGCACATCTGCCCGCTGAAATCCGCAACATCGCTCTGGTTGGCAACGGTGGTTCCGGCAAGACCACCCTGACCGAGCGTTTGTTATTTTCGGCGGGCGTCATCCAGCGCATGGGCAGCATCCAGGAGAAGAACACCGTCAGCGACTGGGCCGAGGAAGAGCAGCACCACCAGCACTCGCTCCACCAGACCATGGTCCACTTCGAGGCCAGGAGTCACCTGTCCGACAAAGGTGTCGTCGTAAACCTGCTCGACACGCCCGGGCTTGGTGACTTCATCGGGCACGCGATCTCGAGCCTGCCCGCGGTCGAGACCGCGATGATCGTCATCGACGCGGGCAAGGGCATCGAGACCGTCACCCGGCGCATCTTCAACATCGCCAAAGAACGCAACCTGCCCCGGGCGATCGTGATCAACAAGATCGACGAGCACAACATCGATCTCGAGGGGCTCGTCGGGCGCATCCGCGACGCTTTCGGCATGGAATGCCTGCCGATCAACCTGCCCACCGCGGGCGGCGAGAAGGTCGTCAACGTCTTCGAAACCGAGCACGCCGAGGGCGATGCGCCGGTCTTCGGCTCCGTCGAGGAGGCCCACCAGCAGATCCAGGAGCAGGTCGTTGAGGTCGACGAGAACCTGACCGAGACCTACTTCGAGGGCGGCGAGCTTGATTCCAAGAAGCTCCACGCCGCGTTCGAGAAGTGCATGCGTGACGGGCACCTCGTGCCCATTTGCTTCTGCTCCGCCAAGACCGGCGCGGGGATCGCGGACCTCGTGCACGTCATGGTCGATTACATGCCAAGCCCGCTCGAGGGCAACCTCCGCCCATTCGTCGAGGGCGGCGGACAGACCGACGAGAAGCCCTACAGCTACAGCGCCGACGCGAACAAACCGCTGCTGGCGCACGTGTTCAAGGTCGCCAGCGATCGGCACATCGGCAAGCTGGGCGTCTTCCGCGTGCACCAGGGCACGATCAGGCCCAAGGACGAGGTCTACATCGGCGCCAGCAAGAAGCCCGTGCGGATCGCGCATCTCTTCAAACGCCAGGGCAACCAGAACATCGAGGTCGAAGAGCTCGGCCCGGGCGACATCGGCGCGGTCGCCAAGATCGATGAGATCCACTTCGGCTCGGTGCTCCACAGCGACCATAGCGCCGACACCGTGCACCTGAAACGCTTGCCCCTGCCCAAGCCCATGTTCGGGCTGGCCGTCGAACTCAAGAACCACAAGGACGAGTCGAAGTTCGCGCCCGCGATGCACAAGCTCATGGAGGAGGACCCGAGCCTGGTCATCGAACGCGTCGCCGCGACGAATCAGACGGTGATGCGGGGTTTGGGCGAGCTCCACCTGCGCGTGATCACCGAAAAACTCCACGAGCAGTACGGCATCGAGATCGAGACGAGCGTGCCCAAGATCGCCTTCAAGGAGTCTGTCAGCTCCAAAGCCGACGGGCACCACAGGCACAAGAAGCAGTCGGGCGGCTCGGGCGAGTTCGGCGAGGTCTACCTCCGCGTCGAGCCGATGAACATCGAGGACTCGCACAGCGAAGAGCCCGCGTTCGAGTTCGTCAACGCGACCGTGGGCGGCTCGATCCCCAAGCAGTACATCCCCGCGATCGAGAAGGGCATCCGCGACGTGCTCAAGAACGGCGCGGTCGCGGGCTACCCGATGACGGGCGTGCGCGTGGAGGTGTACGACGGCAAGTACCACGCCGTCGACTCGAAGGAGGTCGCGTTCATCAAGGCGGGCAAGCGGGCGTTCATCGACGCGGTGCAGAAGGCCAAGCCGATCCTGCTCGAGCCCTTCGTGCACCTCGAGGTGACCGTGCCCAGCTCGTACATGGGCGACATCGCCAGCGATCTGTCCACCAAGCGGGGCCGGGTCGAGGACACGGAGATGATCGGGTCGGACACGGTGATCGTCAAGGCGCAGGCGCCGCTCTCGGAGCTGCAGAACTACTCGAACCAGCTCAAGAGCATGACGGCAGGGGCCGGCTCGTACACCATGGACTTCAGCCACGCCGAGCAGACGCCCCCGAACGTGCAGGCTGCGGTGATCGCGGAGTTCAAGGGTCACCACGACGAGGACTGATGAGGCACTAGGACGGAATTGAACGAGCCCCCCGCGCAAGCGGGGGGACTCTTTTTGCGCGTCGCACCTTCATTGCCTAGCCCGATAACACGAAGTGGCGCTCGGAGCGGATCGATTGTGTTGAGGGGTGATACACTGGCCCTCTGAAGGAGAGCCATGGACCGGATCAGCTTCGTCCAGCACGCAAGCCCGACGCCCTCGCCGGCAACGCTGCGCGAGCCGAAGCCGATCGATCCCTCGGCCCGACTCAAGATCGCCGACCGATCGGACACGGTCGAGCTCTCGGATCTCTCGACGCGTTCGGCGGCGGCCCAGAGCCTTGAGCGTCTGATCGCCGGGCGGGTCACCGAGCCCGTGAGGCCCGCACAGGTTTCGGCGCAGGCCTCGCGGGCGCTGCGGTTCTACGCCGACCCGACGGACCAGAACGCCGCCGCGACGCTCGGCGCTGGATCGTCGCTCGACGTTCTGGCCTGATCGCCCGCATGGGTGCCACGGCTTGTCCGTCCTCGGCAAGCCGTGTTTCTGCATCGCCACGAGCACGGCTTGCCCTTCGGGACAAGCCGTGGCACCCGCATACTCTTCTCCCAAGATGCACACGAAACCACGCCCGTCGCGTTCCGCGGTCGCGCACCACTGGCGCCTCGACCCGGAGCTCGTCTTCCTGAACCACGGCTCGTTCGGCGCGTGCCCCACGCCCGTCGCGTTCGCCCAGCAGCGCATGCGAGACCGCATCGAGCGAGAGCCCGTGAGTTTTTTCTGCGACGAGCTCTTCCACCAGACCGACCGTGCGCGCAGAGCGATCGCCTCACTCACTGGCGGGCGGCCCGAGGACTACGTCTTCCTCGCCAACGCGACGCAGTCGGTCGCGACGGTCATGGACAACGCCTCGCTCGGCATCGGGCTCGGCGGGGGCAAGCCGCTCGGCCCGGGCGATGAGATCCTGATCAACAGCCACGAGTACCCCGCGTGCCAGAACATCGTCCGGCGGACCGCCGAGCGCACCGGCGCCAAGGTCGTCAGCGTCGACCTGCCCTGGCTCGACCTGCCCGCGCCGGTGACCGCCGACCAGCTCTTCGAGCTCGTGATGTCGGGCGTGACGGACCGCACACGGCTCTGCATGGTGAGCCTGATCACGAGCCCGACGGGGCTGGTCATGCCCGTGGCGCGCC
>JBGSIX010000118.1:0-10299 GCA_041742315.1 Phycisphaerales bacterium | reverse complement strand
GCGGGCGATCGAGACGGGGCTTGAGGTGCCCGGGTGGCTGGCGGGATCGGACGGGTTTGCGCGCGAGCTTGCGGTGCAATTGGAATCGGCGCGCGAGGATCGGGCGGTTGGGGGCGAGCGGCGTGGGATGCAGCCGCCGCTGAAGCTGAGCTATTCGAGCGTGGATCAGTATCGGCGGTGCCCGGGGTGTTTCTATCTCAGGTACGTGCTCGGGCTGGTCGAGCCCGGGACGAGCCAGCAGATCGTGGGCACGGTGGCGCACAAGGCGCTGGAGCTTTTCTATCGCGCGTGGAGCGAGGCGGACGCGGAGGGGCTCGAGAAGCCGGGCCTGGATGATCTGCTGGGGACGGCGCGGGAGTTGTTCGTGATCGAGAGCCGGCGCGTGCGCGGGGTGGAGGCGTCGCAGCTCGAACAGATCGAGGCGCAGCTCCGGCTCGGGTATGAGCGGCTTCACGACGACAGCGCCGAGGTGATGATGGTGGAGGAGGACGCGAAGTTCGCGTACGTGCGTGAGGGGGCGGATGAGGGCGCGCACGAGTTCGTCGCCAAGCTCGACCGGGTGGACCGGATGGGAGCGGGCGGGTTCCGGATTATCGATTACAAGACGGGTCAGGCGTGGGGGAAGCTGCGCGAGCCGAAGAAAGATGACTTGCAGCTCGGGATTTACGCGATGGCGCTGGCGTTGAAACTGGACATGCCGATCGGGGAGCTTGCGGGGTCGGCGGAGTACTGGCTCTTTGCGACGGGCGAGCGGGGTGTCCTTGATCTGGGCTCGATGGATCACGCGAAGGTTCGGAAGGTGATCGACGGGGCGATCGCGGGGATGCTGGCGGGCGAGTTTGAGCCGAAGAAGGGGTGCGATGGGCCTTGCGGGCTTTTGCTTGGTGGCGGGAAAGAGGATTGAGGGATTGTGGAGCACGGCCGACACGGCCGTGGCACAGAGTCATTGGGCTATTCGCCACTCGCCACTCGCCACCGCTCAGGAACGGCCCTCACCCGCCTCGCTGCGCTCGGCACCCTCTCCCCAGGTGGGAGAGGGAGGAAAGGAGGAGGGGAGCACGGCCGGGACGGCCGTGGCACGGGAGGGGAGCCGCGATCGCAACAGTGTCTGGTTTGACGGGTAGGCTTGTCTAGACCGGCGGCGCGTGGCCCAAGGGGGAGTCCGCGCCGATCGGGCGGAGAACACACATGAAGTATCAACGGGCGCTCGGGCTGGTTCTTTCGGCGGGATTCGCGGCTTCGATGCTCGCTCAGCCTCTTGAGATGCGCGACGACATCGTCACCGGGACGCTGGACAACGGGCTGACCTACATCGTCAAGGAGCACGCCAACCCGCCCGGGCGGAGCGCGATGTACCTGCATATCTCCACGGGCTCGCTCAACGAGACGGAGAACATCCGGGGCCTGTCGCACTTCCTCGAGCACATGGCTTTCAACGGCTCGGAGCACTTCGCGCCGGGCGAGCTGATCCCGTTCTTCGAGTCGATCGGCCTGACGTTCGGCAGGCACCAGAACGCGTTTACGAGCTTCGACCAGACGACGTACATCCTCGAGTTGCCCGACGCGGACGAGAGCACGATCGACAAGGGGATGCTTTTCCTGTCCGACGTCGCGTTCGGACTGAGTCTGTTGCAGGATCAGATCGACGAGGAGCGCGGCGTGATTCTGGAGGAGAAGCGGACGAGGCTCGGGCCGCAGCAGCGGGTGCAGGACATCTTCTTTGAGAAGCTGGCCCCGGGCTCGACGTTCGGGGAGCGTCTGCCGATCGGGACGGAGGAAGCGCTGCTGGCTGTGAATCGTGATGAGTTCCAGGAGTACGTGGACACGTGGTACGTGCCGAGCAACATGACGCTGATCGTGGTGGCGGACGCGGATCCGGCGATGGTGGTCGAGGAGATCAAGGACCAGTTCAGCAGGGGCGAGGCGTCGCCCAGGCCCGAGGACCTGGACATTCATCTCAAGCCCTATGACGCGATGCGCGCGGTGGTGATCACGGACGACGAGCTGCGCGATGCGCAGGTGCAGATCATCAACATCCGCGAGCCCAAGCCGCCCGTCACGACGAGGGAGCGGCTCCGCGATTCGCTGGTGGAGGACCTGGCGTCGAGCGTGTTCAACCGGCGTTTGTCGCGGAAGGTGAACGAGGGCGAGATGGAGATGCTCGGCGGCGGCGCGTTCGCGGCGGACCTGTTCGATGCGCTCCGGCTTTCGATCATCACCGCCAGCGGCAGGCCCGACGCGTGGAAGGGGATGCTGGACGAGTCGGCGCGGGAGCTGCGCCGGGCGCGGCTCCACGGGTTTACGGGCCGGGAGATCGACGATGCGCGCAAGGCGATGATCGCCAATGCGGAAAGGGCTGCGGAGTCGGAGGGCACGCTGCCGGCGCGGGCGATTTTGGGGCGGTTCAACAACGCGGTCGCCTCGGGCGAGACGCTGACTTCCGCGGCCCAGGACCTTGCGATGGTGAGGGAGCTCGTGCCGACGATCACGGACGAGGAGGTGAGCGAGCGGTTTTTGGATCTGTACGACGACGAGAAGGTGACGGTGTTCCTGACGCTGCCGAGTTCCGAGGAAGTGCCGACGGAGAGCGAGCTGCTTTCGATGTCGGAGGAGGCGCTGGGTGTCACGCCCGACGCCGAGGCGGACACGGATCGCCCGGCGGAGCTGATGGCCAAGACGCCAACGCCGGGGAAGGTGACCGAACTCGAGCGGCACGAGCAGACGGACGTGTGGTCGGCCTGGCTTGGCAACGGCGTGCGTGTGCACGTGCGCGAGATGGACTACCGCAAGGACAACGCGACGATCACGATCACGCTCGCCGGCGGGCGGATTCTTGAGAGCGCCGCGACCAAGGGCGTGACGGACGTGGCGGCTTTGGCGCTCGGACGTCCGGCGACGCGGAGCCTGACGAGCACGAACGTGCGCGATCTGATGACGGGCAAGAAGGCCAGCGTGAGCGGGTTTGCGGGCTCGGACACGATCCAGATCAACGTCTCGGGCAACCCCGCGGACTTTGAGCCTGCGATGCAGCTGGCGCACCTGCTGCTGACGGAGCCGGTGATCGAGCAGGCGGCGCTGGATCAGTGGCGTGACACGCAGAAGCAGGCGATCGAGCAGCGGGGAACGGTGCCGATGGGTCGGCTCCAGGAGCTGTTGCCCGAGACGATCTCGCCCGAGGGCGAGTCGCGGATGCTGCCGCTCTCGATGGAGGATGTCGAGCGAGTGACGCTCGACGAGGCGCAGAACTGGCTCGACTTCACGGTGCAGCACGCGCCGATCGAGGTCTCGGTCGTGGGCGATATCGACAAGGAGCGGGCGCTGGACCTGGTGGCGACGTACCTGGGCTCTCTCCCCGCGCGGGAGCGGATCTCGGAGGACACGCTCGACGAGCACCGCGTGGTGACGCGGCCCGTCGGCCCGCTCGAGGCGCACGAGGAGATGGCGACGCAGACGCAGATGGCGATCGCCGTCGCGGGCAGCTTCGGGCCAGACGGGGACAACATCCGCGACGTTCGGCTCGTGAACCTGGCGACGCAGATCCTGTCGACGCGGATGGTCAAGCGCATCCGCGAGGAGCAGCAGCTCGTCTATTCGATCCGGGCGATCAGCCAGCCGGCGACGGCGTACCCGGGCATGGGGATGATTTTCGCGGCCGGGCCGTGCAAGCCGGGCAACGAGGCGAAGCTGGCCGATGAGATCCAGTCGATGTTCGCCGAGTTCGCCAAGGAGGGCCCGAGCAACGAGGAGGTCGAGGTGGCCCGGGGCCAGATCTTCAACACGCTCGACGAGCAGCTCAAGGAGCCGGGCTACTGGACGGGCGTCTTGAGCGACATGACGTACCGGGGGCTGAGCCTCGACGAGGTGTCGCGGGTCGAGCAGGACTACGCCGAGTTCACGGCGGACGAGGTGCAGTCGGCGTTCGCCAGGTACTTCGCGCCGGGGAACACGATCAGCGTGACGGTGGCGCCGGCGGGCGAGGGCGAGTAAGGCTCATCATTGAATTTGGAGTTCAGTGGCAGAGGCTTCCAGCCTCCGCTTTATCTTTTGGATTCCAAGACAGCGGTGGCTGGAAGCCTCCGCCATTGGGGTTGTCCTATTCGAGGGCTGCGGCACCCGAGATGATCTCGGTGAGTTCGGTGGTGATCTGGGCCTGTCGGGCGCGGTTGTAGACGCGGGTCAGGTCCTTGCCCATGCTGCCCGCGTTGTCGGTGGCGGCCTTCATGGCGATCATCCGGGCGACGTGCTCGGAGACGATCGCGTCATTGAACGCCTGGAAGAGCGAGGCCTTGACCGTGCTGGGCAGGAGCTCGGAGAGCAGCTCGGGGGCGCTGGGGCTGAATTCGTACTGGAGCGTCGGGCCCGAGGCCTTCGTGGCGGACTCGTCGGCGGCGGGGGGCTTGAGCGGGAGCAGGTTGAGGGTTTCGGGGACCTGCTTGCCGGCGGAGATGAACCGCATGTAGATCACGCGGACCGAGGTGATCTCGCCCGAGATGAAGCGGTCCATGAAGTCCTGCGCGAGGCGTTCGACCTGGGCGTAGGTGGGGTTGTCGCCCAGCTTGTGCGTGGCGGCGACGGGGATGCCGTTGAACTTGAGGTAGTTGGCGCCCTTCTTGCCGACGAGTTCGATGCGGCCGGCTTTGGCGGCGGGGTTTGATTTGAAGAGGTTGGTGGCGACGCGGAGGACATTGCCGTTGTAGGGCCCGCAGAGTCCGCGGTCGGAGGTGATGAGGAGTGTGAGTTCCTTGGCGTCGGGTTTGAAGCCGGAGGCGGGGCCGTTGATGAGCGGGTGGTCGAGGTTGCCGGCGGTCTGTGCGAGCTCGGTGACGAGGCCGAAGACGCCCTCGGTGTAGGGCTTGGTGGCGGTGGCCTTGATGAGGGCCCTGCTGAACTTGCTTGTGGCGATCATCTGCATCGTGCGCGTGATGCGCTTGATGTTGCCGACGGCCTTGATGCGCTTCTTGATTTCGCGGGTCTTTCCCATGGGGCCAATGGTAGGCCCCTCGATCGCGGAGTCAGCGCTTCTGGGGGCCTTGGTTTCGGCCCGTTTCGGCGGTCTGGGGCTTGGCGGGGCCCTGGGTCGAGCCCGCACCGGTGCCGGCGGGGGGGAGCTGCATGGGGAAGGCGAAGCTGAGGCCTTCGCGGATGCGGGGGCGGTCGGTGTGGCTCGGACGAGGGCTCATGGGGTTGCTCCTTCGGCGGGTTGTTCCGCTTGGCTCCGGTGGGCTTTCCACAGGCAAGAGGGCACAAGATCGGTTCCGGGCCAGCCAAGCCGACCCGTGATCCATCCGAAATCGGCCCTTCGGGGCGACATCAGAAGGACAGACGGCAGAACTTCGCCAGCTTGAAGGGCATTCGCGGCGGGCAGGGTCTGAGAAGGTTTGAGGGATTGCCCCGAGCCCGTTCAGGTCAGGGCGAGGCCGTCGTGGGCGAGGGCCATGGACTCGGGCAGGGCGTTGTTCGTGGCCTCGTGGGCGAGCTCGTGGCTCATGTGGACGAACAGGGTCCGGTCGGCGTCGACGCGAGTGGCGACGCTGACGGCTTCGTCGAGCGTGAGGTGGGTCGGGTGCTTGCGGTCGCGGAGGGCGTCGAGGACGAGGGTCGAGAGGCCCGCGAATTTGGGCCAGCTTTGGGTGGGGATCGCCGAGACGTCGGTGCAGTAGGCCAGTGGCATCCAGTCGGGCCTCGGGAGTGAGGATGCGGGCTCGATGCGGAAGCCCAGGACGGGGAGGCGGCCGTGGAGGAGGTCGATTGGGGTGAAGCGGAGGCCGAAGAGATCGATGGGGTGGTCGGCGGAGATCTCGTGGGCGATGAGCGAGGCGACGAAGCCTTTCTGGATGTTTTTGGCTGCGTCGAAGATGTGCTGGTAGACGCGGCGGAGGTGCTCGAGGGTGTGGGCGCTGGCGTAGATGTCGATGGGTTTGCCCATGACGATGTTGAATCGGCGGACCTCGTCGAGGCCGAAGGTGTGGTCGACGTGGTTGTGGGTGAAGAGGATGGCGTCGAGGCGTTTGACGTTGTGCCGAAGGACCTGCTGGCGGAGGTCTGGGCCGGCGTCGATGAGGACGGCTCTTTCCTGGCCCCTCGGGTCGGTCCACTCGATGAGGGCGCTGGTGCGCGTGCGGTTGTCGCGTGGGTCGGTGCTGGTGCAGACGGCGCAGTCGCACCCGATGAGCGGGATGCCGGCGCTGGTGCCCGTGCCGAGGAAGGTGAAACGCATCGGGGGAGGTTAGGGGAGTGGGCAGTTGGGAGTGGAGAGTGGGGAAGCGACGGGCTGGAAGCCCGTCCCACCAAGATGGCGGAGTTCAGACCTCGATGGATTCGCCGGCTTTGAGCGCTTTGACGCGGATATCTCGCGGCTTCAGGAGTGAAAGATCGACGGCGATGGGGGGCCAGGTGTCGTAGTGACATGGGATGACGGTTTTGGCGCCGATCCACTCGGCGGCGATGGTCGCGTGCGCGGGGCCCATGGTGTAGCGGTCACCGACGGGGAGGATGGCGACGTCGGGTCGGTGGAGCTCGCCGATGAGTTTCATGTCGGAGAAGAGGGCGGTGTCACCGGCGTGGTAGATGCAGAGGCCGGCGGTGCGGATGACGAGGCCGCAGGCGACGCCCATGTAGACGCCGTCGATGCTTGAGGAGTGGATGGCGTGGGTGAAGTCGACGGAGCCGAAGGAAGCGGCGACGCGTCCGCCGGTGTTGCCCGGGTTGAGGTTGTCGCAGTTGTGCCGCGTTCGCAACCACTCGCAGACTTCGAAGTTGGCGGTGACCTGGGCCTGGGTTCGACGGGCGATGGCGGGGGCGTCGCCGACGTGGTCGCTGTGCCCGTGGGTCAGGAGGATGTGGGTGGGGTGGAGCTGATCGGGCTTGATGCCCGCGGCCTGGGCGCTGGGATTGCCGGTGATGAAGGGGTCGATCAGGATGCGGTGCTCGCCCGCGGTGATGAGGAAGGCGGAGTGCCCGAGGAATTGGATGGTGGCCGCCATGCGCCGCTCCTTTTGGTGCAGGATTGGGTGGATGCGGGCATGCTACCGCGCGGCGCGGGGATCGGGGATTGGGGGATCAATACAAGATGAAGAGCGCGGGGGTGAGCGTTGAGGTTCGGAGGTGCTCGAGGCCGTCGGCGAGGGGGATGAGCGAGAGCATGAGCATGGACTCGAAGACGGCCTTGGTGAAGACGCGCGGGCAGAACTCGGCGGTGGCTCTGCTGTTGTAGAGCCAGGGCCTCGGGATGAACCTCGGGACGGCCATGCAGTAGTCGTCGTACTTCTCGCCGAAGATGCCGCGGAGCTTGACCTCTTCTTTCAGGATCGTGGGCCAGTGGGTGAGGAAGAAGATGGCCACGAGAGCGGCGGTGATGATGAAGGATTGAAAGAGCAGGCCCGCGCCCAGGAAGCCCAGGAAGCTGAAGAAGTAGAGCGGGTTTCGGGTGATGGAGAATGGCCCGTCGGTGATGAGTTCCTGGCTCTTGCGTCCGGAGACGAAGACCGCCGACCAGACCCGGCCCAGGGCGGCAGCGCCCAGGAGCGCCATGCCGGTGAGCTCGAAGGAGATCTCGATGGCGGAGTCTTCCTTGTAGTACTGCTGCGAGACGAACGCGGCCCCGACGACCGAAACGGCCAGCAGCTTGGCGATGACGAGGCGTTTGGTCACGAAGGGCCTTTCTTCCAGTCTGGGGAAGGTTGTCGTACCTTGGACGATGGACCTGCGTGATTATCGAGTGCCGGGGCCGGATTGTCGCAGAGAGAGCACGTCTCCCGCAAACTCTGCAGGTGAGCGTACTCGATCGTGTTCGGCTCTTTGGGCCGCCGTCATCGAATTGTCGTATTTAGCCGATTTGCTCGGACTTGAGTTCCCGGCTCATCAAGCCCGTGATGGCGTCGAGCGGGTCGACGCGGTCGAAGAGGACCGCGTGGACGGCCTGGGTGATGGGCATCTCCACGCGGAACTTGGCGGCCAGCGCGACGACGGCTTTAGAGGTCTCGACGCCTTCGACGACAAAGGGTGTGCGCTGAAGGTAATCGGCGAGGGATTCGCCTTTGCCGAGCGCTTCGCCGCAGGAGCGGTTTCGGCCTTCGGGGCTGAAGCAGGTGGTGGCGAGGTCGCCCACGCCCGCGACGCCGAAGAAGGTCTCGCGATTGGCGCCCATCGCGACACCGAGGCGAGCAATTTCTGCTAAGCCCCGCGCGAGCAGGGCGCTCTTGGCGTTGGCGCCGGCCTGGAGTCCGTCGAGGATGCCCGCGGCGATGGCGATGACGTTCTTGGTCGCGCCGGCGAGCTCGACGCCCAGCAGGTCGTCGTTGGTGTAGACGCGGAGCCAGGAGGTGTTGAAGAGGCGCTGGATCGCGCGGGCAAAGGAGCCGTCGTCGGTGGCGGGGTCGGTCGAGGCGACCATCGTGGCGGGCAGGCAGCGGGCCAGCTCGGAGGCGATGGTCGGGCCCGAGAGGCAGCCAAGGGGCCTTGCGGCCTGATCGGGGTCGTCATCGAGGATGTCGGCGATGATCTGGGTGGGGCGGAGGAGCGAGCTGACCTCGATGCCCTTGGCGACGGAAACGAAGCCGGCGCTGGCGGGGACGAGCTCGCGGACTTTGCCGACGACCTCGCGGATGTGCTGGGTGGGGACGGCGACGACGACGATCTGGGACTCGAAGAGGGCCTCTTCGAGCGTGAGACAGACCTGGACGGTTTCGTCGAGCTCGAAGTTGGGCAGGCGGGTGGAGGTGCGGGTCTGGGCGAGGGCACCGACCTCGTCGGGGTCGTGGCCCCAGGCGCGGACATGGACGGCCTTGCGCTGCCCACTCAGGCCCGGGTCGACGCCCGCGAGCATGTTGGCGCAGACAAGGCCCATCTGTCCGATGCCGAGGACGGCGACGTTGGTCGTGGTTTGGTCGGTCATTGGGTCCTCGTGGGTGGAGGGTGAACCCCCGCGGGTGAGCGGGCGTAGAGCGCTACGATATCAGCCCGGCCTGAGGGTCGGGTCGGGGAAGGCTTCTCCGGACACCTGACAGTTCAGTTTCGCACCGGCCCGATCGGGCCAGGGGGCCGACCACGCATGTCACAGATGCAGACCGCCCAGACCGCCGACATCTCGCAGACGAGGCCGATGACCAACGCCGAGGCTTTCGAGGCCGCGGCTGCGGAGGCCAAGAGCGAGCGGTACGTGATCGTGTACCTGATCGGCGGCATGCTGGTCCTGACGACGCTGATTTCTAATGCGTTCGGGCTGCTGCCGGTCTTGGTGGCGCAGATCCCGGCGTTGATCGGTTCGGTGATCCTGGCGGTGCCGCTGTTTGGCGCGGCTCTGGGTGAGATCCGCAGGCAGCAGATCAGCTCGAACACGCTGGCGAGCCTTGCGATCCTGGCGGCGATCATGAGCCAGATGTACGCGGTCGCCGGCTCGCTCGCGTTCATCCTGCTGGTGGCGGACCAGTTCGTCCGCCGGACGGCTTGGGGCGCGCAGCGGGCGATCGAGCAGCTCATCGGTCTGACGCCCGATATCGCGCGTTTGGTCGAGGACGGCGCCGAGCGCGAGGTCGCGCTCGGGCAGATCAAGGTCGGGCAGGTCGTGCGGGTGCGCCCGGGCGAGAACCTGCCGGTGGACGGCATCGTGATCCAGGGGCGTTCGACGATCAACCAGGCGTCGCTGACCGGTGAGGCGGTGCCCGTCGAGGTCGCGGTGAACGACCACGTCTACGCGGGCACGACGAACCTGACGGGCGGCATCGACCTGCGCGTGACCGAGGTCGGCGCGGAGACGACGATCGGCAAGGTGACCAAGCTCATCGGCGAGGCGGAAAAATCGAAGACGCCCAGGCAGCTGATCATCGAGCAGGTGGCGCAGTTCTTCGTGCCGGTGGTGATCGCTCTTGCGGGCGTGACGTGGTGGGCGATGACGCGGAGCGAGGATCAGGCGACCAAGGACGCGGCGATTTCGACGGCAGTGCAGATCCTGGTCGTGACGTGCCCGACGGCGCTCCTGCTGGCGAGCCCGACGGCGATGGTCGCGGCGTTTGCGGCGGCGGCTCGTCTTGGCATCCTGATCAAGAAGGCGACGTACCTCGAGGCCGCGGCGACGATCGACACGGTCGTCATGGACAAGACGGGCACGATGACGACGGGCGTGTTCGAGGTCTCCAAGCTCGTGCCCGCCGAGGGCGTCAGCGGCGCGGACCTCTTGCGCGCGGCGGTCAACGGCGAGCAGCACTCCAACCACCCTCTCGCCAAGTCCATCGTTGCCACCGGCGCTTCGGCCAAGATCGTCCCGGACGGGTCGACGGAGTTCGAGGAAGTCCACGGCCGCGG
>JBGSIX010000117.1:0-4744 GCA_041742315.1 Phycisphaerales bacterium | reverse complement strand
TCGTGGGGCCAGGCCGGTCCGGGCAGGGTCGCCGTCGAGGAGCCCCGGCGTGACGCACACGAAGGCAGAACCAACCCGGCGGCGGCCAGCAGGCCCGAGGCGATCAGTTTGCGGCGAGAGCAGTTCGGTTCCGGGATCATCGTGTGGCTTCCGTTCCTCGTGTGACCTGTCGCGATCATCGGCGAGTCGTCCCCGGCGTGTCCATTCGCCGGCATTCCCGCGATCGGCGTCGCCTTGCCGATGCAGAGACTCAGCCGGGAAGAGTCTAACCCGGGGTAAGGACGCCGTCGCATTGGGCCGACACATCTTCCTGAGCATGATGACTTTCGCGGTTGTCCTGATGACCCTCGTCACCGGGCAAGTCCACGCCGACGAGGGCCCCGAGGGCCAGATCGCCGCAGCCGTGGTCTCCGGCGGGATTCTCACAGCCCCGCGGGCCAGCTACGCCGACGCCGATCCCGACCCCACCAGCGCCCCCCAACCCGAGGGAGGCCAGCCCCTGCCCTCCCTCGATGAGGCCCTCGACGCCGGGAAAGACGCCCAGGTCGGCCCCGCCGTTGAGCCCGAACCCCTCTGGATCGAGAAAATCATCCAAGGCTGGGGCGGCGAGGTCCGTCTCGGATCCGATCTCTCCACCGGCACCGTCGAACGATCCCGCGTTCGAGGGGGTTTCAACATCAACAAAAGCTACGACGGCCACACCACCGCGCTCCGCACCGATTACGCCTACGCCGAGACCAACAACGTCCAGAGCGAGAACCGCATGGTCAACGGCCTCTCCCAGGACTGGGGGACCGGTGCCACCAAATTCTCAGGCATCTTCTTCCGCGCCACCGGCGAGCTCGACGAATTCCGCGCGTACGACTACCGCCTCAGCCTCGCCGGCGGCGGGCGGTACCAACTCGTCAAGGACGAAAAAACAGACGCGCTCATGCGCCTCGGATTCAGCGCCACGCGCGAGTTCGGGAGCATGCGCAACGACTGGGTCCCCGAGGGCGCCCTCTTTCTGAGCGTGTCGAAGGTCATCAACAGCAAGCAGAAACTGTCCGCCAACGTCGACTACTACCCCGAGATCGAGCGGTTCGAGCGCTACCGCGTCTCCGCCAAGGCCAACTGGGATCTCAAGATCGACGAAGAAACGGGCCTGAATCTCCGAATTGGCGTCGAGAACCGCTACGACACGCGCATCGAGGACGCGAACAACCGAAACGACCTCGATCTCCACGCCGAGCTCGTCTGGCAGTTCTAAGGTGCTCCCTTCTACACACGGGGCCGCGATGGTGCAGGCCGCGACAGGGAGTGAAAGCATGTCCAGAAAGTTGTGTGTGTTCGTCGCGGGCCTGACGCTCGTTGGCACAGTTCGGGGCCAGGACGAAGAAGAGAAGAAGCCCCTGCCCCTCGAGACGGAGACGGGGTACTTCACCGCGTGGGCGGGCAACGTCGCGTTCGGTCTCTACGGCTCCAGCGGCAACACCGAGCGAGTCAACCTCCGAGGCGAAGTCGACGGCACCCGCGAGACCGACAAAAACCTCTCGCGGTTCCTCGGCACCTACTCCTACGCCAAGGACGACGGCGACGAGAGCGAGAACAAGGGCCAGTTCCTCGTGGAGAACGACTTCAAGCTTGAGGACCCCAAGTGGTTCATCTTCGCTCGGGCCCAGATCGAGTCCGACAACTTCCAGAACTGGGACCAGCGCCTCTCCGTCTTCGCGGGCCCGGGCCGCGTCTTCATCGACAACGACAAGACCAAGCTCACCGGCAAGGTCGGCGCGGGCGCTGTCCGCGAGTTCGGGGGCTCGGACGACGCCTGGCGAGCAGAAGCCATCATCTCCGCCTACGGCACGCACCAGCTCACCGAACGCCAGAAACTCATCGGCGAGGTCGATATCTATCCGAGCCTGAACTACGGCGGCGAAGCCCGCACCCGCGAACGCCTCGTCTGGGAAATCATGGTCGACCCCGAGGTCAACATGTCCCTCCGAGCGGGCGTTGAGCACCGCTACGACTCCACCTCGGAAGCACCAACGAAGAAGAGCGACGTCGATTACTTCATCATGCTCAGCTGGGCGTACTGATCACGCCCGATCCAAAATGAAAAGAAGGCCCGGCCTGTGCAAATCAGGCCGGGCCTTTCTGTTTGATACGAGGGCTACTTAGAAAATCGACTTCTGCTTCGGGTACCGCACGAGCATGAGCGATTTCTCGTGCTGGGCCCACGCGTCCCAGCCCAGCGTTTCGAGCAGCTCGATGCGCTGCTCGTAAAGCTCCTTCTCGGGCTCGTCGCCGAGCTTCTCGCAGAGCATCGATAGCGCGTTGCCCGTTCTGTTGTGCAGCGTCTCACGCGTCAGACGCAGGTCGAAGTAATCCTCGCCCTCGATCGAATCCCAGACCGCGAGGGCGTCCAGCGCCTCGCCGAACGCCTCGACCGACTCGGCATCGTCCGCCTTCGCCTCGTCGCCAAGCGTCTTGGCGATCTGCGTGCGGGCCGCGATCAGGGCTTGCTTCTGCTCCTTCATCTCCTCTTCGAGGTCCTTGTCGAAGTCGGCGCTGTCTTTGTCATGGTTCTTGCCGAAATAGGCCGCGACTTTGTCCTCGTCGATCTGCCCGAGCACGGCCTCTGCCGAGGCGATCACCGTGTCGGCGTCCTGGTCGAGCTTGGCCGACCGCTCCATCTGCTTGACGAGCACGGGCAGATAGTTCGGCTCCTCGGCCAGCACCTCGTTGGCGAGCGTGTCGAACGCCTCGGTGTCGTCCTCGCCCATGAGGTCCGCCAGGCGCTCGACCTTCAGGTCGCGGATGTCCTCGCGGAGCGTGTCGAGCGGCGCGGGTTTGTCCTCGTCTTCGTCGGCTTTGGCCGCCTCGACCTTGGGCTTGTCGCCGGGCTTCTCGATCACGCTCATCGCCACGGGCCAGCCGCCCGGGCGCGACGAGCTGCCCGAGAGCTCGGTCTCGCCCCCGAGCGTGAACGAGCCCGTCAAAATATCGCCCGCCTCGACGAAGTCGGGCAAACTCTTGGACTTCGGCGTCGCGACGTAGCAGGGCGCCGAGCCCTTGGCCTCGATCTCTGGCGAGCCGAAGTTGCCCCGGCCCGCAACCGCCGCGTCTGGTGCCGAGGCAAACGCGAGCTTCACCGCGCTCGGCAGTTTGTACGAAACCAGAAGCGGAGCATCCTCCAGGATTTCCAGCTCCGCGGGATCGTCGTGCCGGACGTGGAGCCTCAGCGTGTAATCGCCCTCGTCGAGGTCGGCATCCACGTCCTCGCCCGCGTTGGCTTCGATGAGCTCGCCGTCGGTGTTCGTGATCGTCCAGAGAAACGACTCGTACACCTCCCAGGCGCTCGGCACGAGCGCCATCGCCGGGTTGATGTTGGCTTCGAGGTCCTTGGGCACGCTGATCGCGTACTCGACGACGATCTCGTGCACCTGCCGATCGTCGCTCAGGCGGTCCCGCACGGGGTCGAGCGCCCGGAGCGTCCAGTCCTTCGGGCGGTACGAGCGTTCCAGGTGCGTCAGCGAACCCGCAGGGCTCGCCACCGTGCCACGGAGAGGCGACTCGATATCGAACCGCGTCACGAGCGTCCCGCCACCGATCAGCAGCTGCGAGGGCTCGGGGCGCAATCCCCGGAACCGCACCTCGAACTCGAAGTCGCCCGTGCCAAGGCTCGACCAGTTCTGCGCGACCGCGAGCTCGACCGTCCGCCCGCCCTCGACGGCGAGCGCGAACTTCTGCTCGTCGCTGTCGTCGAAGCGGGCCCACTCGGCGATCTTGCGCGTGTCGTTGGGCAGATCGTCGAGCAGCTCCAGAGCCTGCACGACCATGAGCCGCGACGTGTCCTTGTCGAGCCTGCGGATGAAAAGGTCCATCCAAGCCGTTCCCTCGGGCACGCTCAGGAGCCACTTGTTGAGGTCGCCCGGCTTGTACTCGACGCGTTCCTTCCAGACATAATCCGTGTCCGCTCCGACTTCGATGCCCTTCATGACCGTGATCGGGTAGCGAGCGATCGGGCCGCGCTCCGGGTGGTCGGCGTCCATCGCCAGGATCTCGGCGAAGTGCGCGCCCGCCGCCAGCCCCGTCGGGTCGATGCGGATGTCGGTCGTCTTCCCGCCCGCCGTCAGGTTCACAAAGTCCGTCACCTGCACCCATGGCTCGCTCGCCGAGAGCGCCAGACGCACCTCGGTGTCCACCTTCTTCCGGCTCGGCGCATCCTCGTGGAAGTTCACGTCGATCGAGATCCGCTGCTCGAGCGGCTCGTTGTTCTCGGAGGGCTCGCGCAGGTACACGCCCCGCTCGCCCGCGGGCCCGCGGATGGTGTAGAAAACATCGCGGTCCTCGCCCTCCTCGTAATTGACGAGGTGCTCGTACGCCGAGTCGATCTGGATCATCCCGTTGCCCTGCGCCCAGCGCGACTGGCCCGGCATCAGGACCGCGGTGTTGAAGAGCGCCCGCTTGACGGAGTGGGGGGTGTACGCCGTGCCGCCTTGCTTGAGCTTGCTCAGGATCAACGCGATCCCGCCCGCCGTGTTGGGCGAGCTCATCGAGGTCCCGTTCATGAGCTGGTTTTTCTGCAGCGTCCAGTTGGGCACGCTCGAGATCGCCCCGCCCGGCGCGGTGACATCGACGCCAAGGTCCCCGTCGAGCGTCGGGCCCCGGCTCGACCACGGGTACTGGATGGGCCCCGTCTGCGTCTCGCGCAGGGCGTACTGGGCTTTCATCATCTCGGGGCTGATCGCCGCGCCCACGCCGA
>JBGSIX010000116.1:0-11301 GCA_041742315.1 Phycisphaerales bacterium | reverse complement strand
GTCAGCACCCGCCGGCGCTCGTCCGCCCCGGTCGCCCCGCGGATCAGCCCCATCTCCTCCAGCCGCCCGAGGTTCCGCGAGAGCGTGCTCTGGTCGATCCGCAACGGCGCCGTCAGATCCGAAGCCGAAACCCCGTCGGCGTGCCGCGCGATCGCGACCAGAGCCGTCAGCTGCGTGCTCCGCAGCCCCACCGCCCGCAGCTTCGCGTCGTACACCGAGGCGATCGCCCGGTCGATGATTCGGCTCGACGTCGCCAGGCACGCATCAAACTCGCCATACGGATTCGTTTCGCCGGGGGGCATCTGCGCACTCTAACCGCCCGCCGCCGGGCCTTCTTCGCGCCGGCGCCGGAAATGCTTACCGGGCGTCCAGCTTCTCGAACGTCCGCGTCAGCGCCCGCTTGAGCTTGCCCGCAGCCTCGTGGGCCGTGTCGTAGAAATCATCCCCATGGACCTCGACGACGATCGGGTCGAGCCCCTTCGGGCGGGCCTCCAGCATGCAGCGTTTGTCGCCATCACCCCCCTTGTGCGCGTTCTCATCGCCCAGGTGCACCTCCACGCGCGTCAGGCGCTCGGTCAGATGCGAGAGCGTCGATTCCAGCGTCTCGCGGATGCGTGTGTCGAGGGCTTCGGATGATTTCCCGTCGCGGTAGTTGATCTCGATGAGCATGTGTGTCTCCTTGCCGAGTTGTACCGGTGGCGAGAAACCCGGGTTCGGGGCGTGCGCCGAAAATCGATGCAGGCGTTCTGCCGATTTGGCGGCCGCCAGTGCGTTGAGTGAGTATGTATTCACACGCGTGGGCGCGCTGCTCTGTGTGATTACGCATACAGCCACAGTAGACCCCGCATCACTTAATTAATCATCACTAATATAATCTGCCGCGTATGGCCACAATGGCAATTCAACTCCAGATCCACCCGGACTCAGATCCAGTGGAGATTGAAGCAATTTCAATTCAAGCTCCGGAACACCTCGGTTTGCTCGAGTCGCTGTTTCAATTTGCTTGACGAATGGCGAACTGTCATAGAGCATGCGGAGCGCAAGCAAGGTGTCTATAGGAAAACAGCTCGATTCCCAGAGTCGCAAGTAATTGAGCATCCCGTGACGTCGCCACAGTGAATCAAGAACCTGTGTCACACGCACACCAAAGTCTCTAAACAGCCCTGATGCTTCAATAAGTATCGGTGCTTTCGCCATCTCAACCGCGTTTGTTCGATCTTTGACATCACGAACAACAATACGGAGAGTGCTCTCCTCTCTGAAAAACCATATCACTTTTCCAGCAACTGGGCCATTTTCGACAACAACAGTTGTCGATTGCATCGGCTTTCTTACAAATAGCGCCTGGCGAGCAACCCCTTCTAGCACATACCTCATGAACTCAACGTCAAGTTGTATTGATTGCTCCTCATTTCCAATCGTGAGGATCGCCCAGCCAGTTACATCATCTCGAAGTTGATAGTCAAATATGATAGACATTTCAGACCACCCGATCGCCCTTGGCAATCCCAAGCGCCGGCCTCACATCCACCTGCACAAGCTGCTCGCCCTGGATCTGCCGAGCCCCGTCGTCGTCCACGTAGTCCGAGTGGCAGGCGGCCTTGCCCTCGTCCTTGACGCCGACGGTCTTTTTGACCTTGCTGGCCAGCTTGTGGATCTCCTCGGGCTTCAGGTAGCCCCGCTGCTCGAGGATCCGCTGCTGCTCGGCGTTGAGGGCGCCGGACTTGACGGGCTTGCCGCGTTGGAAGGCCTCGTCGTCGCCCGAGGCGAACTCCTGGATCTCCTTGCTGATGCGGACGCTGCACCAGTCGTGGCCGCACATGGCGCAGAAGTCGGTGTCCACGTCGAGGTCCTCGTCGTGGTAGGCGCGGGCGGTGTCGGTGTCGAAGGCGAGCTCGAAGTGCTTCTCCCAGTTGAGCGCGGCGCGGGCCTTGGTCAGCTCGTCGTCCCACGTGCGCGTGCCGGGGATGCCAAGCGCGACGTCGGCGGCGTGGGCGGCGATCTTGTAGGCGATGCAGCCTTCCTTCACGTCGCCCTTTTTCGGGAGACCGAGGTGCTCCTTGGGCGTGACGTAGCAGAGCATGGAGGCGCCGTGGTAGGCGATGGCGGTGGCGCCGATGCAGCTGGTGATGTGGTCGTAGCCCGGGAAGACGTCGGTCACGAGCGGCCCCAGCACATAGAACGGCGCGCCGTGGCAGAGCTGCCGCTGGAGCTTGGCGTTGTACTCGATCTGATCGAACGGCACGTGCCCGGGGCCTTCGATCATGACCTGCACGCCGCGGCGCCAAGCGCGCTCGGTGAGCTCGCCCAGTGTTTCGAGCTCGGCGAGCTGCGCATCGTCGGTCGCGTCGGCCAGGCCCCCGGGGCGCAACCCATCACCGATGGAGAAGGTGACGTCGTGCTCGCGCATGAGGTCGCAGATCTGCTCCCACATGTCGTACATGATGTTCTCGCGGTTGTGCGTGAGCATCCATTTGGCGAGGAGAGAGCCGCCGCGGCTGACGATGCCGATGAGCCGGTTTTTGACGAACTTCAGGTGCCCGCGGCGGACGCCCGCGTGGATCGTGAAGTAATCGACGCCCTGCTGCGCCTGGTGCTCGAGCGTTTCCATGATGGCGGATTCGTCGAGGTCCTCGAGTTTGCGTCCGATGATCATCGAGTAGATCGGCACGGTCCCGATGGGAACGGTTGAGTTGCGGAGGATCGCCTGGCGGCACTCGTCGAGGTCGCCGCCGGTGGACAGGTCCATGACCGTGTCGGCCCCCCACTTCTCCGCCCATTTCAGCTTCTCGACTTCCTCGTCGGTGCCCGACGAGACGGGCGAAGCGCCCATGTTCGCGTTGACCTTCGTCTTGCTCGCGCGACCGATCGCCATCGGGTCGAGGTTGAACTTCAGGTGCGTCCGGTTGGCGGGGATCACCATGCGACCCGCGGCGATCTCGTCGCGAATCTGCTCGGGGGTCAGGTGCGGCTCGCGCTCGGCGACGCGGCGCATCTCGGGCGTCAGGATGCCCAGGCGCGCCGACTCGAGCTGCGTGACGGGCGCAAAGCCCTCGGGCGCGACGCAGCGGATGTAGACGCCGAACTTGGCCTTGTTGTGCCCCGCGCATCCTGTCGCGTGATCGGGCGCTTCCTCGACGCGCCAGCCCTCGGGGAGGAAGTCCCACGCGGTTTTGTCGCTGGGCGCAGGCATGCCGGGCGTGTCGGGAGAACTGAACGCCAGCGGCCCGCCGATGTCGGGCTTGTTGGCGAAGCTACCGGGCGAGGTGATGCCGGTGATCCCCGGGTTGCCCGCGCCGTGCGTGGGCACGCGGAACTTGCTGGTGGGCAGAATTGTGTCTTGTGAGTTGCTCATGGGTCGCATCCCTCCGCCGGTACGAGCCGGATCAGGTTCTACGGGTCCGTCTCAGCAGGCCAACCAGGCCGGCGCCCCGTGCGTCAAACAGACTATAGCGCCCCCGAAAAAGACACCGACCCGCCATAGGGCGGGCCGGCGATCATTCAAGACCTTTTCCTCGATTTACGCGCCCGCGTGAGCGGTGTCGCGCGTCGCCTGCGTCATCGCCGCCTCGACGTCGATGTCGAGCTTCTTGGCGATCCGCATGCCGTAGTCACGATCGGCCCGGAAGAAGTGGCAGAGCTGGAGCATCTGGACTTGCTTCCGCGCATCGCCCAGAACCCCCGCGATCCGCGTGGTCAGGCGGTCCTTCTGGCCCTCGTCGAACAGGCGGTACAGATTCCCCGCCTGCGTGAAGTCGTCGTGGTCCTTCCGCGAATCGAACCGATCCACGATCGCCTCGCCGATGTCCCACGCCGGGTCGCGGACGCTCGGTGATTCCTGTGGCGTGCCGGCCCGCGTATTGGGAAAGTAGTTCGGCATGCCGCCGTACGTCTCGGCCGTCGCGCCCTGGCCGTCGCGCATGTAGTGCATCACCGGGCAGCGCGGCTTGTTCACCGGGATCTGGTGGTGGTTCACACCGAGGCGGTGCAGATGCGTGTCCGCGTAGCTCATCAGACGCGCCTGGAGCATCTTGTCCGGGCTCGGCCCGATGCCGGGCACCAGCGCGCTCGGCTTGAAGGCCGCCTGCTCGACCTCGGCGTGGTAGTTCTCAGGATTGCGGTTCAGCTCGAGTACACCGACGTCGATCAGCGGGAAGTCGCCGTGGGGCCAGACCTTCGTCAGGTCGAAGGGACTCCAGCCAGTCTTCTGCTCGAACTGGACAGCCTGCTCTTGTGTCATCACCTGGATCCGCACGTTCCAGCGGGGGAAATCGCCCTTCTCGATCGCGTTGAACAGGTCGCGCTGGTGGCTCTCACGGTCCTTGGCGATCAGTGCCGCGCCGTCGGCGTCGTCCATCGTCTGGAAGCCCGCCTGGTTCTTAAAGTGGAACTTCACCCAGACGCGCTCGCCCTGGGCGTTGATCATCGAGTACGTGTGCGAGCCGTAGCCGTGCATCGTGCGGTAGCTCTTGGGCAGCCCGCGATCGGAGAACAAAATCGTGACCTGGTGCAGGCTCTCGGGGCACTGGCTCCAGAAGTCCCACTGCATGTCGTTGTTGCGCAGGTTCGACTTGGGCTCGCGCTTCTGTGTGTGGATGAAGTTGGCGAACTTCAAGGGGTCGCGCACGAAGAACACCGGCGTGTTGTTGCCGACGAGGTCCCAGTTGCCCTCGTCGGTGTAGAACTTCACCGCAAACCCGCGCACGTCGCGCTCGGCGTCGGCGGCCCCCTTCTCGCCCGCGACCGTCGAGAACCGCAGGAAGACCTCCGTCTCCTTGCCCACCTTGCCGAATACGCTCGCCTTGGAGTACTTGGTGATGTCGTTGGTCACTTTGAACGTGCCGTACGCGCCCGAGCCCTTGGCGTGCACCACGCGCTCGGGGATGCGCTCGCGGTTGAAGTGCTGCATCTGCTCGAGCAGCTGCACGTCCTGCATCAGCAGCGGGCCCCTCGGCCCGGCGGTCAGCGAGTTCACGTTGTCGGCGATCGGGCATCCCTCGGCGGTCGTCAGGGTCGGGCGGTCAGACATGGCGCAGGCTCCTGGTCGTGGGTCGGTTTCATGTGTAGGACCGAGAACAGTCCTAGATTAGAATGACTCTAGACAATCAGGCCTGATCCGTCCACCGCTCCCAAGCGCGCAGAAGAACGCGGGGACCAAGGTCGGGTGGTCGGGGGAATCGACCCGTGGTCCCCGCGATCGGAACGATCGGATCCGTCCGATCGTGGAGCAATGCTTGCTGGCTTACGCCGTCCTCTGACCCGCGTGGACGCCCTCGCGGATCTCCTCGATCAGCTTCTTGTTGAACGCGGGCAGGTCCTTCGGAGTCCGACTCGTCACGAGCGCCTGGTCGCAGACGACCTCCTTGTCCACCCATCTCGCGCCGGCGTTCTTCAGGTCGTTCTTGATCGAGGGATAGCTCGTCACCTCGCGGCCTTCCAGGACGCCGCAGTCGATCAGGATCTGCGGCCCGTGACAGATCGCGCCCACCGGCTTGCCCGCCTTGAAAAACTCACGCACAAACGTCGTCGCATCCTCGCGCATGCGGAGCTGGTCCGGGTTCATCACGCCGCCGGGCAGCAGGAGCGCGCTGTACTCATCGACGCGCGCCTGCGCCTCGTCGATCGTGCGGTCGACCTCGACCGAGTCGCCCCAGTCGCCGTCCTTCCAGCCCCTGATCTTGCCCAACTTGGGCGAGACGACGTGCACCGCCGCCCCGGCTTCCTCAAGCGCCCTGATCGGTTCGGTCAGCTCGCTCTGCTCGTAGCCGTCCATGGCGAGCACGGCGATGGTTGCGTTGAGCGATTCCATAGTGACTCCTTTTGGTTCAGGCCTCAAACAGCAGACCAAGCCGCCCGACACAGGGAAGCATCGCCCCCGATCATGGAACCACGCATAAATCCGCGTGAATTTGCCCTCATTGTGGCCCGGTCGATCCGCCCACGGCCCTCAGAGCGGATCCGCCATCATCATCCACTCCACCACGCTGCTCGGCGGCAGCTGTTCCACGCCGAGCTGACGGAGCATGTTCAGACACTGCGCCCGGTGGTGCATCGCGTGCGTCGTGACGTGGGTCAGGACGCCGCCGCGGGTGAAACCGTACGACTTCCCGCCCAATTCCCTTGAGACGATCTCGTCATGAGTGTGCGCCCGCGCCGAACGCTCGAAGTCCGTGGTCACCTCGTCGAAGAACGCACGGAGCCGATCGATGCCGAGCGTCTGGTCATCCAGCATCGGGCGCAGCTCCCGACCGGCGAGCAGGTCGCCCCACCGCCCGATCGCCCCGGCCATGTGCGTCAGCGTCTTGCGGAGCGTGCCCCGGCCCATTTCAAACACATGATCGAGCTGCTCGTCCGTCAGCGCCCCGCACACCTCGAGCAATCGGTCATTCGCCCAGCGGTGCTGGATGAGCAGGTTCTCCGCGGGATCGGACTGTGCCATGCCTTGCCTCCTTCCGGCAGGCCCAGCATATCAGTTTCCGCTCAGCACCCGGCGTTGTAGTTGGCGATCCACGCGGTGAAGTCCGCGGGCGTAAACGCGCCGTCGCTGTTCTGGTCGGCGCGCGGGTCGCGCTGGTTGTACGCCGAGATCCAGGCCGTAAAGTCCGCCGGCGAGAGCGCTCCGTCACCGTTGACGTCCGCCAGACACGCGGCGGGCTCCATCTCACCGATCAGCTCGACCGCCAGCCCCGTCACGCCCGCCTCACCCTGCATCAGGCCCAGCCCGTCGAAGAGATCGACGAACACCGCGCCGTCGCCCGTCGCGCTCGCCCAGCTCCACGACTCGCGCCCAAGCCGGGGCGGCACGAAGTGCATCGCCCCGATCGACACCACATACGCCTGCCCGCCCGCCAGCTCGATCGGATCACGCGAGAGATCCAGCTCGTACTCGAACATCCGCGCGCCGCCCACGCCGAACGTCTCGGCGGTGTCCATCGGAGCCGCGAAACCCCGTCCGAACTTGCGATCGTGCAGGAGCGTGACCGCCGGCCCGTTCAACTCAAAGATCTGCAGGCGAAAGCCCATCGTGTTCAGGTCGTTCTGATCGTCCGTCTCGGAGCCGCCCCAGAAACGGATGCGCTCAACCACGCCCGTGCGCGGCAGCGTCAGGTTCTCGCCCAGCTTCTGATCGTCATAGAGATACGCCCCGCCCGCTTCCTCGGTCGAAATTGCCGCAAGCGCCGGCAGCGCGGGCCCCTGACCCGCCACGACGCCCTGCGCGAGCGCGGGGGTCGAAGCGCACACGACCGAGAGAGCGAGAATTCGGCGCACGTCCATGGCGATGTCTCCCTGCGGCCAGGCCGCCAAACAAAGACATACACCAATCCCGCGATTTCGCACGCCACAACCGCCCGGCTCGATCGAGTTCGATCGTTCTCGGACGACGCGTAAGCGAGATGGCCAGATGAGCAAAGGGCCAGATGGCAAGAGAAAGCTTCTTTATTTGGCCCTCTGGCTATCTGCGATCTGGCACTTTCGGCGCTAGCCAATGACGCCCGGCATCCCCATCGCCCGGCGCAGGTCCGCCAGCTGCCCCGCGTGCGTGCCGTTGTGGAAGATGATCCGAGCCGCCAGTTCCGAGACCTTGAACTTTCCCTTGCCCCATTGCTGCTCCTCGTGGAGCTGCGACTGGCTCATCGATTCGAGTGCCGCGCCGATGCGATCGACCGCGTCCTCGAACACTTTCCGGCTCCGCGCGAGCGTCGGGTAGATTGCCGGGTTGTCCACGGGCCTGGAGCCGATTGAGACCGACTCGGTGTCGAACCGCTCCGCGGTGCCCGCGGTGCCGTCGCCCGTGATGTAGTCTGAGTCGGGCAGTGGCTTCCCGTCGAAGCGCTCGGCGAACCGGTTCATTGTGAGCGCCAGGTGCCCCATGCACCACGCCGCGTGGTTGGGGAGCGTGGGCATCTGCTTCGTGCGGTTCGTGTCGTCAAAGCCCGTCAGGAAGCGCGTCACAAAGGGCTTGGTCGCCCGCATCGCGTCCGCCAGAGCCGCCGCCCGTTCGCATCCGCTCATCACCGGCCCTCCTGCTTGGGAATATGCCCCCGGCGCTCGAGCTCGCGCAGCATCTGCCACGGGATCGCGCCCATCTCGGGCGTATCGAACACCGTCGAGTGGTCCTTGCCCGGCACGATCACGATGTACCCCGCCGGCGGCTCGTCGCCCGCGTACGAGAGCTGATCCAGCTCCGCCATGAGCTTGCGCACCGCGTCGTCGAGGTCGTAGTTGTCCATCTCGCCCACGATCAGGCGCAGACGATCCTTCAAAACCGGCCCGAACTTCGCGCGGTTGCCCTTGAGCAGGCGCACGATGTCGTACTTCGCGTACTTCTTCGCCACGCCGCGATCGATCGCGCCGGTCTGCGGGTCGTACAGATCCGCGGGTGCGCCCTCGCCCTGCCTCGGCCCAAAGACCGCCAGCCACGAGTCCCACTGCTGCCCGCTCGTGTTGCCCGGGCCGAGCACCTCTTCCATGCGGTTCTCCTGGCGGATCGTCATGCCCACGTTGCCGAACTCGTCCTTGTAGCTGGGCGTCCACACGACCTCGCCGTCATTCTCCCGGCGGTACATGTTGGTCTCGGCGTAGATATCCACCGCCTGGAACGAGCTGAAATCGACCGGATCGGGCGAACTCGACCAGATGCCGCCGAAGGTGTCCGGGTAGTTCATCCCGAGCCAGATCGTCGACCACCCGCCCGAGGAATGCCCGCGCAGCAGGCGCGCACTCTGCTTGGGGATCGTCGCGAACGCGGCATCGATCGCGGGGATGAGGTCCTTCGTGAGCGCCTCGCCCATCGGGCCGTTGTTCGCCGAGTCCGCAAAGAGATGGTGCCCGTTTGGCCCCTCGGGATCGAGCACGACCCAGTACGCGTTCCGCGCGAGCCGGCCCATGTCCGAATCAGGCTCGGCGAACTGCATCCGGGCCGCCACCCACTCGGCGCGGTTGTGATCCCCCCCGAAGCCAGGCACCTCGTAGATCACCGGGTACCGCCGACCCTCTTCCTTGTCGATCGGCTCGATCACACCCGCCCGGAGCGCAGCGTGCTCAGCGCCAAACGCCTCCAGCGTGCGCGAGACGACCGCGATCTGGTGCACGCGCCCTTCCTCACGCGCCTCGTACGCGCCGACGCGCTGATCGAGACTTAGATGGACCACCTGCCTTTGCTCGCGCTCCGTCACGTCGAACACCACCGGCGTGCTGAACAGATTCCCCTCTTCGCGCCGCCAGTCGCTGTTGGCCCGGTGTTGATCCAGCACCGCCTGCACGCGATACCGCCCAGGACTGAGCTCGCTCGCTGGCACGGGGAAGAAGACCGCGTCCGGCCCCACCACGATCGTCTCGCCAGTCATCGTGTTCCGCACGGGAACGGAGTACATCGGCTGGGGCTCTTCAAAGAACGGCCCGTCCGCCGGCTCACGCTCCCGCACGCCCGAGTTCTGATCGATCAGGTACACCACGAGCCGACCGTTGGCGGCGAACCCCTGGACCGAGGGATCGATCGTCACGCGGAACTCGACCGCGCGCTGCGCCTCCGCCCCGAACGCCGCCAGGAACACACACAGAGAGAGAAGCTTGGTCATACCCAGATCGTACGCGACGTGCCACCGACCCCGTCACCGGGGTCGGTGCCCCAGACACACCGATCACTGACCTGCCAAGCAGGTCAGTGGCACACTACGCCTGCCCCATCCCCGGTCCGAACCGCTCGCCCATCTGCGTGTTGAACTCGTCGCTCCCGCCGGGCCTCACGGTCAGCCACTTCCACCCGTCCCCCACCAGCATCCGCCCGAGCCACACGATCTGCCCCGTGTGGTAGCCCATGTGCAGCAGCTGCCGGCTCACGGCCTCGGGCACCGTGTGCGGCTCGCCGCGGATCGTCACCGTCAGCTCCAGATCCACCTCGGTCATCGACATCAGCTCGCGGAAGATCGTCACCCACGCCCCGTCCCAGAGCTGCTGCACATCCGCGCGCGACAGGCCCGTGACATCGAACTCCGTCTCGCGGTTCCGCCAGGGCTTCTCGCCGTCGGTGGTGCGCCAATCGGTCCACCGGCTCTTCACGTTGCCCCCGATGTGCTTCATGATCGCCGCGACCGAGTTGAACCCCGGCGCCACCCGCGTGAAGAGCTGCTCGTCGGACATCTGTTCGATCGACCCGTCGGCCCACTTCTTCGAGCTGGCAAAGGCCGAGATGTAGCCCTGGATCAATGTGTTCTCGTGTCTGGGTGTGTCCATCGCTTTCAATCCTCCGTATACAGCTCATCCAGTACCGCCCGCCAGTCCGCCAGCGTGCTGACAGCGATCATGCGCAGGCGCACTTCCTCGCTCTTTGGGTGGTGCTGCGCGAAGCGGATGCCGAATTTGCGCATCGTCTTGCCCGTGTGCGACTCGGGGCTCCGCACCATCGACTTGTTGACACTCATCGCCAGCGCGAAGTGGTCCTCGAGCACTTTCCTCTGCTCGGCGAGGGTGGGCATGCTCGGCTCGCGACCGGCCATCAGATCCCGCGCCTGGCGGAAGATCCACGGGTTGCCGATGCACCCCCGCGCCACGCTCACGCCCGACAGGCCCGTGTACCTGAGCATCCGGAAGATATCGCCCGCGTTCCAGATGTCGCCAGAGCCGAAGATCACACGCTCGGGCCTCGCCTCGCGGATCGACCGGAGTAAATCCCACCGGCTCGGGCCGACGTACTTCTGCTCGACCGTGCGCCCGTGGACCGTCACCCACGCGCAGCCCATGTCGTACGCCGCGTCGAAAATCCTCCAGAAGCTCTCGACCATCTCGGGCGTGTCGTCGAAGCTTCTCCGCATCTTCACCGTGACGGGCACGTGCGCCGGCACCGCCTCGCGCACCGCTTCCAGGATCCGGATCGCACCCGCCGCATCGGCGAGCCAGTGCCCGCCCCGCGCCTTCTTGGCGATCTTCTTCACCGGGCAGGCCAGGTTCACGTCGATGGCGGCGAAGGAGGAACTCCCCTCCCCCGTCGCCGACGGGGGAGGTGCCGAGCGCATGCGAGGCGGAGGGGGCATGCCTTCCTCATCATCAGACCCCCTCAGTCGCTCCGCGACAGCTCCCCCGTCGGCGACGGGGGAGCGGGTCTCGATTCTCTCGCGCACCTTGTGAATCGTCAGATCCTCGTACGCCAGATCGCGGTACGCCCGCGCCCCGCGGCCGTCCTGCTCGAGCATCTTGAGCGCCGCCGCCGCCATCTCCGCCGGCTCGCTGCCCATGATCTGACCGACCAGCGGCGAGTCCTCCTCGCCCCCCGGCACGTTGTCGTGCAGCTCGCCCAGATCCGCC